>JBBKXR010000001.1:0-19061 GCA_037969585.1 Verrucomicrobiales bacterium
CCGACTTGAGAACGATACAAGAACTACTCGGCCACGAGGAGATTACCACCACAGAGATCTATCTGCACGTGGCCATCGGGGTGAACGGTCTGGGTGTCGAGAGTCCGTTGGATAGCCTGATTTACACCAGCCCGATCGCTTAGCAGCCTGTTGAAAAATTCGGCACGCCGAGCGGCGAGTCATTTTGCAGGCTGGCGCGGCGGCGTGAGGAAGCGGTGCGAGCACCGCGACCGATCGCCAACAAAGCCAGCGTGCAAAAAGGGCTGCCGCCCGAAGGGAATCGTCATCTCACATTTGGCGAAGCCGGAACTATTAAGACTAAAATTTGTTAAATTCTCGGCGTGAAGGAGTTTTTCAACAGGCTGTCAGGAGACATTTCTCATTTAGACTGTTCTGCCCAAAACTTGAAACTGGACCGCTCAGATAGGTGCTTCCGGTTCACCGCTACAACGGTTGAATGCTGTGAGGCGATCGATTGGGAAATTGTGCGAGTCACCTTCGATACCGAAGAGCCGCATTTCGATGAGGAGGATAGGACTTCACCCTATCTTTCCGTGAGCGCGAACTTCGAGTTTGGCAACGAGATCCAAGTGGAATTTTATGATGGGCAGACCTATCACGGAGGCTTGATTCGTACGATCGACCTTTGGCGGGATCGGGTTGCTGCGATCACAGTGGCCGGACACGAATTTGACATCAATTTCGATCTTATCGAGGATGCATTTAGTGAGCTTCGAGAGTACTTGAAGGTGCTCCTTCGTTCCGATCGACTTCATCGAACAACTCCAGCAGAATAAGGTGCTGGACACTAAGACCCCACCCGCTCTGAGACGGAGACGCAGTGACCACTCGAACCTCAAACTCAGAATCAACACTCGCCCTCCAGTCAGGTCTGGGTCAGCTCTAACGTTGCCAAAACTCTTTACACCTATCGATAGAATTTTGAAATGAATACCGGTCCGCTGTGCTCACTTGAGATTTCATGACCGGCCCGAAATTCCTCCTGGCCGCGTTGTTCGTTGGTCGGGGAGCTCGATCCCCTTCCGCCTCTCGCCTTGCCATCCGAGATTTCTGACCCGGTCGATACACGCACCTTTATAACCAACCAGCTGTAAACTAATACCAACCGGTTGGATTTATCGGCAGAATAGCTGAGTCGATTTCGCTCAAGTGCAAGGCGTGAGGAATGAGCTGTGCGGGCACAGCGAAAGGCGAAGAACACAGCAATTGAGGGAAAGCGGCCAGCTTTGGAAGACAATGCGCGAAGCGCCAAATTACCCATTAAGATTCCATTCATTCTACCGGAAAAGCTATCGGGTTGATATGCCCCCATTCTTTCGCTTTTCACTCCAGAACGATTCACGTAAGCAAATTGTGAACCAATCTGCCCTTAACCCACCCACTCGATCCGCTGCGAGAGCATTTTCTCGCCGTCGAAATCGAACCACGAATCAAACTTTTCGCCCTTGAGCACACGCGGCAGCCAATGCTGATCGTCGGCCCACATCCGGTCGTAAGGGATGTCGTCGAAGGCGAACCACTCGGGGATCGCCTCATCGGTCTCGGTTGGTGTGCCGGTGAACTTTTCCGCACGAAACACGGTGCAGTGCAGATGCAGTCCATCGACGAAGGCGAAGCGCAGAATGCCTATCTGCTCGGGATCGATGGCCGTGATGCACAACTCCTCCTCGACCTCACGTATCGCTCCCTCGATCGGCGTTTCACCGGGATCGATCTTACCGCCCGGACCGTTGATCTTGCCCGCACCGAGTCCGCGCTTTTTATGAATTAGCAGCGCCCTTCCATCCTGCACAATAAACAATAAGGTGGCGTGCAGGTTCGGCTGCCACTGCGTCCAATCGGTAAGCTCGGGGGACAGACCCGCCATCCTACGCTTCGCCCCCGCTCTGCGAATCCTGCTGGTAAGCGTCCATACCCGCGCAGGTGCAAACCAGATTGCGGTCACCGAACACATTGTCAATTCGACTCACCGGTGGCCAGTATTTTGAAGTCCGCGTCCACTCCGCGGGGTAAGCCGCCTGCTCCCGCGAATAGGAGCGCGACCAATCGCCGACCAGCAAGGTCTCGGCCGGGTGCGGGGCGTGCGTCAGTGGACTTTCGTCTGCCGAGCAACGTCCATCGATGACATCGCGAATCTCGCTATGGATGCCGATCATGGCATCACAGAAACGATCCAACTCAGAGCGCGATTCGCTCTCGGTCGGCTCGATCATCAAGGTGCCCGGCACCGGCCACGACATCGTCGGCGCATGATAGCCGTAGTCGATCAGGCGCTTGGCCACGTCCTCGACATCGATGCCACTCTGCTCCTTCAGCGGCCGCAGATCGATGATGCATTCATGCGCCACCAAACCGCCCTCGCCACGGTAGAGCACCGGGAAAAACTCCTGCAATCGGTGCGCCACGTAGTTGGCGTTGACGATCGAAAGCCGCGTCGCTTCCGTCAGTCCTTTAGCGCCCATCATCGCGACATACATCCACGAGATCGTCAAAATGCTGGCACTGCCCAAGGCCGCAGCACTGACCGGCGCGCCACCTCGCGGCTTGCCCGAGCCTCCGCAACCAATGTGGTGCCCTGGCAAAAAATCAGCTAAGTGAGCCGCGACTGCGATCGGTCCGACTCCCGGACCGCCGCCACCGTGCGGAATGCAGAAGGTCTTGTGCAAATTCAGATGGCAAACATCCGCGCCCAGATCTCCGGGCCGACACAGACCGACCTGCGCATTCATGTTGGCACCATCCATGTAGACCTGACCGCCATTCTCGTGAATGATCCGACAAATCTCGACCACGCTTTCTTCAAACACCCCATGCGTCGACGGATAAGTAATCATCAGCGCGCCGAGCCGTTCAGCATTGGCCGCAGCCTTGGCTCGGATATCTTCGACATCGATGTTGCCCTCGTCATCGCAGCGCACCGGCATGACTTCGAAACCCGCCATCACCGCACTCGCCGGATTCGTTCCGTGAGCTGATGTCGGGATCAAGCAAAGCGTGCGCTCGGTATCGCCGTGCGCTCGATGAAAACTCCGGATCGCCAGCAAGCCCGCAAACTCCCCCTGCGATCCGGCATTCGGCTGCAACGACGTCGCCGCAAAACCGGTGACTTCCGCCAGCCATCCCTCAAGGTCCGCGGCCAACGACGCATAGCCGGTGACCTGATCGGCAGGAGCAAATGGATGCAAGCCGTGAACCGACGCCCAACTCAACGGCATCATTTCCGCCGCCGCATTGAGCTTCATCGTGCACGAACCGAGCGGAATCATGCTGGTGTTGAGCGCGATGTCTTTTACCTCGAGACGATGCAAGTAACGCATCATTTCGGTCTCGGTGTGATAGTCGTGAAACACCGGGTCCGTGAGGAAATCCGACTCGCGCTGCAGGCCTGTTGGCACACCCAGCGAATCGCTGTCGCCAGCCGATTCACCACAGGAAAACATCTCTACGAGAAGCTCCACCTCCTGCTGAGTCGATCGCTCGTCCAGACTGATACCAAGCCTTCCGTCCGAATGCCTACGCAAATTGAACCCCGATGCCACGCAGCGCTCAGCAATATCACCGGCTTCAACACCGACCGGTCGAACCGTCAGAGTATCGAAAAATGCCTCACTCTCCAGCTCGTGCCCAGCCGCCAGCAGGCGTCCCGCGAGGTTAACCGTCAACTCGTTGATTCGACCGGCGATCTTCCGCAGTCCTGTCGGACCGTGATAGACGGCGTACATCCCAGCCATCACCGCCAGCAAAACCTGCGCCGTGCAAATGTTGCTGGTCGCCTTTTCGCGCCGGATGTGTTGCTCGCGCGTTTGCAACGATAGTCTCAACGCCGGTCGACCATCGGCATCGTGTGAAACCCCAACCAGGCGTCCCGGCAGACGCCGTTTATGGGCATCGCTGCAGGCCATGAACGCGGCGTGTGGCCCACCAAATCCGAGCGGCACGCCGAATCTCTGAGCGCTGCCGACGACAATGTCCGCGCCCCACTCGCCTGGAGGACGAAGTAGCGTCAGCGCCAGCAAATCAGTGGTCACGACGGCGACGCCACCCGCTGCCTTGAGCTGGGTCACCATCGCCTCTTGATCTGCAATTGAGCCACGGGTGTTCGGATAAGAAAACAGCGCACCGAGCAGCTCGGGATCGTTCTCCCCGAGATCAGCGAAGTCCTTTTCGTGGCATTCGACCAACTCGATCTCGAGAGGTTCAGCCCGCGTGCGCAAGACGTCCATGGTCTGTGGATGGCAGCCTGACAAAACCAGAAAACGTTTTCCTTTCGGCCTCGCCGCCGCACACATCGCCATCGCTTCAGCCGCAGCCGTTGCCTCATCGAGCAGCGACGCGTTGGCCACCGCCATGCCGGTCAGATCAACGATCATGGTTTGGAAATTCAGCAAAGCCTCAAGCCGCCCCTGAGCGATCTCCGCCTGATACGGCGTGTAAGCCGTATACCAACCCGGGTTTTCCAATACATTTCGCTGGATCACCGGCGGAGTGATGCAGTCCGAATAGCCGAGACCGATCAATGAACGCATCGGCTGATTGGCCGACATTTTCGCCTGCAAGTCCGCCAAGGCAACATGCTCCGCACGCGCCGGCGGCAATTGCAGCTGCTTGGTCATTCGGATCGACGCAGGCACGGCGCGATCGATCAATTCATCGACCGATTCAAAGCCGAGCTCCGCCGCCAGTTGCAGTGCCTGCTCACGATCAGAGCCGAGATGTCGGCTCAAAAACGAGGCATCATCCTGCTGATCACCAGCACCGGTGACGTCATCGAACTCGACACTTAAAACCGGTTCCGAGACAGGACCGGTGGTTTCACATTGCGGTGCCATAATAAATTCAGCTGATGTGCGAGCGATACGCGTCAGCATCGAGCAGGGCTGCCAACTCTCCGCCGCCCGCTGCGCCTTCATCGAGCTTCAACTTGAACAGCCAGCCGTCACCAAAAGCATCGGTATTGACCAGAGCCGGATCGTTGACCACGGCCTCGTTGACCTCGACCACCTCGCCACCGACCGGCGCGTAAATGTCGTTCGCCGATTTGACCGATTCGACCACCGCCACCGCTTCTCCGGCGGTCACCAATCGACCGATTTCAGGCAACTCGATATAGACCAAATCGGTCAACTCCGCCTGCGCATGATCCGATATTCCGACCTTCGCGGGATCGACGTTGGCTTCGATCCATTCGTGAGAATCGCGATACTTGAGTTGCTCGGGCACGTTCATAACAGGAAAAATACGCTTCTTTCTAAAGACAGGGATATTTACGTCAGGGAGCGCCTTTGACGAAAGGTTTTTTCACCACCTCTGCGGCAAAACGACGCCCGCGCACATCGATGTCGACACGTTGCCCGACTTTGGCCAAAGCGATCGGCAGATAAGCCATGCCGATTCCGGCTCCGAGCGTGGGCGACATCGTGCCGCTGCTCAGTTCCGCCACCTGGGTTTCGCCACCCGCTTCAAACACTCCGTAGTGCGGTCTAGGTGGAGGGCCTTTGTCGACTAGCTGAAGCGCCGCCAGACGCTGCTCGACGCCATTTGCCTTCTGCTCCGCCAACACCGAACGGCCCACGAAGTCGCCCTTGTCGAGCGCTACGAAGAATCCCAGCCCCGCCTCGATCGGTGTGCGCTGCTCGCTGAGATCCGAGCCATTCAGCGGATAACATTTTTCCAGACGCAAAGTGTCGCGTGCGCCCAATCCACACGGCACCGCTCCAGCGTCGAGCGCCCGCCGCCACCAGCCGACCGTCGAAACCGCCGGACAAAACAGCTCGAAGCCATCCTCGCCCGTGTAGCCCGTGCGACACACGGAAAACTGCTGGTCGCCGTCGCCGCTCGATACGATGCCATTGCGCGGCGGCAATTCGAGTGAGGCAAAGCCCGCCGCGATCACCATTTTCTGAAATACTTCGGCGCTGCGTGGCCCCTGAACAGCGATCGCCCCGACCTCGTCACTGACATTGCGAAGCTGCACACCATCCACCATAAGATCCTGCAAATGCGCGACATCGACCGCGATCCGTGACGCATTGACCACCAGCAAATACTGCGCCTCAGCCGTTCGATAGATCAACAGGTCATCGACCACCCCGCCAGCCTCGTTGAGCATCAGAGTGTACTGCCCCTCAGCGATCTCCAGCTTGCATACATCATTGCACAACACCGAGTTCAGCCAGGCACTCACCGCTGACGAATCGTCACCCTCTACCCAGAGCTGGCCCATATGAGAAATGTCGAACACCCCGACCGCATCGCGCACCGCCCGGTGCTCAGGCATGACGCCTGCGTATTGAATCGGCATCGACCACCCCGCGAAGCCTACCATCCGCGCCCCGAGCGCCACGTGTTCAGCGTCCAGAGGCGAACGGTTTAACTGCTCAGAACCGGTTTCACTCATCTGCCGACAGCTTCACCTCAGGCTGAGTCGCTTGTCAAACGATCGAAGACAGTATGCCACTGATTTACCTCAACTTTCCCCGACCAGCGGCAGCGTGCGCTTCTCTTCCGCGCTGCGCAAGGCGGTATCGACGACCTGCTGGCCGATCCGCGAAATTTCGATGCTGAGCGGACCTTCGACCGCCTTTCCGCTGTCCAGGCAGGCAAGGAAATACTCAACGGGATTACTCTGCGGCGAGGTTAACTGCGGAACGTCGACGGTAAATCCCTCCGGCCGGTCTCTGGTCTGAACGCGAATCGTCTGTTCGTAGTCGTAGCTCGAAAGAGTTCCCCCGTTGCCGACGATTTCAAAACCACACTTCGGCTGCGGTTGATGCGTCCAGGGATCGCTGAACGTCCCCCATCGGCTTTCAAATTTCGACAGACCCGTCGAGTAGCGAGCAATGGTCAGGCAATGCTCATCAACTTCCAAGCCCGGCGTGGTGTCCCACATCGCCGTCACCTCGATCGGCTTCGCGCCATTCAGAAACCAGGTGCCGAGCGTTGTCCCGTAGCCGAGATAATCCTGCAGACTGCCACCGCCCTCTTCGTGTTTATAAAACCAACTGGCCGCCTTCTGTTCAGCAGTCGGCTCGTGTTCGATCTTGTCCGCCCCGTGCCAGAGGGGCCCACGATTGCCTCCGTAGTGTCGCACTTCGCGGACGTCACCAATAATCCCTGTTTGTATCTGTCGGTAGGCTTCGACATGCGACGCCACCCAGACCAGGGGCCAGTTGATCGCCAGTTGGCCATCACCCGGCGCCGAATCCATCGCCGCGATCATGCGGTCGGCTTCGGCCAGCGAGCTCGCGAACGGCTTTTCCATCAAGATGTGCGAGCCGAACGGGGCGACTTTTTCGGTCCACTCCGCATGACGAGCCGCGGCCGGGCACAAGATCACCAGATCTGGTCGAGTCTTTTCCAAACATTCGCGGTAGTCCGTGAACACCTGATCTCCGCCGAGTGAAAAATTTCGCTGTGCGTCGAGCATTCGCTCCGGTTGCTGATCGGAAATGCCGACCAGTTCCGCGTGCGGATGCTCGTGCACCATGCGCAGCAGGTCGCCCATGTGAAAATGGTCAAAATTGATTCCTGCGATTTTCCAGCGAGCCATGAGTTTCGATTGATTAATTGCGGAGCCTAAACTCCCTCAGCAGGTGCCTGCTTTTTTTTCTGATAATCGCCGCGCTCACCGATCTGCATCACCCAACCCTCGACGCCGAGATGCTCCTGCATGGCGACGAACTCATCCGGCTCGTCGGTATTGAATTCAAACATATGATAGTGACAAGGCACCACCACCTGCGTGCCGATCGCCCGACCGAGCGCCGCCGCTTCGATGCCGGTCAAGTTCCCCGCCACCTTTCGCTTCGGTCGATTGCCGTTGATCGGCAGAAACGCCATGTCGATGTCGAAAGGCAGCAAGGCACGCACCAAATCGTCGTGCCACAGCGTGTCGCCACTGTGGTAAATGCAAAAGTCGCCAAACTTCACGACGTAACCCAGGTAAAGGCATCGCCCGTCCTCGTCGCGCTCAACCTCGTTGTGCGCGGCGGCGATACCAGTGAACTCGAACGGGCCCACCTGGTGGGTCTCCTGCTCATCGATCGGCACGAATTTCGGCGCTTCCGGCCCGAGCCGACGCCGTGCAAACAGCGTATTCGCCGCAGGCAACACCAGTTGCAGCTTCGGGTTCGCCGTCTTCAGCGACAGCAAGGTTTCCGAGTCGAGGTGATCGGTGTGATTGTGACTCGACGTAACCACGTCCACACCCGTCAGACGATGAGGGTCGACCACCAGCTCCGACATGCGCACATGCGGCTTATCAGAGCCCTCATACTTGCGGGTCAGCGAGTCGGAAAGGTACGGGTCGAACAGCAACATCTGGCCCTGCCATTTTACCAGAAACCCACTTTGTCCGAGCCACCAGAAGCTGAACCCCTCCGGTTGGGCCGAGCGAATATCGGCGAGTAAGGCCTCGTCTTTTTGAAACGGTACAATCATAAAAATCGTTCTCTAAATACTTTCCCGCACCAGCTTCACGCCGGCGACCATATTGATCAATTTCTGCTTCGCTGCCCAGCGCGCTGTCTGACTGAGGCCACAGTCCGGCGTAAATACCAGCCGGTCAGCAGGCGCAAATTCGAGGCAGGCTCGAACCTTGTCGGCGATCATTTCCGGCGTTTCGATCAGGTAGCTTTTTACATCGATGACACCAACCGCAACATCCATTCGCTTGGCGACTTCGCCGATCAATTCCAGTTCGGCATACTCGCGGCTGGCCATCTCGAGATGCATCTCATCGACCTTCATGTCGAGAAAATCGGGAAACAGCGGTGCGTAGCGCCGGAAGCCGACGGCGTGGCCTTTGAAATTTCCGAAGCACAAATGCGTGCACAGTCGCGTTCGACCCACACCCGGTTCAACGGTGCGATTAAAAATATCGACGAAGCGCCTGGTGTCTTCGCGATAGCCGTAACAACTCATCGACGGTTCATCGACGCAGATCTCCTCACAGCCCGCAGCAACTAAATCTTCGATCTCTTTTCGAATCAGTGGCAGCAGCGCTTCGGTCAAGGCATAGCGATCGCGGTAACGATCGCAGGGCAGCAGGCGACCGCTCATGGTGAACGGACCGGGAATACTCATCTTCAGCCGATAAGCCCCCTCGGGAGCGAGTCGCTTGAGGCGCTCGAATTCCTCAACCGTGCCCAGTCCGTTCGGCGCGGCCAGTTCGCCGACGACAGCGTGCTTACCGCGCTGATCGTGCGCCGGCGGCCCGAAGCGGCGCGGCGACTCGGATTCGAGATCGATGCCTTCGAGGTGGCCGTAAAAACTCAGGTTAAAATCGAAGCGAGTCTGTTCACCATCGGTGATCACGTCGAGGCCGGCGCGGACCTGATCCATGATCGCCGCCATCGCGGCATCCTCACGCATTTCATCGAGGTCGGCGGAACCGAACTGCTCGAGGTGCTGCGACGAAAATTCCAGCCATCCCGGAAAGGGGTAGCTCCCGATAACGGAGGTGCGCAAGGGTTGGCCTTTCATAACGCGTCTTCCGCTCCGAGGTTCTGATAAAGGCCCGCCAGACGACGTGCGTGTTCGTCGTAGGCAGCCTCGAATATTTCCGTCGCCTGAGCGGCATCCATTCGACAGGCGGCGGTGAGGACTTTTGGCGTTTGACCAGCGGCCACCAATCGGGCGGCGACTTCGGCTTTGATCGAATTGATCAACAGGCAACCGCCAACCGTCGAACCCGGTGCAACCGGCGTGTCAGGCATACCGTCGATGGTGACCATCGCATCGCCAACCGGTGCGCCGGTATCGAGCACGAGGTCAGCGAAGTCGCTGAGCTTTTTGCCGTCGTCACGCTTGGCGGAACTGGCTGCGGAGTGTTCCGCGCTGATCACGGCGACCACTTTGACGCCACGTTTCTGGAATTCCTCGGCAATCTCGACGGGAACGATATTGGTGCCGCTCGATGAGATGACCAGTGCGGTATCGATGGCTTCGATTTCAAAATTTCGCAAAATACGCGTCGCGAAGCCGGGCACATTTTCCAGAAACATCGCCTGCCGCTGGCCGTTGGCTCCGACCACACCGTTGTGAAAGGTCAGCGACAATTCGACAATCGGATTCCATCCGGGGAACGAACCATAACGCGGCCACATTTCCTCCACCATGATGCGACTGTGGCCGGAGGCGAACAGATGCACCATGCGCCCAGCAAGGATCGTCTCCGCAAACCAGTCAGCGGCAATAGCGATGGCTTCGCGCTGAGCGCGCACGGCATCGATCAACTCGCTGCAGCGATCGAGATAAGTGTCGGTGTAGGATGGCGCGTTGGAATCGGACATGTTAGTAGCCGCAAGCCTGGACTATTCACGAAGCTGGCTCATGGGCAGTTCGCTATGCTAGCCGAGACTTGGCGACGCTTCCAGAGCAAAGGCCAAGGCCCCGTAGGCACCTGCCCATTCGCCGAGTTTCGCACGACGGATTTCGACGCGAGCGTTGCCCGGGCGCCACTCAAACTTATCCAGCCACCGGTTCAGCCCCGGCTCGATATGGTGCCAGGCTGTCGAGATGCCTCCGCCGATGATCACGGCTTTGGGATCGAGGACATTCACGAGCGAAGTCACTCCGGCGGCGAGAGCCCGCATCGATCGATCCCATATTTCTTCAGCCTCCGTGTCACCGGCTTCGAGGGCCTCAATCAGTTCGTGGGTCATCGCAAAGCGCCCGCCCGATCGAGCCGCGATGGTGGCGTTGCCTACTTGATCCTCCAGGCTGCCGGGTGTGCCGCAAATGTCACCCTCGCCCATGAAATCCAGAGCGATATGACCAAGGTGCCCACCGCGACCGATGTGGCCGCGCAACAGCTTGCCACCGGTCACCACCGCGCCACCTACCCCAGTTCCAAGTGTCAGCAATATCACATCACTCAATCCGCGTGCGCTGCCCTGCCAGATCTCACCGAGCAAAGCAGCATGAGCATCGTTGAGAACCGCTGTCGGCCGCTGCAACCAGTCGCTCCAGACAAAATCCTGCAAGCCCACAAGACGGTTCGGAATACAGGCGATCCGATCCGATTCGGCACTTGCCATGCCCGGTGCAGACAGTCCCAAAATTTTGGCGGCACCACCGATTTCCTTCTCCAGATCGGCCACCACTCGCCGAACCGCGTGGGCGAAGGCAGGTTTGCCGTCGGCAGCTGTCACGCCATCGTCCGTAGGCTGCGATGTCTGAGCAAGGGTTCGTCCGCGATCACAGTCAAAGGCCACGCCTTTCACCGTGGTGCCGCCGAGATCAATACCAATTCCCTGCTTCATTTACGTCTCACATTTCTCACATTCGGTCATCAAGAAACGCTCCAGCCGCCATCGACAGCGATGACTTGGCCGGTCACATAGCGCGCTCCTTTACCCAGCAAAAATATCACCGCGGCGTCGAGGTCTTCAGGCCGACCGATGCGCCCGCCGTCGAGCGGTTGCTTGCGCGAAATAAAATCAAGGATCTTCTCATTCTGTTGGGCGCGTTCTGACATCGGTGTCTCCACCAGGGCGGGTGCGATGACGTTGACGCGAATGTCCTCCCTGGCGTAGCTGCTTGCCACCGATTGCGAAAAGCCAATGATCGCCGACTTCGCGGCGGCGTAGGCGTGTGAAGAAAAATGTTCGGGTGCCGGTGAAAAACCGAGCACGCTGCCCATGTTAAGAATCGCTCCTCCCCCACCCTGTTTGCGGAACTGCCGCACCGCTGCCCGGTTGGAGACCATTAGCGAGGTTAGATTCAGGTCGAGGGTGAAGCGCCAACCTTCATCGCTGATGTCGTGCAGGTAGCCATCGCCCCTGGAACGCCCACTGCCACCGGCGACATGATAAAGACCCGATAATTTGCCGAATTTGTCGACCATCAAGGCGATCAGGTTTTCCGAAGTCTCTGGATCGGTCGCGTCGCCACACAACCCAATCGCGGCATCTCCCAGCTCGGCCAACGAACGACGCAAGCTCTCCTCATTGCGTCCACAAATACCGACTTTGGCGCCTTCCGCGACCATCACTTTAGCCGCCGCCAATCCTAGACCGGTGGTGCCGCCGATAATGGCGATGGTTTGTCCTTCAAGTTGCATCGATCAAGGTTTCCTGAAACTCCGAGGCTGCATTCTAGGAGCCCAGCGGCGCGGGTGCAATGCTCGAAAATATTTGATGAGACAGCGTGAGGTGTTTCCGATTACTTGCGATCTGTGATTCAGTCCGTAGAATAAAACCACTCCAGGCCACCATCGCTACCGACAATCCCCAGCCCATGCAATTCTCCCTTTCCAGATTCGCCTTCGACGCCTCGCGCGCTGTGGTGCTCACGGCACTGCTGCTGTCGCTTTCAAACTGCAAACCTCCGGTCAAGGAACTCCCGGAAGCGCCTAAGGAAACGAGTGATCCGGCGGATGCCGGAACCGCCCAGCCAACCGGAGGCCGGCTGCCCGTCAATCGCACCATTCACGACATCAATGGTCGCGAACTCGAAGTCCGTATCATCGGCCGGGCGAACACCTTCGTGCGAATGACGCGTATCGAGGACAACTACAAGTTCGATTTTCCCGTAGCACAGCTCAGCCAGGAAGACCGAAAATTCATTCTGCAATTTCCCGAGTCAATCCTGTCCCCTCTCAACTCAGCATCGGCGGAGCCAGACAAGGTTTCCGGCGAGGCTCCTTACATCAAAAGCCGGAAGGAAGAGATCGATCGGATCATCGAAGATATCCAAGAGCTCACCACAGAGCTTCGCGCCATCGAGATTGGGTCCAGCAAAGCCAGGACTCAGCAGAAGAAAATCGATGCCAAGGAAATGGAAATTCTTCACCTGGAATCGCAGATCGAAACCTATCGCAAGAACAACTAGAATCAGCGGAAGAACCGGGTTTATCGACGCCCGAGACTTCATCGCAGACCGCGATTTTACGGCGGGCGCTTTGGACGCCGCGCCTAACCCTGCGGATGAACTGCCGCGGTGTGTAGGCGGGAGTGAGCTTCGAGGGGCCGTATAGTGGGCTCCTTCGTTACTGGCTTCAAGTGGCGAGCGGAACGCTCGCCCTACAACTTCCCATTTGGATGATTTGTGGAGCGGGAAATGATCTGTGTATACCGGTCAGGTAAAAGACCGGGATGCCTTTAGTCGACGAAAGCTTAGATCAAGTCGAGCGGCCCGGTGCTATCGCCAATCCGATCGGTCTTGATACCGGCGCGGTCGAGCATCGACACGTAGAGATTCGACATCGGCGTTGGCTGTTTGAGCTTGAGGTGACGCCCCGAGCGAAGACTGCCACCACCCCGCCCGGCTAGAATCACCGGCAAGTTATCGTGATCGTGACGATTGGCGTCGCTGATCGCTCCGCCGTAAACGATCATGCTCTCGTCGAGTAAGCTGCCACCGTTGGTCGACTTCGTCGCCTTCATTTTCTTAAGAAAGTAAGCGAACTGCTCGGCGTAAAATTTATCGATCTTCGCCAACTTCTCAATCTTGGCAGCATCGTCGCGGTGATGGGACAAATGGTGATGCCCCTCGGCGACTCCGATATCGCTGAAGCTGCGATTGCTGCCGTCGTGAGCGACCAGGAAACTCGCCACTCGCGTGCTGTCCGTCTGGAATGCCATGATCATCAGGTCGTACATTAGACGGATGTGCGAGCCGTAGTCGGTGGGAATGCCGTTCGGGCGATCCGCGTCGGGAAGCTCTGCAGTGAAGTTTTCCGCCGCTTCGATCTTGCGCTCGAGTTCACGAATTCCGGTGAGGTATTCGTCCATTTTCAGGCGATCAGTGTAGCCGAGCTGCGCTTGAAATGATTTTGCGTCCTCAACCACAAAATCGAGAATACTTCTGCGCTCTTCGAGGCGTCGCGCCTGCGCTTTGCTGTCGCCGGGTGCGTCGGCCCGACCGAACAGTTTTTCAAAAACCAATCGTGGATCGATCTCCGGCGCGAGTGGCATCGTTGGTGTGCGCCAGGAAAAGTTGTACTGATACGCGCAGCTGTAACCAGAATCGCAGTTACCTGCTTTTCGTCCAGGGTCACAACCAAGCTGCAGGGACTCGAGGCGCGTCCGTTTACCCAACTCAACCGCCGCCATCTGATCGACAGAGACTCCGATCTTGATGTCCGCACCCGCGGTTTTGCGCGCCTGCATGCCGGTCAGGAAAGTCGCATTGGCGCGTGCGTGATCACCACCGCCATCACCGTTGGCTCTGGCCTTGTCGTGCGCCAGTCCAGAGATGATTTGAATATCCTTTTTCACCGGCTCCAACGACGTCAGCGACGATGATAGCTGCCAATTTTCGCCCTCGCCGCTCGGGTTCCACTGCGGCATGATCGCTCCATTCGGCGTATAAATAAACGCCATCTTCATAGCGCCACCGGCTTTTTCTGCCGCCTTCGCGACAGGAGTCAGGCACTCCAAGGATGGCAGGGCCACCAAGGTTCCGACGCCGCGCAAAAATTTCCGCCGATTGATGGTTGAGTAGTCGCTCATGATATCTGTTCAATGTTGATTAACTCTACCGCACTGGGCCGCACTTTCAGCCCCCGCGTTCATGTGACGTCCGACTCGATCTCGACTTACGGTTTGGTGACAGCCTCTGTAGCGGCGACCTCGGCGTCGTGTTGATCACCCCTGCGTTTTTGAAACGGCACGGACTCGACCACGGCACGAATCAACGAGTGCATTTTGTGGCCGTTCGCCGCCACTTTTTCACTGATCTCGCCGACCGCAGGCTTGTCGTAATACTCGACACCCCGGCCGAGCGCATAGGTGAGCATCGCCTCGGCCAGGTGACGAACGATGGCCTCTTGCTTCTGATTCGCTAACAGACTACGCAACTCGGCGGGCCCGTTGAATTTTTCACCGGTGTGAAGTTCTCCCGAAGCGTCGATCACTAATCCGCTTTCCGTGTCACGCCACTCGCCGATGGCGCTGAAGTTTTCTAAACCGAAGCCAAGCGGATCCATGCGCGCGTGACATGCGGCACACGAGGCATCGGCGCGATGGATCTCCAACTGTTGGCGCAGGGTCAGTTTTTGGGCGTCGTCGGCCGGCGCCGATTCTTCCAAGGCCGGAACGTCAGCCGGTGCGGGCGGCGGCGGCGTGCCGAGCAAATTCTCCAGCACCCAATTGCCGCGGTTTACCGCCGAGGTCCGCGTCGGGTTTGAAGTGATGGTTAAAATACTCGCCTGAGTCATCAAACCGCCGCGCTGCTCCCGACTCGGCCCTTCGAAGACGACCTTGCGAAACTGATCTCCCTCGACGCCGGCAATACCATAGTGCTTGGCCAGGGTTTGATTCAGCCACGAATAATCGGCGTCGATGAACTCGAGAATGCTGCGATTCTCAGCGACCACCCCGGAGAAGAAATGCTCGCTCTCACCGCGCATCGCTTTACGCAGCGAATCGTTCCATCCTGGAAAACTTTTCTTGTCGGGAGTCACCAGATTCAAATTGCGCAGTTGCAACCACTGTCCGGCGAAGTTGCTGGTCAGCGCCGCGATCTTTTTGTCCGCCAGCATCCGCTCAATCTGCTGCTCGAGTTTTTTGCGCAGCTCGCCCCGATCAGCCAAGGCCATCAGTTCGGCATCCGGCATGCTGCTCCACAGAAAATACGAAAGCCGCGATGCCAGAGCGTGTTCATCGATCAGGTGAATGGCGTTGCTGTTGTCGGGATCCGGCTGCACTTCGCCGCGAAAAAGAAACTTCGGCGAGACCATGACCACCTGAAATGTCAGTTTGACCGCTTGATCGAAATTGCGATCGCCCTTCCGAGCGTCTTGGTAGAACGTCATCAAGCGGTCGAGTTCGGCTGCCTGCAATGGTCGACGATAGGCACGACGCATGAAGTTACCGATCACCGAGCGGGCTTTGTCGGTTTCCGATTTGGCATCGCCGGAAGCCGCTAGCAGCTTTTTGTGCACATCCGTCGGCGCTGGCACCGGGCGATTCAGTGGCCCGGTAATCTTAATACGAAACGCGCGAAGATTTCTATCGCGCTGCTTCGGATCCGTTGCCGTGGGATCGTACTGGTCATTTAAAAATTCGACATTCAACCAGCGTTGGCCGGGCTTCAGGGTCACATCCATCGAAAACCAACGCGGCGCGGCATAGGGACGGTCGACCCGAAAATCTTTCTGCTCCCCCTTTTCGATCGCCACCCGCATCAACGGCCATTCATTTTTCGACTGTGATCCGCCGGCCATTACTTCAATCCGGTAATCTCCCGCTTCAGCGTTTTTCAACGGCACACCGACCGTCGCGGCGCTCGCCATATGACCGGTCTTGTCACCGATGCGTTCTCGTCCGTGAAAATCGGTCTCTTCAAACTCCTGCACTTCAGGCGCTGGCGCTTCAGTGACGATGGCGGAATCCATCACGCGACCGGCTGCGTCTAAATATCTCTCCAAAAGCGCCGGTGAGAGCGTCAGGACATCGCCGATCGTGTCGAAGCCGTAACCGGTATCATCCGCCGGAAAATCGTCCGCTGGTCGCAAATCTACACCGACTAAATCGCGCACCGTATTGTTATATTCGTCGCGGTTCAGACGGCGAATGGTCACCCGACCGGGATCGGGATTTTTCGGATCAAGTTTGAAAACATCCGCCTCGATCCATTCGGCGATCATCTGCCGCTCTTCATCCGTCGGTTGCGGTTTTTCACCAGGCGGCATCAACAGACCTTCGACCGTGCTGTAAACATGATCCCAAAGCTTCACGTCGCTCATTACCATTTCCAGCTCAGCGTGCTCGTCGAGCGCAACGCCGCCCTTGTCCATGCCGTCGCCGTGACAGTCAAAACAGTACTCGATCAGAATCGGTTCGATCTCTGTCCGAAAATCGTGGCGCGGACTGTCGGCACTGCCCCGACACGCCGTGCCCGCAAGAAACAAGGCCGCGCAGCCGAGGACAGCGGCGCCACCCATCCAGCGGGAGGCGTTCGATCCTGTTCTGGCATGGTCCTTCATAGTTTCTATTCAATGTAGCTCAAGCGGCCCCGAATTCGCGCATCAACTGTGGACAGTCGCAACACCAGCGGCGTTCAATTTCCGGATTTGTTCAGAATTTCATCCGCTAGCACCGAATCAGCTTCAAGCGGACCGATGCAAACTGCGCCATCGCGGCAAAATCAGCGCTTTTCAACTACTCAGCTCAACTGCGAGTCTGCAGCCATGATTTTGAATAATATCCGACAGGCATTTTTGGTCGCGCCCCTTGCCGCAGTGGCACTGCTTTTGCCAAACGTCGCACAGGCTGAGCTCAAACTCCCCGCCATCATCGGCGATCACATGGTGCTGCAGCAAAAGCAGGCCAATCCGATCTGGGGATGGGACACGCCCGGCACCGAAATCACCGTCAGCTTTGGATCGCAAACCAAAAAAGCCACCGCTGGTGACGATGGCAAGTGGACGGTCAAACTCGATCCCCTACCCGCCAATGCCGAGCCCGCTAAACTGGTGATCGCCGGCAGCAGCCAACGTGAAATTAACGACGTCCTGATCGGCGAAGTGTGGATGTGCTCCGGCCAATCGAACATGGGCTTCACCCTCGGCGGCGACTGGAAAGCCCAAGTCGAATCGCTGAGTTCCAATCACCCCAACTTGCGACTGATGACCGTACCGCGCCTCGGTACGCAGGAACTGCAGGACAATTTTGCAGGCACATGGCAAGCCGCCAACCCGACCAACAGCATGACCTTCAGCGCCGTTGGGTTTTTCTACGGCCGCTACCTCCACGAGATTCTCGACGTCCCCGTTGGATTGATCAACAACTCCTGGGGCGGCTCTGCAGCTGAAGCGTGGGTGCGTCGCGATTCATTGGAAAAGGATCCACGCTTCAAATCGCTGATGGATACCTGGACCACACGCGAAGCCCACTACGCCACCGAACAATCCAAGACGCAGTTCGCCAAAACACTCGCTACATGGGAGACCCAAGTCGCCGATGCAAAAGCCGCGGGAAAAACGCCGCCTCGACGCCCTTCCTCACCCGAGTCGATCCTCGCTGGCAACGCCCGCCCCGGTAACATCTTCGCCGGCGTCGTTCATCCGACAATCGGCTACGGCATGAAAGGCGTGATCTGGTATCAGGGCGAAAGCAACGCCGGTCGAGCCTGGGAATACCGTCAGCTGTTTCCCTACATGATCGAACAGTGGCGCGCCGAATGGCAGCAGGGCGATTTCCCTTTCTACTGGGTGCAACTCGCCGATTTCAAAGCCGAAACCGATACCCCCGGCGATAGCGACTGGGCCGAACTGCGCGAGGCGCAAACCCGAACGATGTCTCTGCCGAATACCGGCGAAGCGGTCATCATCGACCTCGGCGAAGGCAACGACATTCACCCGAAAAACAAATACGACGTCGCTGCCCGTCTGGTGCGCTGGGCGCTGGCCAAGGATTATGGCTTCACCACCATCGAAGCGCAAAGCCCGACCTTTGCCAATATGGCCATCGCCGGCAACAAGGCCACGTTGACCTTCGATCATGTCAACGGTGGCTTGCGCACCGTCGACGTCAACGAAGTCGAAGGCTTCGCTATCTGCGGCGAAGATCAGCAGTGGGTCTGGGCCGATGCCAAGATCACCGGCAACGACAGCATCACCGTTTCCAGTGAAAAAGTCCCCGTTCCCGTCGCCGTCCGCTACGCCTGGGCAGCCAACCCAGTGTGCAACGTCGTCTCAAAAATGGGCCTTCCGATGACCCCGTTCCGCACCGACGACTTCCCGATGATCACCAAGCCTGAAGGGGCTGAGTGATCGGTTGCCACATCGAATTCAGATTCAGGCCTCGCGCAGAGACGCAGAGGCGCAGAGTTATCCCCTTCCTCTACGCCTCCGCGTCTCTGCGCGAGATTTTCCGTCGGGCGGGTGCAGATGGGAGACCGCGCCGCCCTTGGTCGGCTCCACAAATATCCACTGGGCTCACTCAGCACCGATCGCAAACAGATGCTCTGACCCACGGATAAAAATAGTTCCCTCCGAAATCGCCGGAGTCGCCATCAGTGGCTCGCCGATTTCGTTGGTCGCCAGCAACTCAAATTCGTCACCGGCTTTGACGACAAAAACGTTACCGCTC
>JBBKXR010000002.1:0-8546 GCA_037969585.1 Verrucomicrobiales bacterium
ACTACGGCGGCCCCTTCGCCGCCGCCATCCAGTCCGGCAACATCACCGCCACCCAGTTCCACCCCGAGCGAAGTCAGTCCGTAGGCCTCCGCCTACTCCGAAACTTCCTCGAAGTCGAAACGCCCGCTAAAGCGGTTAGCGGTTAGCTGAATCGACATCATTGGCGAGCGCAATCTTGCGCCAGAGTTTTTGGTGCTGTTGCGAACTCTGGTTAAATGCCCAAAGCTCACCAGAGCCGTGCTCAAAGAGTGCCAATATTTCCTGCTCCGGGACTATTTGCAAAAAGGCTACCGATTTTCCATCTTGCGTGGTCAAAAACTGAAACTGACGTTTTGCATTATCCTCAGGACGACCATAAGCCACTGAACGACATTCGGAAGGCCCCAATGGATCGGATACACAACAATTGACCGGTTGAGAAATTTCCCAGTCAGTCTCCGAAGATACGGTAAAAGTGAACCCCGCAGGAGAGACGTATTCTGCCCAAATCTGATCCCGGCTAATCTTGGCGAGCCATGCAGCGCCAAGAATCGACGCGACTCCAACCAGCAGCAACACCACGAGAACAGCGATTGTGTCCTTCCTCATCTTGGATCATAACCCCTCCTGCACGAAGCGATACCATGACAAATTTGGATCGAGCGTTGCCAATTCCTTTGCTCAGCGAAACCTTGCTGGTCCCGTCAAAGTCCCGACAGCCATCCAGTGGACAAGCATTAGCGAAAATCAGCGCCCATCAGCGGTTCTCCACCCACAGCGGACGAGCCTCCCGACTTCCAACTCTCAACTCCTAATCCCTAAGGATTCACCCGCATCGGCATCAGCACGTAGATAAACGGCTCGTCGATCTTCAACACACCGGGGCTCATGTCATCGATCAGGTCGAAGTAGATCTCGTCCTCATCGAGATTGCGCAACGGCGCCATCAAGAAATCCGGGTTGAATGCGATGGCGATATTTTTGCCTTTGTAATTCACCGCCAGCGATTCCTTCGCCTCACCGATTTCCGGCGAGTTCGCGGTGATGTGAAGCTGATCTTTTTCAAACATCAGCTTCACTGAGTTCGATTTATCGCTGGCCAGAAGACCGACACGATGCACCGCGCTGAGCAAAACTTCGCGTTCCAAGGTCACCCGTTCGGTAGCTTCGCCAGGGATGACTTGCTTGAAATTCGGGTAGTTGCCTTCGATCAACTTGCTGAACAGCACGTTGCGATTCAGCTCAAACGACAACTGGCTGTCGGTGACGCTCATTTTGACGTCACCTTCATCACCAAGCAGACGCTGCAGCTCATTGACGGCCTTGGTCGGCACGATGATGTCGATTTCGTTGGCCTGAGGAAACTCGACCTCGGTCTCGACCATCGCCAAGCGACGACCGTCGGTGGCGACCATGGTAAGGCTGCCGTTCTTGAATGAGCAGAAAATACCGTTGAGCACATAACGAGTCTCATCGGTCGAGATTGCGTAGCCGGTCTTGCGCAAACTCTGCTTGAGCGCCTTTTGCGAAAGGGTGAACTCGCGCGCCTCACCAAAATCCGGCGGCGGCGGAAATTCCGCACGATCGAGGCCTATAATTTTGAAAAAACTGGGACCACTGCGGATCGAAGCGATATTGTCGGAGTCAACTTCTACCGAGACGTCGTTACTGGGCAATTCGCGAATGATGTTGACCAGACGCCGTACCGGCAGTGTGGTCGACCCCTCTTGCTCAACGTCAGCCTTGGCACAACCGGACACGCCTACATCGAGATCGGTGGTGGTCAGTTTCAACTCGTCACCTTGGGCTTCGATCAGAACATTGGAAAGAATCGGCAAAGTCGTCCGAGTACTGACCACGTGCTGCACCTGCTGCAAGGCTTCAAGAAAAGCGTCTCTGTCTATTTGAAACTTCATAAGCTAGACGGCCGGACCGTAGCGAAACATTACAACTAGACAGCCGCGCTTCGCCAGCCCGAATCGGTCGCATATTGAACGCGAATCGCCCTTCTGTCTAATGAATTTCCCCATTCCGACAGCGGCGATCACTCGAGCGCAACACTGAGCGGCGCAGGCTCGATCATTACAGTGACTTGCGGCGCTTCCCTGACGGGGAATTGCCGCCACGACCACCGCCACGGGTCAGCCTTTTCTTGAGATACTCGGTCTGACGGCGCAATGCGGCATCTTCGATGCATTTTTTGCGAATCGCCCGCGCACCGTGCAGCACGGTGCCGTGATCCCGGCCACCATAGTATTCTCCGATTTCCTTCAATGAATACTGGGTCAACTCGCGCGCCAGCCACATAGCCACTTGGCGAGCACCGGCGATCCTGGAAGTGCGTCGACGCCCTGTCAAATCCTTGACCTGTAGATCATAATGATCCGCCGTATATTCGAGAATCGAATCCAGGCTGACATCGCGAGCATCTTCTTCAACACAAAAATCGGCCAGCACTTCTTCCAGAGATTTTTCGTCGAGAGGTTCGCCGTTTAGCGAGGTCACCGTGGCCGCCCGCATCAGTGCCCCCTCCATCAGGCGAACATTGCTACGAACCCGACTAGCAACAAACTCAATCGCCCAATCTGGCACCTCTACCTTCCACTCGTCACGCTTGCGGCGTAAAATGGCAATCCGTGACTCCAACTGCGGTGCCAGAATCTCCGCGCTCATCCCCCACTGAAAGCGAGATACCAACCGCTCTTCCAGAGATTGAATCTCGGCCGGGGCAGCATCGCTGGTCAGCACCATCTGCTTACGCGCATCCATGAGAGTGTTGAAGGTATGGAAGAACTCCTCCTGCGTCGCGTCTTTGCCCGCCAAGAACTGGATGTCGTCCATCAACAGGACGTCCGCCTCGCGATATTTTTTTCGGAACGCCACCAGTGAATGCTTTTGCAGCGCAGCGATGAATTCGTTCGCGAACACCTCACCGGAAACAAAAGTAATCCGGGCTCGCGGATTCTTGCGCAGTATCTCCCAACCGATCGCATGCAAGAGATGGCTCTTACCGAGACCAGGCGCCGAGTGAAGAAATAGCGGGTTGTAGCGCAGCGTCTGCTTCTCAACGATCGCCATTGCGGCTGCATGTGAGAGCTGATTGTTGTCGCCAACGACGTAACCGTCCATCCAATAGCGCTCAGACAGGCCGATCGCACGCCCACGGCGCAGCAATTCGGAATCAGACATTGGATCAGCCACCCCGTTACGGGAATCCTTCGAACCTTCAATTTGGCGCAATATTGTCGTTTTAGACTCAACCCCCTTAGGTTCCTCTACCTTATCATCACCACTTTTGCGCCGCTTCGTTTTCGTTTTCTCCGAATCGTCGCCACCCAGCGCAAGTGCTACCTGAAAAGCCACCGGGGGACAGTTCATAAGGAACGTCGCCAATGACAAATTTAGATCGGCTTTAAAATTTTCCTCGATCCACAATTGATAGATCGGATTTGGCGCTACCATCCAGGCCGCCTCAGTGTCAATCCGGTCCAGCTCAACGTGTCGGAACCATCTTTCAAAAGTGCCCTCTCCGATGCGTCCTCGAAGGTCTTCCGCTGCACATTTCCAAACGCTTGCGCAGACTTCTTTTTCAACACCGGACGCAGCGTCCAGTCGGGTATCAACTTGAGTATCAATGGGGTCGGCAGGCACTGGTAACGATTGTTTTGTAAGCGGTGCTGACTCTTCGTCCAATGTCGCAACTCACTCGAATTTATATGGTAACGCAAAAACTAAGACATTGCTTAACGCAATGCTTCACCCAGGAATGATGGAAGTGCCGGAGCATTTCGACTAACCAATAAGAACACCTCCACCCACGGCTCCAATCAACTCCGTGCCAATGTTCTGATCAATTTTTCGATACTCGCGGCAGCCTCTCGGCTGTTCCCTGCTGCAGTTCTTTTTTTAGGTCAGCACTGCGACTCAGACAAGCGGAAATGATCACCTGATTACGTTTTTTTTTACGTCGCCCTTAATTGCCACACAGAACTCTCAGGTTTTCTCAAGAATCGGAATAACTAGAATTCGGTGACAATTCTGACATGTCGGATACATCTTTTTAGACGCCGAATTCTGAGTGTCGATACCGAAAATGATCGATTCCATCAGGCGCGCAGACGAACCAGCCCTGCCGATTGGCGACAGAACCCTAACAAACCCCTCCTTACAAACCTACATAATTGCGCCAAAGTTAGGGGGTCCCAACCGCTGCCAACAGGCCCACCTTGGCGACTCAGTCAGGGTCATCACCCACTCGCTTCAACCGAGTTAGCGGCGTCATTATCTCGAGCACCTCTGCCGCTTCCGGGGATCAGCAGACCAAACGAAAACGTAATTATAGTCGTCAAAGGCCACATCCACGGAAAGGCGATGGTCGCTTGCAGCGTCCCATCAACGATATTGTAAGTCGGTAAGTTGCCGAGCCAATCGAGACTCATTCCACTCACCTTTTGCAACAGGTTCCAAACTGGCGTTTGAACGACCATCGTAATGACCATCGACACGATCGTTCCGAACAACAGTCCGCGGAAAGAACCCTTGCCGATCAGTGCACACAGAAAAATCGCTAAAATGGGCCCTACGGTATAGGCCGTCATTGCAAACGCCAGCGGCACGATGTCGAAATTTCCTCGCGAAGCCTCAATCACGAAGGCGAAGCCAGTCAGGAAAATTCCCCAAAGCACCACCAGAATTCGAGATTTCCGTAACATAACGGCTTCATTCAGATGAGCTCCGCCTCTTTCAGGGTGATAGAACAATGACAACGTCGTTTGACTGAGCGCTGCCAGTATCGAGTCGAGACTCGATATCGCTGCCGCAAACACTGCCGCTAATATCAGACCACGGACGCCAACCGGAAGGTTCGTCACGATCCAGATAGGGAAAATATAGTCACCTTTCACGGGCGTCGGTAAACCGGATTCCTCTCCCGTCTCTGGATTCTTTGAAATGGGCGTTACTGCTAGCGTGGTGGCCAAATTCGCGGATACCTCGCTCGCCGTTCCCCCTTTAACCTCTAATATTTTGACCAGCTCACGATCAGAGAAACCGGCCTCTTGATAGTGCGCAAAAAGGGCAACGCCTACCATGAGCATCATTAGAGTGATCACCTGACTGAACGAACTGGTGATAATCGCCTTGGAGGCATCTTTCGCATTGCGACAGCAAAACATGCGCTGCGCCATTAACTGATCCGTGCCGAAAATCCCGAGATTCTGGAATGGCACTGCAAAGATCGCCACCCAAAGGGTCCACTCCAGCGTTGGATCAAGCCTCCCGTCGATGAGGCGAAATCGATCAAAGCGCTGGCCAACATCAATGACCGTATTCCAACCGCCATCAAGATTTGCCACGATTACGAACAAGCAAACCAGTCCGCCAACGAGAAACAACACAAACTGCATGACGTCGGTCCAGATGACGGTGCGCATGCCACCCATCAGCGTCCAGCCGATGGCGAACAATCCGATGACTACGATACAGGCCCAAAACGGCATTCCGGTCGCCAATTCAAGGGGAATTGCCGCGATCAGCACTCGAACGCTCTGCGCCAGGATGCTGCCAATGGTGAAGAGCAGGGTGGTCAGCGTCTTAGCAGCGTTACCGAGCCTCATGCCCATGTAATCGTATGGGCTGTAGATTTCGTTCTCGTAGTAAACCCGAACGAAAAACCATCCCACCAATACCCGGGCCAATATTGATCCAATCGCCCACTGCAAGTACGTAAAATTGCCGTTCATCGCAAAGATCATCGAAGGAACACCGATAAATGTGACTCCACTTATCTCCGTGGCGATGATCGAACCGCTGACCGCAGGCCACGGCAGCGACCTGCCCCCCAGAAAGAAATCGCGGATGCTCGCCTGCTTGCCCTTCATCAGGTGGCCGACCCAGGTGGTGAGCAGTAAATAGCCGCCAACCACCATCCAATCAATCGCCGTGAAATACTCGTGAATCTCTTTTTCCATGATGGTTGTCGTTAATTAGATCGAAAAAGGTGACTCGCAAACCGTCAGGCACTTTGCGTCCGCTGACATCGAGTCTAAGCTAAAACCATGGCCGCGACCGAACCTGCCCCTTCTGAACTGCGCGAACTCGCCACCCTGCTCGAACAGCGCCTCGCCGTCATCGGCGACACCGCGCTGCGCGACCGCGATCCCGAGGCCCAGCTGCGCCAGTTGCAGGAAGTCTCCGAAGCGTTGGTGGAAATGCATGGCAGGCTCAAAGACGAAGGCAAAGTCCCGCCCCGTCTCGATCATTTTCTGACCCAGAGCAGCTACGGCAAAGCCCTCGACTTTGTGAATGAGAAACTACGGCCTTGAAATTGGTTCGTAAATCTTAAATAATACACGCTCCCCCCGCCCTCGAACTGCCACTGCCCGCTCCCGACTACCTGCCATGTCCGCCGACTACACCGAAGACAGCATCAAATCCCTCGACTGGCGCGAGCACATCCGCTTGCGGCCCGGGATGTACATCGGCAAACTCGGCGACGGCTCCTCCGAAGATGACGGCATTTACATCCTGCTTAAGGAAGTCATCGACAACTCCATCGATGAGTTCGTCATGGGCCACGGCAAAACGATCGACATCGAGATCGATGAACGCTTCGTGCGCGTCCGCGACCACGGCCGCGGCATCCCGCTCGGCAAGCTGATGGACTGCGCCGCCAAGATCAACACCGGCGCCAAATACGACTCCGAAGCTTTCAAAAAATCGGTTGGTCTTAACGGCGTCGGTATCAAAGCGGTCAACGCCCTGTCGTCCTTCTTCGAAGTGCAGGCCTTCCGCGAAAAGAAAACCAAAGCCATCGAGTTTTCTCAAGGCAAGGTCGTCGAGGAGATGAAAAACGCCCGCGCCACCCAGGAAGGCAACGGCACCAACATCAGCTTCGAAGCCGACGCCGAAATCTTCGGCGATTTCGCGTGGAACCTCGGCACCGTCGAGCAGATGCTGCGCAACTACGCGTATCTTAATACCGGCCTGACCCTGACACTGAACGGCAAAAAATTTAAGTCCAAAAACGGTCTGCTCGACCTGCTCAACGAAAACCTCGGCGAAAGCCAGGAGCGGCTCTACCCGGTCATCCACATCGCCGATTACGACATCGAAGTCGCCTTCACCCACACCGAGCAGAGCGGCGAGGAATACTACAGCTTCGTCAACGGCCAGCACACCACCCAGGGCGGCACCCACCTCGCCGCCTTCCGCGAAGCACTGGTCAACACCATACGCACCCATTTTAAAAAGCAGTACGACGCCCCCGATATCCGTGGCGGCATCGTCGCAGCGATCAGCATCAAGGTCGAAGAACCCGTTTTCGAATCACAGACCAAAACAAAACTCGGCTCGGCCACCGTCTCCCCCAACGGCGAAACGATCCGCACCTTCATCGGCAATTTCCTCGGCGAACACCTCGATAACTGGCTGCACCGCAACAAAGACTCCGCCGGCTCAATGGTCGAAAAAATCCAGCGCTCCGAACGCGAGCGCAAGGAAATGAGCGGCATCAAGAAGATGGCCCGCGAGCGCGCAAAAGTCTCCAAGGTACACAATAAAAAACTGCGCGACTGCCGTGCCCACTACGGCACCAAGCACAAGCTCGCCAACGAGACTACCCTTTTCATTACCGAGGGCGACTCCGCCTCAGGATCGATCACTAAAAGCCGCAACGTCGACACTCAGGCCGTCTTCTCTTTAAAAGGCAAACCGCTCAACTGCTATGGCCTGACCCGTAAAATCGTTTACCAAAACGAAGAGTTCAATCTCCTCCAGGCCGCCCTCGACATCGAGAATGGCATCGACAGCCTGCGCTACAACAAAGTTGTGCTCGCCACCGACGCCGACGTCGACGGCATGCACATTCGCCTACTGTTGATCACCTTCTTCCTGCAGTTCTTCCCCGAACTGATCCGCGAAGGTCACCTCTACATTCTGCAAACCCCGTTGTTCCGCGTGCGCAATAAGAAGCACACCCGCTACTGCTACACCGAAGAGGAACGCCACGCCGCCCTCGAAGAACTCAAGCCAGCCCCTGAGATCACACGATTCAAAGGTCTCGGCGAGATCGATCCCAGCGAAATGAAACTATTCGTCGGTGGCGACATCCGCCTCGACCCCGTCGAGCTGCCCTCCAAGCCGAAGACTATCGAGGAACTGCTCACCTTCTACATGGGCAAAAACACCCCCGATCGCCAGCAGTTCATCATCAAAAACCTGCGCGTCGAAACCGATTTTATCGACAACGATCCCACCCCCGAACCCGAGCAACTCGAAGCCGACGCCACCGCCGCATAACTGTGACATGGGCATCCTGCCCATCAGTCCGCGACCTCATTGGACGATCAACCCCTGGATGAACAATCGCGAGCATTGCGGATTCTGAACACCGAATTTCGAACAAGGAATCTCGAATATCGAATTCAAGTACTTCGGAGTTCAACGTTCCCTGTTCGAAATTCGATACCCCATCTCCAGTAGATGAGCCTTAGCCCTCCTCTCTCCTCCATTCTCTCTCCTCTCTCCTGCCCATAGTAATGGACGAAAGCACCACAACCTCCCCCCCC
>JBBKXR010000003.1:0-3537 GCA_037969585.1 Verrucomicrobiales bacterium
ATCCCAGCTTCAAGCACATCAACTGGAAGACGCGGCGCAGTTTGCCCTGGGTATTTGTGGCAGTGCTGGCGATCGTCATGGCGGTGCTGTTTTTCTACGTCGTTCCAGCGATCTTTTTCACGCTCTACCTTATCTACGGTCTAGTGCGCCCGTGGGTGTCGCGACGCTGGCGCAGGGAGATCGAAGAACCTGCCGATGACGACGAAGATGATTCACTGCCGAGTGGATCCTCCGAGTTTGATCTGGAAGTTCTTAAGAACGGTGATGACGACGACGACGATTCGAGTGGCCGGAGGCACGCCTGATCGATGCTCGACCTGAGGCAACTTGCCGACCTGTGCGAGCGCCACGGTGACGCGCTCGATGCCGAGGTGCGCCAGTTCGAGATCGGTGGTCATCGATTTTCCGGGCATCCTGATCCGGCGTTGATGGGAGTCGTCAATCTCTCCGCAGATTCGTGGTATCGCGAGAGCGTCTGCTTGAGTGCCGACCGCGCCATCGAGCGGGGACGACAATTGATCGCGGACGGCGCGGTGATCATCGACATCGGTGCGGAGTCGACACTGCTCGACGCCGAGAAAGTTCCGACCGGCAAGCAATTGGAAAAACTTTTACCGGTGGTCGAGGCGCTCGCCGGGAGCGGTGCGGTGGTCTCGGTGGAAAGCTACGACCTGGCCGTCGCCGAAGCCTGCCTGAAGCACGGCGCGCGGGTCATCAATCTCACCGCGGCGAAGGACACCGAAAAATACTACCGACTGGCGCGTGATCACGAGGCGGGCGTCGTCGCCTGTTACCTGCAGGGTGGCAATAACGTTCGAGCGGTCGGCGATTTTGTCGTCGGACAGGATCACACGGCAGCGCTTTACGATTACTTTTCTGTCGAAGCAGAGCGCGCCGAGAAGGCCGGCTTGGAACGGCTGTGGTTCGATGCCGGGTTGGGATTTTACTATCGCAACCTGACGGATTCTGCCGACCGGGTCAGCTATCAGATGCAAACCTTTCTAAATGCGTTTCGCTTGCGCGCCATCGGCTGGCCGATCTGTCAGGCGCTACCGCATGCGTTCGAATATTTTGCTGAAGAGGTGCGCAGTGCCGAAGGCTTTTTCGCGGTGCTGGCGCTGCTCGGCAAGATCGATCTGATCCGCACCCACGAGGTCAGTCGGGTGCGTGGGGTGTTGCGAACCATGGCAGCTTTTCAAAATGGCTGAACAGAAAACAGAATCACCCGTTGCTGTGGTCACCGGTGCCGGCAGTGGACTCGGTCAGGCATTGGCGATCGATCTCGCGGCGCAGGGCTTCGCGATTTTGGTGCATTTTCATTCATCGGCTGACGGCGCCGCGCAAACCGTCGACCGCATTCGCAACGCCGGCGGAAATGCTGAAAGTGTTCAGGCCGATCTCACCACGGAGCAGGGAGCGATCGCTTTGGCGATCGACGCGCGTTCACATTTTGGGCGGGTCGACGTGCTGGTCAACAATTCAGGAGTGTATGTGGCGGATGATCTGCAGGACCTGAGCGAGGCCGACTGGTTTACGGGAATGAACAGCACGGCGACGGCGACGTTTTTTACGACGCGTGCGCTGCTGCCTGATTTGAAAACGGCATCGCGTGGCGGTCGGGTGATCAACATCGGCGACGGCTCGTGCGCTCAACCGGGAGCGAGGGATTTGGCGATGGGATATCATATTGGTAAGACCGGTGTGTGGATGCTGACGCAGTCATTCGGCAAGGCGGCGGCAGGTGACGGTGTCGCGGTCAACATGGTCTCGCCGGGGTTGTTGGAGAGCAGTGTCGGACTCGCGGGCGATGCCGAAGCGGACGGAGTGCCGGCGGGTCGCTACGGAACTTTCGACGATGTCAGTTCGGCGGTGCGATTTTTGGCGACGACCGAAAATACGTATCTGACCGGAGCGAACCTGACGGTCGGCGGCGGTTGGAATTTGTGAAGTGGCGCAGGTTTGAACGAGTCACAGAGGATCTGCCGTAGCTGCGAGCGTCAGCGATTGGTCCGCCTGCCAGGTAGATCTTTCAAAGATTTTTTCTTACGCCAGTTTAGATAGGGAAGAACAACAGGTGCCTGCAGACTAAAATAGAAAGGTGAGCAAGACAGACGAGGAGCTTTTGCGGCAGCGATGCATCCCGCCGGGCTGGCATTATGTCAGTGCGCAACAAAGTGAGTTGTGGCGCGAACTTGCGGCGGCGCATTCTCCGGCGAGTGAGGAATCGGTGCTGGCTGCCTATGCCGAGATGTTTGCAAGGGTGGCAGCCGAGTCGGCCGGGAAGGCGCTGCATCTGATCACACTGGGCGCGGGCTCGGGGGAGAAGGAGCGCGAACTGGTGAGCTTACTGCGAGCTGCCGGTTGTTCGCTGCGTATCACTGCGGTGGACATCAGTGAATCGTTAGCGCGCGAGACGGCGGATAAATTATCGGCAGGCGGGGTGACGAACGCCCAGGCAGTGGTCGGCGATTTTCGTGTAATCGATATCGAGCAGTTCGACGACGAAGCTGGGCCGCGGCTGTTCACGGCATTCGGCCTGTCGCCGAATACCAAGCCCGGGGAATTCTTTCACGCTATCTCGCGTCTGTTGGGTCACGGTGATCAGGCGATGATAAGTGCCAATCTTTGGCCGAAAGGGCAGGCGGCAGAAGCTGAAGTCCTGGCTCAATACGACAATCCGCAAACGCGACGCTGGTTGGGGCGTTTGTTTCGCGAGTGGGGCTTGCCGGACGAGGCGTGCCCCGCGCTGGATTTTTCTATCGGCGAGATCGAAGGCATCGCTGCGGTGATCGCTGCGACAGAATGGCCTGAGAAGTGCGCAACCCAGTTCGCGCAATTGCCGGCTGCGGTGGGGGAGTGGAGCGAAGGTGATTCAGTCGACGTGTTCTTCTCGCTGCGCTACACGATGGAGCTTTTTTCGAAGCATGCCCGAGATCATGGACTGTCGGTGCGGCGCCGCTCAGCCAGCGGTTGTGGTCGCGAAGGGGTGTTTTGGCTGGGCGCTTAGTTCGACCGGGCTGGGACAAAACAGCTTGTCCAGCGGACTCTCGACTCCCAGACCGTTCACGCCGATGGCCACGTGTAGATAGATCTCTGTGGTCGTGATGTCCTCGTGGCCGAGTAGTTCTTGGATGGTTCGCAAGTCGGTTCCGGCCTCGAGCAGATGGGTCGCGAAAGAACAACACCGAGGGCCGGAGGTGTTTTAGACGTAGCGAAGCGAAGCCCGAAGGGCGAGGGGCGTTGGGAGCCCCGAGTCAATGTCGCAGCGCATGACTGGTTACAAGCTTTTCAATCCCCACCGCTTTCGCGGCCCGTTTGATCGCGTCGCTATACACCTGTCCGTGCAAGTGATGGCGCCGTTTCACTCCGCACTCGGGGTCGATCGATGTCTGCCGTGCAGGGAAAACCCCAAACCATACAAAACTCTTCGCACCAAGCGAGTATTTCCTCGATAAGGCTCCCGGAATGTAGACACCCGCAAGTCCCGCAGCACGGTCTTTCTCATAGAGGCCGCGTGCCGTCTCAATCTGCTCCGCT
>JBBKXR010000004.1:0-6171 GCA_037969585.1 Verrucomicrobiales bacterium
GCCTTTGTTGTTGTGATCGCGTCCGTCGTTGCCCTGGGCGTAGGGGGTGCGACCGAACTCGCCGCTCCAGACGATGAGCGTGTCCTTGAGCATGTCGCGTTGTTTGAGATCGGTGAGCAGGGCGGCGATCGGTTGATCGGTCTCTGCCGAGTTGTTGCGCAGCGACTGTTCCATGTTGCGGTGGTGATCCCAGTTGCCGTGGGTAATTTCGATGAAGCGCACACCGGCTTCGGCGAAACGGCGGGCGAGAAGGCACTGGCGTCCGAAGGTGCCGGTGGTTTGGTCGTCGATACCGTAGAGGTTTTTGGTCGCCTGCGATTCGGAATCGATGTCGAGGAGTTGGGGAACCTCGGACTGCATTCGAAATGCGAGTTCGTAGGACTCTATGACTCCCTCGACTTCGGGTTGGTGAACTTCTTTGGCGAGTTTGTCCTGATTCAGTGATTTGACGAAGTCGAGTTGCAGGCGCTGTTGCTCATCGCTGATGCGGGAATTTTTGATGTTGGGCAGACTTTCGCCACCGGAGTCAAAACGTCGAGCCCGGCGGTCGCTACCGATCGGTGTGCCTTGAAATACGGCGGGCAGAAATGCGGCACCGTAGTTTTGGGCACCGGTCGGTGGGCTTAGAGTGATAAAGCCGGGCAGATTCTGGTTTTCGGTGCCGAGCCCGTAGAGCGTCCACGCACCCATCGACGGGCGGGTGAACTGGAAGCTGCCGGTGTGCAACTGGTTGAAAGCTTGCGGGTGATTGGGAATGTCGGTGTGCATGCTGTTGACCAGACAGAGGTCGTCAGCGTGTTTAGCGAGATTCGGGTAAAGCTCGGAGATGGGCAGACCGCTTTCGCCGTGTTGCGTAAACTCGAAGGGTGAACCGAGCCACTTGGCGCTGCCGCGGACGCCGGCGACCTGGCCAGAGTCTTTGTTGAGGCGCGGCTTGTAGTCAAAGGTGTCGAGGTGCGAAGGGCCACCCTGCATGCACAGAAAGATGACGCGCTTGGCGGTGCCGGGAAAATGCGGCGGGCGGACGGCAAGCGGGCTATCGGACGCGGCGAAGGCCGAGCGCGACTGCAGAGTGCTGAGGCCGGCAAAGGCGCTGTAAGCAAAGCCGGTGGACAGGCTTTTGAGGGCGGTGCGACGGGAAAACAGGTGGTTCATGGCGGTAGGAGCGTTAGTTGACGTAGAGAAAATCGGCGGACGAAAACAGTGACTGGCAGAAGTTGGTAAGGGCTTGAAAGGCAGCTTCGTTCGGGTTGTCGGAGTTTTCGTTGGCGAGTTCGACGAAGCGTTGATAGAAGGCGCTGGCCTTGCTCATTTCCTCAGGCGTGGGCGGTCGCGAGTAGACGAGGTAGAAGGCTGCGATACCTTTTTGTCCTTTCGGGATCGATTCGTTTTTTATCAGCGATCGAGCCATTTGTTCGGACTGCTGCAGGATGAATTCGCTGTTCATCAAGTAGAGCGCCTGTGAGGGGACAGTGGTGGTTTCGCGGGCACCCATGACCAGACTGGGATCCGCGAAATCGAAGAGTTCGAGCGCGTCGGGAACTCGAGTGCGGATGATCGGCAGGTACACAGAACGATTACGGTTCTCGAGTTCGAGCGCCGAGGTGTCGGTAAAACGACCACCGAGCAGGTTGCGGCTGGCCTGAGACACGATCGAGCCATAAGGGGCGTCGAGATCGAGGCTGCCGCTGATGGCGAGAATGCTGTCGCGCATTGCTTCGGCGTCGAGTCGGCGATTTTCGGAACGCCAGTGAAGCTTGTTTTCCGGGTCGACGGTGAAGGCAGTGCTGTCGAAGGTCGAACTGATCTGGTAAGAGCGCGACGTGACGATTTCACGAATCAGACTTTTTACCGACCACTCGTCGTCGACGAAACACAGGGCAAGGTGATCGAGTAGCTCGGGGTGACTCGGGACGTCGCCGGTGGCGCCAAAATTATCGACGCTGGAGACGATGCCCTGGCCCATGAGATGATGCCAGACGCGGTTGGCCATGACTCTAGCGGTGAGCGGATTTTGCTCGGATGCCATCCATTCAGCGAGTTCGAGTCGACCTGACGAGTCTTCGGGAAACTCCGGGGCTTCGTCGGCGGGGTGAAGGACTTGAACGACTCCGCGCGGAACGCGATCTCGTGGTTGCTCCTCTTCGCCGCGAATCAGGATCTGAGCGTCGAATATGTTGTCGGCATCGGTGACGCCCATCGCCAGTGCGATCGGTTTTCCGTCTTCGTCATAGTTGCCGAGTTCGGTGCGCAGGGCACCGATTATGTTGGTCAGTTGAAGTCGTTCGCGCTGATTGTTTACTGTAGATTGTCTGTCGGCCAATCTGGCCGCTCTGTCTTCTTCCCGGACTTCTTCGAGTCGTTCACGAGCCTGAAGAAGCTGATACTCTTTTTCGAGCAGCTGGTATTCGGTAAGGGGCTGGAAAGCGTATTGCTCGTCGCTGACGGGAAGTTCGATCAGTTCAGAGGCATGCCGATTCTGCACTGCGAGTGAGGTGCCGAACCACGTGTCGCTACTAAGAAAGATGCCAGCCATGGCGTAGTAGTCCGACTGGGGGATGGGATCAAATTTGTGATCGTGACAGCGAGCGCAGGACACCGTGGTGCCGAGAATCGCTTTGCCGAGTGTCTCGATTTGTTCATCGACCATGTCGAAACGGAATTGGCGTGAGCTCATGGCATTGAGACTTTTCGGGCCGATCGCAAGAAAACCGGTGGCGATGACCTGTTGGGCGCGTTCGTGCTTGTCGGGTGACGACATCTGGTCGCCGGCGATTTGTTCAGTGATGAACTGGTCGTAGGGTTTGTCGGCGTTGAAGCTGTCGATGACGTAGTCACGATAGCGCCACGCCTCAGGATAGAGGGCGTTGCTGTCCTTGCCGTTTGATTCAGCGTAGCGGGCGATGTCGAGCCAGTGACGTCCCCAGCGCTCGCCGAACTGCGGCGATGCGAGTAGTTCATCGACGACGCTGGCGATGGCGACCGTGCGATCTTTCTCGCAAGCTTTGATGAATGCTTCGACCTGATTCGGGCGGGGAGGGAGTCCGGTTATATCGAAGTAAAGTCGGCGCAGGAGCGTTGCGGGATCAGCATCCGGGGCCGGCTCAAGCTTGGCTTCTTTCAGGCTGGCGTAGATGTAGCGGTCGATATCGGATTGGGGCCAGGCGTCGGTGGGAAATTCGGGCGCCTCACTCGACTTAGGAAGCTGGTAAGCCCAGAAATTGCGGCCGGCTTCGATGTCGATCGATGAGGTGATTTTTTCGGCATCTGTCGCTTCGCGCGGGTCGGGTGCACCCATTTCGATCCACTTGCGAAAATCGGCGATGACTTGATCGTCGAGTTTGTATTTGGGCGGCATTTCCAGAGAAGAGTCCTCGTAGGAAATGGCGGTTATGAGCAGGCTGTCATCCAGTTTCCCGGGGACGACTGCCGCGCCACTGTCGCCGCCGTGCAGACTGCCGTCTCGGGTATCGAGCAAAAGGCCGCCTTTGATCTTCTTCGCATCCTGAGCGTGGCATTCGTAACAGTGTTCGATGAGCGCCGGGCGAATCTTTGACTCGAAGAAGTCGTGACCGCTGGCGTCGCTCTGGGCAAAGGTGACGGTCGCCGGAAGCAGCGCGATGATGGCAATCAGCGTCGTCTTTGTGTTGTGGTCAGGATAGGGTGAGGTGGCAATCATCGGAAGCGAAGGTGTTGAAGAGTTGAACCTCGGCATTTCGAAAAAGTTTCATCGGCTCGGTAATCGAATTACAAATTCGGGTGATCGTGACACAAAAAAACGCGCCTCCGATTCAGAACCGGAGACGCGCTTTGTGAGTTTTAAACTGCAGTTGCCTGCTGTTAATTAATCGAGGTCGAGGTCGTCGTCATCGTTCTTAGGGGACCATGCGTCGACCCACTCGAGGTAGGCGAGATCGGCCGAGTCGCTGGCGCGTTGGCCAAGCTTGGTGATGCGGGTGTAACCACCCTGACGGTCGGCCGAAGCGGGCGCGATATCTGCGAACAGCTTGCCGGTTGAACGTTGTGCCAGCTGACTGCTACCGAGCAGTGAGATGGCCCGACGACGCGCGTGCAGGTTGTCGCGTTTACCGAGCGTGACCAGACGTTCCGCGAACGGACGAAGGGCCTTTGCCTTGGCGAGCGTGGTGCGAATGCGACCGTGCTCGATCAGGCTGTTGGCGAGGTTCATGAGCAGAGCCTTTCGATGGGCTGCCGTGCGCTGAAGCTTGAGCGTTTTGCGTTGATGTCTCATTGAGTGCTATCCTTAAAAGAATGTGGCGATAGTCGCAAGAACTAGTCGCTGAGGTTCGAGGCGATGAGCGCCGAAAGGCCGGGGCCTTCGGACGGTTTGTCGGCACCGAGAAGCGGGCCGCCGAATGGAGTTTCGAGCAGCGCGGGATCGAGCTGCATGCCGAGGCCGAGGCCAAGTTCTGCGAGTTTGTCTTTGATCTCGTTGAGCGACTTCTTGCCGAAGTTGCGGTACTTGAGCATCTCGGCTTCCGACTTCATGGCCAGTTGACCAACGCTGGTGATGTTGGCGTTGTTCAGGCAGTTGGCGGCACGAACCGAAAGCTCGATCTCGTTGACGCTCATGTTGAGGAGCTTCTTGAGTTCGGCGTTTTCTTCGGTTTCGGCTTCCGGTGCGGTGTCGAATTCGACCTGATCGTCGTCGTAGTTAACAAAGACGTCGAGGTGATGACGCAGGATGGCCGATGCTTGAAGCAGTGCTTCCGGTGGCTCGATGCGACCGTCGGTCCAGATTTCGAGAACGACTTTGTCGAAGTCAGTCTTCTGACCAACACGGGTGTTTTCAACGGCGTATTTAACGCGCACCACCGGCGAGAAAATCGAGTCGATCGGAATCACGCCGATCGGCATGTCCGGGTGCTTGTTTTCGTCACCTTTGCTGAAGCCGCGTCCGACGCGGACTTCCATTTCCATTTCGAACTTGGTCTTCCGATCGAGCGTGCAGATCAGCTGATCTTTATTGACGATCTCGTACTGGGAAATCTCCTCGATATCGCCAGCGGTGACTTCGCCGTCTTTGTTGACCGAGATCGACAGTGTTGCCGGCTCTTTGTTTTCGTGATGCTTGAAGCGGATCTGCTTCAAATTGAGGATGATGTCGGTGACATCTTCCTTAACACCTGGAAGGGTAGTGAACTCGTGTTGAGCTCCGGAAATTTTCACTGACGTGATGGCGGCACCTTCTAAAGAGGAGAGCAGCACGCGGCGCAGTGAGTTGCCAATGGTGTGACCGTAGCCCTGTTCAAAGGGTTCAGCGGTGAATTTGGCGTAAGTTTCGTCTGCCGTTTTTTCGTCTTTTACAAGACGGTTGGGCATTTCGAATCGATTCAGTTTTACAGACATATTTACTAGATGTGAGCCGGGTTTCCCCTGATGAGCGATACGGCATGGATTCACCCCACTTTGGGTGAGCCGGTACAGGGACCTACGGCGGATTGATTTCGCTCGTGAAGGCGGGAATATGGGGGCCTTTGGGGCTTTGTCAAATGCTTGAATGACGGTCCCTGAACGCGAAAACCCGCACCCAGCACAAGGCCGGGCACGGGACTCCGTGGCTAACGAAAAGTAGTTGTAGGTGGCTGTCAGCCAGTCACGTAGTTGAAACAGCGTCTCTGCCAGAGTCGGCAAAGCTCCGAAAACGCTGGCCGTTGTCCTTAGCGTTCGGGTTTTGCTGCAGCGCGGGCACGTGCTCGCTGTAGATCCCGGACGCGTTTCGATCCGTTGGCGGCGTTATTATCGGTCTGATTCGTCGCCTCCGATCGATCTGAGGTGAGATTGTGCCAAAAACTGGAACCTTTTTGAGCATCCCAATATTCGCCGGTCCAATAGCTGGAACTGGCGGTGCTGGAGACTTCGGCTGAGGGTACAGGCTGCCGGGGCTTGGCCGGCGCGCTGTCTTCAGCATTCGAGACTCCATTGAAGCAGGTCACTGCCAGTGCGGTAGAGCCTAGGGCGAGAGCTGTCCTCGCAAAGCGGGTAGCTGTTTGTTTGTATTTCATCGTGTGATTGCGTTTCAAAGACATCAATGCTGTTTCAAGGCGTTGATCCGACGGGGGGTAGTCAATTGTTTCGATAGAAAATAGACGACTATGGAAATTATGGCAAATATAATTATTATATTTTGTTGCATATAAGGGATTCTCT
>JBBKXR010000005.1:0-7475 GCA_037969585.1 Verrucomicrobiales bacterium
ACAGTCTGTCCCCGGCGAGCGCATGCTCCTAATGTTGTACGATCCCGGCACCGCCAGGTGTCGAATCACGATGGTGGGGGTGGCAGTCAGCTGCTGTATCCAAGCCTGCATTCTCACCATGTGCTGAAACTCTGCCTCGTCCCACGTGATGCCGACACCGCGAGGACGCTCCTGCTTCGCTTCATACTTTACACAGGCCCTACAGGCTTCTTCGATCTACCCCTTCGCGAGCAGGCGGAGAGTCGTGTCGGTGGTGGTCTGTTTTTGGGGTGTTATGGGGTGGTCGGTGGGGTTGCCTCCGATACTCATTTTTCTACACTTTGTTCTACACTCACGCCCAAAATCATGTGTAAAACGCTGCAAATCGTGGTATTGCACTGTCTTTCACCACGATTCAAAGGCGTTCTAAATGAAAGACTTAGATAGACTGTGACAATAAAACAGCGCTATTATGAGTCCCCTGCTCTAACCGCTGAGCTACAGGCCCTTGTTGTTTTACGTCAACAGGTTATGACGGGTGGAAGATGCGGCATTTTCGAAACTGTCACCCGCTCTTGTAACCCTTGCGGCAAAGGTTGCTGAGTGTCTGTATCGATACCGCTCATCCGGGTCCTACTTTGCCCTCGTAAAACGCAAGGGCAAGCAATTCCGGAACGGGCTGCGGAGGAAAGATCGCGAGTTGGCGGAGGGTTGAATGCGCGAACACTAGCCGGGTTCCGCTCCACTTGAATTCGCCGCCAACCGGCCGACGCCTACCCCCACCCTCGGCAGGAATCTGCACCAGTGCTTCCGGCAGTCGCCTCAAACGCTTTTGAAAAGATTGCCCGCGATCAACACCAATTACCCAATCCCAAATCGACCCGCCGACCTACGGCTTGCTGAAGAAAATTTTCAGATTCTTAGTTTGCCGTGCAGCGGCGACAATGTCGGCGCGGCCGTCGCCATTGAGGTCGGCCGCCTTGATGTCTTCGACGGCCACTTCGTCGCCCGACACGACGGTTTCGCGCCACTTTTCTCCGGTCGCGTCGAGCGGTGTGAACAGCTTGATACCCGGTGATGGCGGAGTCGTCCCCTGCCCTTCTGGCCCGCTGTGATTCATCGCTCGCCATCCGACCACGATCTGATCGGAGCCGATGTCGAGGTAGTCGGCAACCGCCAGGGCATGACCGTCGACCAGCGCATCGTCGAGCACCGAGGATTGCGCCCAGGCACCTGACACAGGTCCGCCTTCCGGCTCGACGTAGACCGCCGAACTTGTGCCGTGCATTGGCTCCACGGTTACCATGAAACGTTTGCCGCCGGGCAGTCGTCCATCAGCAATTTCGCCGGCGAAATTTTCGGTCAATTGCAGCGAGCCCCAGTGGTCATCCCTTCGGTCGAAATACCAGACGCCTTCTTTGGCCGCGACGATCAGTTCGTCCTCCGGGTCTTCGTCCCAGTTCACCGGCTGAAAATTGTGCGACAGGTGCAGGTGATTGCTCACCAGTCGCGTCGTCCATGCCTTGCGATCGGTGGGGTCACCCGGAACGAAGTACTCAAGAATTTTCATGCCCGGTCCAACACCCTCGACGCTACCGCGGCCACGCAGCGGCTTTACCACGAAGCTGAATTTGCCGTCCTGACCTGCGATCCAGTGCATGCGATGCGTGTTCGGCTCATGTGACAATGGCACCGGCTTCCAAGGCTGGGTGCGATCCCCGGGCGGGATCAGATAAGTCACGGCACCGTCCTTCAAGGTTTCGCGGAAGTTCCACTGGCCTCCGACCACGATCTCACACTTGCCGTCGCCGTCGATGTCGCGCGCAGCGATGCAGACATTATCCCGCACCGTCAGATCACTGGCGATGACATGCTTTTCCCAGCCAGGATTTTGATACCACTGGATGGTGTTCTTGTCGGCCAGCAAGATGTCGGTCTTACCGTCACCATCAACGTCGGTCAGTTGCAAACCGTAACCAATCTCAATGGTATCGATTTCCTGCTCATCCCATTGAAACGGTGGCGGTTCAGCCGCGAACAGCGGGCACGATCCTGCGCTCAGGATCAGGGAAAAGAGAATGGCTGGAGTCTTCTTCATGAGGTTGATAGTGATCGATTGGAATCAGTCGTCACTCGGTAGCGGTTGCTGCCGCCACGGGATCGGAATCGTCGGCGGCGTGCGGTGATGATCTTTGCGTTGATCTTTCGGACGCGGATGAAACCAGCTGACCAGATCGACGAGTTGCTTCACCGCTTCATCGTAAGCGGCCTTGCCTTTTTCCACGGTGGCGAGTTCCGGCTCGCCGAGAACGCCGCTGTCCGAATAGGAACTTGTCCACGAAACCACGGTGCCCGGGCCCTGCTGAAACAGATCAACAAATTGAAACGGGCTGCCTTCTTCATTAAAAGAAATCGTGCCGTTTTTGATCTGATCTTTGCGCACGTTGTCCTCATCCAGGTAGAGATACAGCGAAGTTTCCAGTTCACAGGCATGGGCACAGCCACCGGGAAAAGTGCTCTCGCGCCAGCCGGGCAGGAACTCCTTGTCGACGGTCAGTAACTGCCACCAACCGGTGAGGATGCACTCGGCGTCGGTCTCGAGATTGGTTCGGCGCGCGACCAGATCAAGATTGGGCATGTTGGAACCGTGGCCATTGAGCAGGATGATTTTCTTAAAGCCGTGGTAGGCCAACGAACGCGTAATATCGAGCACGTGCTGGATGAAATGCTCAGAATCGTTGTTGATGGTTCCCGGAAAATCCATCACATGGCCGGTGTAGCCGTAAGCGACAATCGGCAACACCAGGATCTTATCGGCGAGCAATTTGCCGGCTCCGTGAGCGATGCCATTCGGACAGACCAGATCGACGTCGAGCGGCAGGTGCGGACCGTGCTGCTCGACCGCCCCACAGGGAACGATGCAGACCTTGCCGAGATCGATGGCATCGTTGATCTCCGGCCAGGTGAGTTTTTCGTAGCGGTGTTCGGTAGCGGCGCGGCTGCTCATAATGTTGGGTAGATTGACGTTCGATCTCGGGGAATTCTCAACTCACCAGAACCAGACGAAAAGACTAATCGTGGTAATCACGACCAGAATCGCGGCGATCGGTCCGGGCCGCAGCAACACCGGAACGTCACCTGCGAAGGGATGCTCGGGAAGCGGCGCCAAGGCCTCGCGACTGCGCTCCAGCCAACCCGCTTCAGCGATTTCAAACTCGGCCTGCCGCTCCTTCGCTTGATATTTTCCCCAAATCAAGGTGGCGATCACCGCACCCAGAATCGTAAATACCATCGCCCAGCACAGCGCCGTCCAGCGATTGGTAAACCAGGGCGCCAGCCACGTGACATCAGCGATCTCACGATCGATCAGGGCGACCACGCCATAGGCCGCACCGGACAGAATTCCCACCAGTCCCGCGCGCGGATGAGCACGGGTAAATACTCCTAACAAATACACCGTAAACAGCGGCGTCACGAACACTGGAATCAAAGTGAGAAAAGCTTTCAGCATCGTGTCCTTGCCACTGATGAATGGAATGTAGGCAAAGCCGATGGCGAGAATCACCAGGGTCGCCCAACGGGTTACCTTTAAGTAGTGCGCATCGTCACGATCCCGAACCATCAAGCGTGCGTAGACGTCGCGGGTGAACACCGCCGACAGCGACGAGCCCATGGAATCGAAGGTGCTGATCGCCGCCGCGACGATTCCGGCGACTACCAGGCCCTTGAAGCCGACGCCAAGATAAAGGTCAGCGAGATGCGGATAGAGCGCGTCAGGTGGTTCAAATTCGGGAAACAACGATCGGCCGATGATACCAATTGAAGCGCAGCCGATCATGATCGGTATACTGATCGTGACACCAAACAGGGCCGCCATTTTCATGTCCCAGATCGAACGCGCGCCGAGCAATCGCATCGTCTGCGTATGGTTCACTGTCCAGTAGCCAGCGCCGATAATGATCCAGCCCATCAGCACCAGCCAGGGCGAAGTCTGGCCGTCATCACCACGATATTTTCCCATGTGGACGAGATCGGCAACCGGCTGACCGTTGTCCTGTGCTCCAGCTGCGGCCAGCGCCGTGGTGACTTCCCCCCAGCCGCCCGCTGCGCGCCAAACCGCCCAGAAGATCGCCGCCATGCCGAGGAACATGATGACTCCTTGGAGGGCGTCGGTGAACACCACGGTTTTTAAACCACCCCATGAGGTGTAGATCGCCGCGAGAATCACCAAGGCAATAATAAAGCCCCACGCCAGCTGCGGTTCGAGGCCGAGGAATCGGGTTAGCAATAAATACACAGCCCAGATCATCAAGCCGAGCATGCTGGTCCGGTATTGGATTTGAATAAAGGCACTCAGCACCCGAACCGAAAGCCCGAAGCGCGCCTCCAGATACTCGGCATTGGTAAAGTGCCCGGCGCGGACCATCGCCGGAGCCAGGTAGAAGGCGGCAAGAATCCCCCCGGCGAATGAGCCCAGAGTGTGCACGGCAATGATGTGAAAACCTTCGCGAAACGAGGTGCCGGTCAGCGACACAATATCGGCGTTATCGATATTGGTGGCGAACATCGACAGCCCGACCGCCCACCAGACCAGCGCGCGCTTGCCGAGAAACCATTCTTCTGAAGTGGTGGTGCCGCGAGCGAGGTAAAAGCCGTAGCCGATCACGCCGCCGTTCAGCACCAGGACAATCAGCCAGTCGAGAAGAGTCATGATTCGAATGCGACAGCGTTGCAGCCAGCAGATTTAAAGGCTCGACTCGGTCAGCTTCATTCCGCCGGTAAATTTTTCAATACCATCAGGATTCCACTGAAAGCCCAGGCCCGGTCCATCCGGAATCGCGATCATGCCGTCGTCATCGAGCTGAATCGGCTCCAACAGCAAATCGTCGATGTACGGGGCCGGCGTGATGTACTCGACCCATCGGGCGGTAGCCGCAGCCGCCACCAGTTGCAGGTCGGCGGCTAGCCCCACGGCGGTATTCCATCCGTGCGGCACGAACAGAATCGAATGATCGTCGGCATACTGGGCAATACGATGTTCTTCGGAAATGCCGCCGACCTTGGTCACGTCCGGCTGAATGTAATCGACCGCCCGCCGCTCGATCCACTCGATAAACGACTGCCGGCGCGTGAAAACCTCGCAACTGGTGATCGGCAACGGCGCATTTTCAGTCAACTTCACATAACCTTCGAGATCGTCGGGACGCAGCGCTTCCTCGAACCAAGTAACGTCGTAGTCCACCAGCATCTTCGCGGTTTTCAACGCCCACTTATAACCATGCGGCCAGAAAGCATCCGAGCCGCCGGCGTCGACCATCAGTTCGATATCCGGCCCGACCGTTTCCCGAGCGGTGCGAACGATGGTCTCGTCGGTTCTGTCATCGACCCGACCGAACGGTCCCCAGCCAATCTTAAAAGCGCGAAAGCCCCGGCTCATTCCATCCTCAAGCGAAGCGCGCAGCTTGTCCGGCTCATCCATCAGCAGCGATCCATAGGGCTTGATGCTTTCGCGAAAGCGTCCACCCAGCAGTCGACTGATCGGCTGGCCGGTGACCTTTCCAAGAATGTCCCACAGTGCGATATCGATTCCCGAGATCGCATGCGTAATCGCACCGCCGCGCCCCTGCCAGAAAGTCTGTTGGTGGAGCATTTCGCTGGTCGCCGCCGGATCGATAGCCGAGGCGCCGATCAAGAACGGCCGCATCACATCGAGCGCACCGTCGATCAACTTTTCCGAAGTGAACACGCTGCCTACCCCGGTGACGCCCGCGTCGGTGATCACCTCGATCAGTGTGTGCAGATTGTTCCCGCTATCGAGAAATTTTTCGTCCCAACCGCCATCGGGAGTTTCCCCACGTAACGGCAATAGTCGGATATCTTGAATCTTCATACGCTGCCAGCGATGCAAGCGGTACCGGGCAAGCGAGGCAATGCAATTCGCCGCCGCAATCAGTCACTTTTTGCAAATCGCTAACTGGACCCGCATCAATCTCCGGCCAAGCGTGACTCGAGTGTGGTAGGACCGAAACGGAATTTCCTGCCAGTGCTCGTGCTACTCTGAATTGACGTATTTTACCGTCCCTTCCAGCCCCGTCTAGTTCGACTAAGGAGTTATCCAATGGACGCCACGGTAAGGAATAACTGAATGGGCTGAAAGCCCGACAGCACAGAGCCCAGCCGTTCACGGCTGGGTAAAATCGGACCAAAAGTGCGCGACCTGAAAGGTCGCCAGCAAACTTACGTCCGCTGCAAAAAGTTCGCTTGCTGCCGCCCCTCCAGAGCGGTGAAATCCAACAACGGTTACCCAGGACTGAAGGCTCTGGGCTTTGCGCTGGTGGGCCTTCAGCCCACTTTTGGTGCCACCTACCCTGACGCCTATGGGAATCATTCCCCGTTGTCCCGCCCAGTTGGTGATGCACCACATAGTGACCTTACTGCGGATCGGGGCGTGGGTTAAAAACCCACGACTACCGAGACGGGTCGCTACGCGACAGTTTAGAATTGGCTTACCACTGGAAGTAATTTCCTGCAGTCCGTCGGACCTTACCCAGACCCACATTGCTAACCACACTAAACTCGGCAGCTCGCTGATCTCGCGCAGCTTCGGTCTCTTTGGGGAAACGCGCAGCCACCTGATGGACGCGAACACGGACTGCGGAAATGGAAACTTCACTCGCCAAATCGCGATAAAGCATTCAAATTGTTGAAGTTGTGATTGATCTTTTCGAGAGTCAAAAAGGCAGCCGCCGCCGCGGAGTTTCCAGGCGGCATTTTCTCAAGATCGGTGGCATGGCCGCCGGTGGTCTCTCACTTCCGCAACTACTGAAAGCCGAAGACGCGCAGGGCAAGGGCAGTTCGCACAAGGCCATCATCAATATCTACCTCCCGGGAGGTCCGCCGCATCTCGACATGTTCGACATGAAGCCGGACGCACCGCGCGAGATTCGCGGCGAGTTCCAGCCGATTCGCAGCAACGTTCCCGGCATGGAATTCTGCGAGCTGTTCCCGAAGCTCGCCAAGTGCGCTGATAAATTTGCCATCATCCGGTCAATGGCCGACTGCGACGGTCGCCACGATCCCTTCCAGTGCATGACCGGTCACAAAAAGACCGCCGTGTCACCTCCGGGCGGATGGCCCAACTTCGGTTCGTGGGTATCCGAAGTGCAGGGATCCAACCCCGCCGTGCCCGCCAACCTGGCGCTGATGTATCCATCAAGAGGCGGCAACTGGGGCGAATCCTATGGCGGAGGCTTCATCGGCCCGGCGCACACGCCGATGAATCTGGTCGAAAAGGATCCACTCGCCAAAGTGCAGAACCTTGCTTTGCGCGACATCACTCTCGACCGACTCGAGGACCGCACCACGCTGCGCGATGCGCTGCAGAAGTTTCGCCGTCAGGCCGAGGTGGTCGGACAGGAAGATGGCGTCGACATTTACCACCAACAGGCGCTCGACATCCTCACCGGCTCGAAGCTGACCGACGCACTCGACCTTTC
>JBBKXR010000006.1:0-17108 GCA_037969585.1 Verrucomicrobiales bacterium
CGTCAACCCGATCATGCGCTCGCTTCCCTCCCCCCGTAGCTTGGATCTCCTGATCCGAGCCCGTTGCGTTGGTCGAACCACCCGCCGTTCGTCAACTCACTGAGAACGGATCAGGAGATCCATTCTACTTTTCTGCAATCAACCTCGAATCATCCCACTAAAAGGAGAACTTCCGTGATCTAGAAACCCGCTGGACGATCCTATCGCTCCCCTCACTCGAGATCAGTCTTCGACTTCTCCACCACCTCAATCCCGCCAATCTTCATTCCTTTATCGATCGCTTTGCACATGTCGTAAATCGTCAGAGCGGCGACGCTGACGCCAGTGAGAGCTTCCATTTCGACGCCGGTCTTGGCATCGGTGCGCACCTGACAAGTGATGCCGATCGCGCCCGCGATCGTCGTGCTGTCGAAGTCGATGGCGACTTTGCTGAGCGGCAACTGATGACACAGCGGGATCAGATCAGCGGTCTTTTTCGCGGCCTGAATGCCAGCGACTCTAGCCACGGCGAGCACGTCGCCTTTCGGAAGATCACCGTCGACAATCGCAGCGCGGGTGGCCTCGTCCATGCGGATGATTCCACGCGCGGTGGCTTCACGGCGTTGCACCGGCTTGCCGCCGACGTCGACCATCGAAGCTTCGCCGCGTTCGTTGAGGTGACTGAGCTTCTGTTCAGGCATCGGTTTCGGTTTCGGTTTCAAAATCGGGAAAGGGAATGGCTTCTTGTTCGAACTCGTCGCTGCCTTCGACGCGAACCAGAGTAGTGCCGACCGGATGATCGAGGTACGGGATGATTGCCGGGTCGTAGTTGCAGATGGTGTTCACCTCGTAAATCGCCCAGTGATTCGGTTCGTCGATGTAGGCCTGATCTTCATCGCCGGCGGTGAACACCCAGCCACTTTGCACCGATCCTTCGGGCACTTCGCGATACATGTAACCAACCGGCGCGCCGTCGACGAGGATGCGATCGGTAGCCAGACAACCACCGCGATCGGGAATCAGTTGACGAATTTCGTCCGCGTTTTTGCAGAACTTTTTTTCCATCGTTATCGATCCAGCTGCGAGCTGCTGCTCAGCCTCCGATGGCAACCATGCGCCGCCCGGGTTCGTAGTTTTCACGAAAGTCGTGAGCTTCGGGTTTGCGGTCGACCACCTCGCCAAAGAACTTGGCCACGTCTTCGTCGCCGCATTTGGGATCGCGCAGCACTTCACGCATATCGAACTCGAGGTGACTGCCCAGACAGGGGCGAAGCTTACCATCGCAGGTCAGCCGAAGTTTGTTGCAGGTTTCGCAGAAATGCAGATTGGTCATCGCTCCGATGAAGCCGATTCTCTGATCACTGTCCGGCAGGCTGTAGTAACTGGCCGGGCCGTTGGTTCGAAATTCAGGGTCGGCGGTGAGCTTGCCGTATTTGAATTCGATGAGTTTTTTGGCCTCACCGGCGGACAGAAAATTATCCTCGCTGAGCATGTCGCGCGTACTCACCGGCATCAGTTCGATGAAGCGCAGCAGCAACTCGCGCTCCCTGGCGAACTCGATCAACGGCCACAACTCGTGCTCGTTGCCGTTTTTCATCAACACGCTGTTGATCTTAATCTGATGATTCTCGAAACCGGCAGAACGAGCGGCATCGATGCCGGCAATCGCCCGGTCGAGCCAGTCGCGGCCGGTGGTTTTTTGGTAAGTTGCCGCGTCGAGCGTATCGAGCGAGACATTGACGGTGCGAACTCCGGCGCGGCGCAGGGCATCGGCGACGGTCAGACTTTCATCTTTATTCGCCGGCCGGGCGAGCAGGGTGCCGTTGGTGGAAATACCGATGTCTTCGATGCCTTCGATTTGGCCAAGTTGCTCGAAAAACCACAGCACATTGCGCCGGGTCAGCGGCTCCCCGCCAGTCACGCGAACTTTGCGAATGCCGAGTCCGGCACCGACGCGAATGACGCGCAGCATTTCCTCGTAGCTGAGCACGTCATCGCGCGGCAACCACTCCTGCTCCTCGTCGGGCAGGCAGTAGCGGCAGCGCTCGTTGCATCGGTCGGTGACCGACACGCGCAGATAGGAGATACGATGGCCGAAGCGGTCTTCCATGGTGACTTGGCAAGTATGCCCGGAAAAACGGACTTTTACAGCGCCATTTCCACGCGATAAGGTGGAGGCTAGTGATGACAGCCCCGATTCTCCCCTTCCCAATGTCCGCCGTTCTGCGTTTTGCGCTCGTTGCCACTGCGACAGCGACACTTTCCAGCTGCGTCACCACCTCAACAGTGGAGTCGCGCATCGCCGCTCGCCCCGAGCTTTACACCGACCTCCCCGCGTCGCAGAGGACGACGGTTGAGCGTGGCCAGATCAAGGAAGGCTACTCCAAAGACGCGGTCTACCTCGCATGGGGCGCACCGGACCGCGTGCTCGAATCGGGAAGTGGCGGCAAACGCTCCGAGACCTGGCTCTACGAATCGTATCAGCCCGTCTACACCGAGCATGTCGGCGTTGGCTACGGCTATGGATACGGAGGCTATAGTGGCCTCGGTCGCCGCCGTGGCTACTGCGATCCTTACGGCGGGCTGTCAGATTTCAGCTACGGCACCGAAGTTCACTACCAGCCGTACCTGTCGCGCAAGGTCGAGTTCAACGGCGACAAGGTAAAGTCCTGGGAACGGATGCGGTAGCTTCGATCGGATATCGGAGTTCGGGTTATCGGGCCGGCCTCTCCTAACTCCTAACGAATGAGTCATCCTACGCCTGACCGAGCGCGCGCTCCGACTTCTCGATTAATGGTGGAATGGTCATGACGATTTGAACTCGCATCGGGTCAGGCGTTCGGATCGACGTCTTGTTGCGCCTTGTTTTAGTTTGACGCAATCGCTGATTGGATTGCGGTGATCTTTCTGGTTGCCTGATTGACTGTGATCCAAACGACCAATCCCTGTTCAAAAAATGCTCCGGTGGCGTTGTTGAAAACGTAGACCGTTGAAGATTGATCTTTTCGTTTCTTGTCGGCAACGTCCAGCAACTCTTGAAAGCCGCTTTCGCTCGCACCCACCGGAACTAGGCGAGCTAGATTCGTATCGAATCCAGGCTCTTGGTATGTTGCACAACAATCGCGGAATTGTTCGACGATACCTTCGGAGCAGCCGACCAAGAAAAGAAATACGAAGAGGCTCAGATACTTCATTTTTTTTGGCACAACTCCTTGCTCCTTGCTCCTGAAAAAACCTACTGCTTCACCAACTTAATGCCCTTCAGGTTCATCATGCGTGGTTGGGTAACGCCTTTGGCGCGGATGTGCAGGGTGTAGATCTTACCCGTTTCAAGTGCGACACCCGCTTCGATCTGCACAGGTTTATATTCTTCCCATTCGCTGGTAGGGCGGGCTTTGGTATTGAACACCTTGTCACCGATGACGACCTGGAAGCTACTGGTTCCTTCGGTGATGTACGACTGGATGACATCGATGTCGTAGGTGCCGGCTTCGCGGACTTTAAAGTGAAACGAAAACCAAGTCTCCGGCAGGCGCCAGTTGGTAAAGATTTTGTTCTCTTCGTCGTAGCTGACGCCGTTGAGATCACCACGCAACTGGTCAGATCCCACGGCCGGCAATATCTCGCCGGGCGACAGGTCGACGGCCAGGCCCTCGACCTTCGCCATGAGGCTCTGATACTGCACCGCCATCGTTTTCAGCTTGGGGTCCTGCATCAGATCGGCGAGCAGCTGGCGCGTCTCGGGCATCGGCGTGTCGGCGATGGCCACCATCACGCGCTGCACATCGTTGGGATTTTCGGAGAGCTCGAGCGCCTTTTTCCAAGCGCCGACCAAAGCCGCCGGCGTGCCGGGAGCAGGCAGTGCAACCACGCGTGCATAAGCTCGAATCGCGGCGACGCGTAGCGCCTTGTCTTGAGTCGTGTTGATGATCTCTTCCAGAATTGGCACCACGCCGCGGTCCTGCCAGCTGAGCAGTCCGGTCATGGCGTCATATTGCTCGCTCTTTTGACCGCTGCCGAAAGTGGACTTGAGTCGGGTCAAAACCGGATCACCACCCAGCGTTCCGAGTACACGGAACAGCGAACGTTTTTCGTCGCCGGACGTCGTTGATACACGCGAAAGCAGGGGGCCTACCGTGGCCTGGTCCCGCGGTTTGCGTGCGAAAACGGCGAGAATAATATCTTCGAACATGCGCCGCACCTCGACCGAGTGCTGACCACCGAGAGCGTCGAGAACATTGTCGATGTGTTCATCGTCGGCGATACCACGCACGGCGGACAGGATAGTTTTCTTTTCGGATTCGTCGGCCGCCTTGGAAACGGCTTCGAGCATGAGTGGCACTGCCTCCCTATTGCCGCGTTCCGCCAGCGACTGGCTGAGGATCATCCGCGAAGCTGGCGTTGGCGCACTGCGCAAACGTTCGACGAGCTCCTCTTCGACGCCACTACCATGCAGGTTGAGTAAAATTTTTCGCGCCTGGCCTTTCTCCTCGGGAGAGTATGGACCGGTTAGATATTTCATCGCCAGGCCGATTTCATCGGCTCCGCCAGCCGGCTTTTCCTGAGTCGAAAGCGAGACGAGTTGAGCGCGTTCCTTGCTCGCAGTCATGGTGCGCGTAACTAAGATACCGGCGAGCCCGAGCACGATGACGATGGCTACAGCGAGTACGACTTTCAGCGCCGTGCGCTTCGGCTTCGGCGGACCGACTATGAGCTGCTGAGAAACGGAACCATCCGCGTGATGCGTGATCACCATGCCTGACGGCGGCGCTGCACCGTGAGTAGGCGCGGCGACAACGTGAACACCGGTGGTATGACCCGGTATTGCTTCCTCCACCGGGATCGCCTGCATCACTTCCTCTGCCATCTCCTGACCCGGAGGCTCGGGATGGGTCGGGAATCGCTCCAGCGCTTCGCGAGCATTGCCCGGTCGGTTTTCCATGCCGCGATTGATCAACCACATCACCCACTGACAAATCGATGGCGACAGATCCGGACGAAGTTTTTCCAACGCTGTGACGCGGTGCTGCAGGTGCGCACTCATCACCTGCGGCGCGGTTTCACCACGAAACGGATACTGACCAGTCAGAGCATGGTAGTAAACGCAACCGATAGCATACATATCGGTGCGCTCGTCTAGCTCGCCGCGCTCAAACTGCTCGGGCGCCATGAAATAAATCGAACCCATGACTGCGTCATCCTGGTCCATCGTCTGGACGGATGGCGTCTTGGTCAGTTTAGCGAGCCCGAAGTCGAGAATCTTGGTTTGGAATTTTCCACTCGGCTGCCAGATGACCATGACATTGGTCGGCTTTAGATCGCGGTGCAGCACGTTGGCTGCCTGCGCAGCGATCAACGCTTCCATGGTCTGGATGACCACTTCCATGAAATCTTCCTGCGTCAGCACCCCGCGCGCAACCGTGTCGTCGAGTGTTTCCCCATTGAGAAGCTCCATGACGACGAAGCCGCCCTTCTCATCCTGACCGACATCGAACACCGTGACGATGTTCGGATGATTCAGCGTCGACAAGGTCTGCGCCTCGGCGAGCAGATTGTCGGCAGCTTTCTGAACCTCCTCTGCGCTACCGTGCTCGGTGGTCAGCACTCGCTTCATCGCAACCTCACGCTGAAGCTGGGTGTCAAAGGCGAGGTAAACGGCGCCCAAACCGCCCTTGCCTATTTCTTCGCGAATTTCGTAGCGGTTGGACATTGTCTTGAAAAATGCGGCGCAGAACGCTGAGAAGTACAGTCGCTCAGACACTTAGAAAGCGCCCGGCGCGCCTTAACAAGCGAATCCGAATCGGTCTTAGAACGAGTATAGTTAACGAAGCGTTGACGAGTAGCAAGCACGCGGATGGATGATTTTTCACTATTTTCACAGCGACCGAAAGACTCATCCGACCGCTTCCGACGGGCAACTGCTTGTAAAAGACGAGCTCTCCCGCTATTAAAGGCACCCCTTCTCGCCTATGTCACTGTTCGAACTCTCTGCCATCCTGCTCGCCATCGCCGCGACGCTCGGCTACCTCAACGCCCGTTACCTGAAGCTGCCGACCACCATCGGCATCATGTTGATCGCACTGGTTTTCTCAGTCGTGCTCATCGTGTTGAGCCGATTCATCCCGGCGATCGATGACGCGGCTCACGCGCTGGTCGAACAGATCGATTTTCACGAAGCTCTGCTTGAGGTCATGCTCAGCTACCTGCTGTTCGCAGGGGCACTGCACGTCAATCTCGACGATCTGCGGCAGCAGAAATTCGTCATCGCCGGCATGGCAACCTTTGGAGTGATCGTGTCGACGTTCGTGATCGGCGGCACGTTTTATTTTTTACTGCCGCTGTTCGGCTTCGATCTGCGACTGATCGACTGCCTTTTGTTCGGCGCGTTGATCTCCCCGACCGACCCCGTCGCGGTGCTCGGCATTCTCAAAAAAGCCAAGGTGCCGAAATCACTCGAGACCAAGATCACCGGCGAATCGCTTTTTAACGACGGCGTCGGCGTGGTCATCTTTTTGGCCCTGCTTGGCATCGCCACCGGCAAACACGAACCCAGTGCAGCACACATCGCTCATCTTTTTGGCGTCGAAGTGATCGGCGGCATCGCCTTTGGTGCGGTGCTCGGCTACATCGGCTACCGCCTGCTGAAAAGCATCGACAACTACCAGATCGAAGTCCTCATCACCCTCGCGATGGTCACCGGCGGTTACTCGCTGGCCAGCAATCTGCACACCTCCGGCCCGCTGGCCATGGTCGTCGCCGGACTGATGATCGGCAATCGCGGTCGCACCTTGGCGATGTCCGATACAACGCGCAGGCACCTCGATCTGTTCTGGGAGCTGATCGACGAAATCCTCAATGCCCTCCTGTTCGCGCTGATCGGGCTCGAAGTGCTGGTCATCTCCTTCACAGGAAAAACGCTCCTGCTCGGCCTGATCGCGATCCCACTGGTACTGCTCGCACGCTTCATCGCCGTATCAATTCCAGTCACTGCACTGCGCCCGTTCCGCCGCTTCAGCCATGGCGTTCTGCCGATGCTCACCTGGGGCGGATTGCGCGGCGGCATCTCGGTCGCTCTCGCGCTGACATTACCCGAAAGCTCCGGCCGCTCGCTTTTCCTGACGCTGACTTATGTAGTAGTGATTTTCAGCATTTCCGTCCAGGGAATGACCGTTAGCAAGCTCTACCAGCGCGTCGCCGCAAGTGCTCCGAAGCCCGACGGCGAAGGCGGTTAGCTCTTAGCGGAAAATTACCATTCCACCGCTGCACCAACTTTAGAAAACTCCTAGCTCCTGAAAAACGTCCTCACGCCTGCGGCGAAGATCGCAAGGCCGATTCGCGCGGACCGCCACGGCGAGACACCGCTCACCTTTTGCTCACCGGCGATTCGTTCGCGTTCAGTGACCGGCAAAGTCACCACCGACGCATTCAGGTGCGTTGCGCGCACCTGGGCTTCGATCGTCCAGCCGTAGGTCATCTCGCGCAGGGCCATTCGCTCGAACGTTTCGCGACGAATTGCCCTCAACGGGCCGAGGTCGTGATAAAAATGCCCGCTCAAAGGCCAAGCTGCCAAGCCCAGAATCAAATTGGGCAGCGCTCGACCGAACTCGTGCCACCAGGTGCGCAAGTCAAAACGCCGTAAGCCGATCGCCATGTCGGCACCGGTATTTTCCAGCACGGCGATCAACCGTTGGAGATCGGCGACTGTGTTTGCACCGTCGGCTGCAAAAAATACGTAGCCCTCAACGGGGCCGGACGCCGACGACGGCACGGCATTCAGGGCATCGATCGCCACTTGGCAGCCATAACCGTAGCCGCGCTGTTCTGTCTCACCGACCACCGCACCGCAGCGCCTCGCCAGATCTGCCGTTTGGTCGGTCGACCCGTTGACGCCGACCACAACCACATAGTGCTCCGACGGCAGCGTGGCGGTCAATTTACCGACGGTCGTCTCGATACAGGCCGCCTCGTTGCAAGCTGGGATGATGACCGCGTAGCGCGCTTTTTTCATGGTGCAGTTGAGCCGTGGTTTATCGAAGAAATCGCCTGTCCGGCCACCCAGCCATGCCACAGCAAAGAACACTTGCCAGAGAGAAAAAACCAACTTAGTTTCCGGCCCTCTGAGACGAGCATTATCATTCGATACGCTCGATATCAGAGACGATTGTTTTCAACTCAATCATCCAAGCTCGGGTGGCGGAACTGGTAGACGCGCAGGATTAAGGATCCTGTGGAGCGATCCGTGGGGGTTCGAGTCCCCCCTCGAGCACTTTTTCTCTTTCTCCAAATCGGAGAGCAGAGCAGAGGAGAGGAGAGGAACCAGCTTCGGCCAGAGGCAGGTCAGCCCACTCCAGTCTTCACTGGATTAACTCAATCAATCGCTTTCCAGGCATCGCGCCACATCTCCCGATACCCGCGACCTTCATCGATTTCGATCAGGTCTAAATCAGTAGGCGTGCGAGACGCTCTACACATTTCCCACCCACAAAAAAAACCCGGAGGATCGCTCCTCCGGGTTTTCGTGATTCTTGCGGTTGTTCCGACTCCGATGAGATCAGGAGAAGAACTGCATGATCGGCTGACCTTCGGTGGTGATCTCCTTGGTCTTTGGATCCTGCTTGTGACCGGCAACGAGGAAGGGACGACCTGACGGTGCGTAAACCACTTCGTTGAGGTCGAGGCCCATGGCGTAAGCGATGGTCGCATTGAAGTCTTTGGCTTCGCAGGGGTTTTCCTTAACGGCGATACCCTTGTCGTCCGACTCACCGTAGACCTGGCCACCGACGATGCCGCCGCCGGCGAGCATGGTGGTAAACACCCGCGGGTGATGGTCACGTCCGCCGTTCGAGTTGATGTTCGGCGTACGACCAAACTCAGAAGCGAGGCAGATGATGGTTTCTTCGAACAGGCCTTCGGCCTTAAGATCTTCGATCAGTGCGGCGATGGCCATGTCGAGACTGCCGGCACGCTCGGGGATCGCACTCCACAGATCGTTGTGCATGTCCCAGCCGCCGAGGGTGACCTCAACGTGGCGCACGCCGTTGGCGACAAGGCGCTTGGCAAGCAGTACGCCCTGCCCGAAACGGTTGTCACCGTAACGCTCCAGCTTGGCTTTGTAATCGGGCTCTTTCTCAAGATCGAAGACGTCGAGGTCTTCGCTCTTCATCAGCTTGAGGGTTTCGTCGTAGAAATCCGAGTAGGCTTTGACTTCGTCAGTCTTGAACTTCTGGGTGAAGGTCTCGTTGAAGGTCGACATCAGCTTGAGGCGTTTGTCGAAATCCTTTTCTTCGATGCCTTCGGCAAAACGTGAGTTCTGCACACCTTTCATCGGATCACCGATCGGCAGAGGACTCATCGACGGGCCAAAGAAACCTGCGCCAGGATGCTCACCGCCGGCTCCGATGGTAACGCTGTCAGGCAGCTGCATGCCTTCGTTCTTACCGAGCAGGCGCTGCGCCCACGGACCCATCGACGGGTGCCGGATGGTCGAGCGTGGATTGTAGCTGGTGTGCATGACGTAGCTACCACCGCGGTGATCGCCCGTTTTCTGAGTCATCGAACGGATCAGTGCGATGTCGTTGAAACCTTTGGCCAGCTTAGGCATGAACTCACTGAGGTTGATACCGGCGACCGGGGTCTTGGCGATGCCCGTTTTGCCCTGCGTCTCGGCGCCTGGCTTGGGATCGAAGGTATCCATGTGGGTCATACCGCCGCTCATGTAGAGGAAGATACAATGCTTGGCTTTGCCGGGCTGGGCGGCAACGGCTTTGCCGGCAAACAGCGGCAATACGCTGACACCGAGGGCGGTTTTGGCCGCATTGGCCACAAACTGGCGGCGGCTGAGCGGGTCGAGTTGTGACAATTGAGCTTTGGTAATCATGACTGGATTCTAGTTAGGATGTTTTTCGTAGATTGGTTTGGCTAGTGAGAATCGCGCGGGCTTCCGATAGGTAGCTCCGCGCCAATTTACTTACTGGATGAACATGAATTCGCGGGTGTTAACGAGTGCCCAGATGAGGTCGCCGTATCCCGGAGGCTCACCTTCGCGACCAGCGCGAGCGGCGGATTTCGCTTTGCCGGACTCGTCGGAGGTCGGCATGCGTCCGAGGATGCTGACGAAGATTTTTTCGACGCGGTCGCCACGGCCTTCACCGGCAGCAACTTTCATCAGGTAGGAATTTTCATCGGTCAGCGTCTTGTTGGTGATGCTGCCGTTGAGCAGTGCCATAACCTGCGGCGCTGAACCGGTGTCATACTGGTTTTCGATGAGCAATTTGTCGGACTGGCCGAACTCGCGAAGGAAGTGACCAGGCTGCTGAGGTAAGGACAATTCCGAAGCGCGAACCATATCGGCACCGCCGATGCGGGTGCTGCCCATCATTTCGCCCGAGTCAGTGCCACCGACCGCGTAGTAGCGCTCTTTAAATGCGAGCACGTCGTCGGCCGTTTTGATGGAGTCAAAGTCGGTATCCATGACCGCTTTGTAGTCTTCCCATCCACGACGACGAACACCGTCGGCATCCGGAATGGTCAGAGCGACCAGCGAGTCCCACATCTGCTCGGCAGTCATGCGGCGCAGGATCGGTCCGGGGAAATGGTAGGTGCCGTTATCGACCTGCACCAGCGAAGGTGTCAGTCGGGTAGCCTCGCGCTGGTAGGCGTTCGAGTTGTAAATGGCACGCATGAATCCCTTCACGTCGTAGTCGAGCTCCTTCATGGAGTCTTCGAGGAACTTGAGCAGATCGTAGTTCTGCGCCTGGCCGTCGAGGTGACCGGGGATGTTGAATACGGGCTCGATCTGAGCCAGACCGAAGGCGCGTTTCCATAGGCGATTGACGAGGTTCACCGTGAAACGGGGGTTGTTTTTCGAGGTCAACCAATCGGCAAAAGCCTCACGAGGCGTATCGTATTTCTCAAGGTCAACGATGTCGCCGAAGTAAGCCGCAGGGTCGACCGACGCATTGGGGTCGGCGTCGTCATACTTGTAATCATGCGGCAGTTTGACGGTATTCTTGTCAGTGTCGTGGACATCGTAGCCATAGGTTCCGACGATGTTGCCGAGGGCGTTGTCGCGATCCTGACCTTCACGAAGTTTGCCGCCATCAACCAGCAACTTGTTCATCCGGCCGAGTGCTTCTCTACCTTGAGATTGCTCGCGAGAGCGCCCTTCAGTCTCACCCATGAAGGCGGCCATTTTGAAAAAGTCCATCTGATAGACTTCTTCGAACGGGTGATCGTGACACTGGGCACAGGTGATTTCAGTGCCGAGGAAAACGGTGAACGTGTTCGACAGGTTGCACAGAGGCATGCCGAGGTCGGTGATAAGGTAACCGGTTGCCGGGTTGTCCCAGATTTTGCCGGTAGCGGTCAGCATTTCACGAACCATCGCGTCGTAGGGCTTATCCTCACGGATCTTGTCCTTGACCCAGTCGATGTAGCTGATGCCGCGCAATTGATTGGCATTCATGCTGACGCTGGAGCGGATTCGCAGCAGGTCACTGTAAAAGTTGAACAGATGCATGACGTAGGCTTCCGAGTCGAGCAACTCGTCGATCAACTCAGCGCGCTTGTTGCGGCTCGAGGAATCAACGAATTTCATGTATTCTTCGTAGGTCGGGATACGGCCGGCAGCATCGAGGTAAATCCGACGCACGAACTGCTCGTCGGTCGAGCGTGGGTTCGGCACGGTCATCGCGATCTGACGCTGAAGCTCTTCGACATCCTTCTCTTTCTGCTTTGCATCAAGGTCGGTGCGAGCGAACAGCTCGGAACCCTGCGTGCGGATCTCAGCGGCAGCTTCGACCAGCTTGGCATCGACCAGACGGTCAATCTCCGCGGCGATCGACGAAGCGTCTTTGGGAACATTACTTTGCACGAAAACCTGATCGTCCTTGCTCAACTTGGAAAAGGGAAACTTCAACTCTTTGCCGTCAGCGAGCTTGAGCTTGACCATGATATTGCTGCCGCCACCTTCGTAACCGAGGTATTCGGCCTCGACCGTGCGCCCGTCGGTGTCTGTCCAGGTTCGCGATTCAGCGGCAAAAAGACTGCTCGACAAGAGTGCGACGGCAACGGCTACTGCCGTAAATGCCGTGCGCACGATGTGTCTCGCTGCTCGGTTGTCATCAATGACAGCGCGCGACTGTCGGGAATTTTCAAGAGAAGGCTGAACGGATTTCATGTCAGTAGTTAACGGTAGACTTGAGAAGATAAGAAGTGTCGGCGCGAACGCCAAAAGCGGAAAGGCTGATTTATGGTAATTATAACGGAGTTTCACCTACATTCAACGCCGTTCATCATTGTATAACGGCAGGCGGGTATTTTGTGACAAAAAAGGTCGATCTTTATTTGAGGTTCGGGTTGTCTAAAAATTCGCTGCTCGTCGTTCCGGCTCACGTGCCAGTTGATAGATCATCATCGGGCTCAAAGCACCCCGGCTGATAATGACCTCATCGATCGAGCCCTCGAAGCGCGCATCACTGCCGATACCGAGAAAAACCGGTTCGATCTCGCCATTTTTAGAATCGCCAGGACCGACGATCGCCTGCCGGCGGAAAGCACCGGTCGCCTCCAAATCGCCATCGACAAATAAACGCACATGCGTGGCGACGTCCGGCGTCGCCGTTGAATCAGCATCGCCGGGATCGACAAGCCCCTCGGCCCCGACAAAGCGGCTGGCGATATGGTGCCAGCGCCCGTCTCGCAGATCCGTCGTGCCAATCACGAAGCCCTCGCCAAAATCAACACGCAGGGCGCCCAAAGAACCGTCACCCGCGTCGGCATTGCAGCTGATTTTCCAACTCGCACCGGCCAATTCAGCATTGCCCGCACTCGGTAGCAACGCCTCGCCGCTCCCTGATTTTGGAGCCAGACGCAGGATCGTCGGCGCAACACCATCAACGTCCGTCGCACCGTTCGGCGAGAGCTTGATCCAGCATGCCATCGTGTGCCCTGTGTAAGTATTTAAACTCGCCGGCATCGCAGTCGACAAACTTTCGCCGCGGCGAAACACCAGGCCACTGCCAATGCGCCCGGTCGAACGACGCGGCGTCGCCTCCACCAAGGCCCCCTGATTATTGCCGGACTCAAGACTCAGTTCAAAAGGGCCGTCATCAAAGCCCGAACCGGAATCCTCTAGAATCGGACCCACCGCCTCATCGAAGCGATAAACCATCGTCGCCGGCGGAGCCGTAGCCTTGCCCCCGACCCGCAGTGCAAAAATGTCACCGCTGTAATCAATCGGCATCAGACGACTGCGCGTGCGTCGATCAGCACGAACCGCCAAGCCCTCACGTAACTGCAGCGGCACCGCTCGGCCTTCGCTGCGCGTCGCCTCGACCAGGCCCTCCATGACGTGAACTTCCGACGTGCCATCGGGATCGACGATCATTCCGAAGCGCGTGCCCAGATCGACGACATTCATCGACGGCGTGTTGACCACAAAACCCACTGCCGGCGGCGGCACTTCGACCGTCATCCGACCGCGGCGCAAAAACGCCCGCTGCGGCGTTTGAATATCGAGAAAGCATGGCCCCTCGAGAATCGCCCGTGCACCATTATCGAAAGTCACCTCCGCCAAACCAGTCTGCAGATGCAGCAAGCCCGAACTCAACCATTCGCCATCGCGTTTGACCGTGCTTGCACGCCCCCAGACCGCATTGCGCTCCTGCGTGATCCGCGCCAGAACACGCGCCTCCTCGACCGCCTCGCGCTTGGCATCAGCGACCTCGTCACGGACTTCGATCGAATTAAGTGCCAACACCGTCGCCAACACCGCCACCGCCGCCACTGCCGCCGCCTTGGCCAAGTCCCACCACGGCGTCGGCCGTCGCTTACGGGCCTGCTCCTCAAGCAGTTCGGTCAAAACCGAACGCGCCAGCGTGCGCTCGTCGCCGGTGCCGACCGAAGCCATTACCCCGGCGACAAATTCGTCAAGCTGCGCACTCGGTGCTGCCTGCTCACCATCTGTAGACGTAGAGGATTCGTCCTCAGCGATATACATCCAGCGCAGCGCCTGATCGATCTGCGCCTGCAGAAAAATCTCATCCTGAAGGGCCTCGTCGCGACGGATCGAGCCTTCGATAAATTTCGCCGACTCATCGCGCAGCTCGCCACTGATGTAGGCGTCAACCTGTTCCGGATTGATGCTCATGACGGGGTCGAGCGCGCCTCCTCCGCTGAATCCAGTTTGCCCTCAACGCAGGCCCGCAGCGCGCTGCGGATCCGGCATAAATTAGTCCGCACCCAAGCCTCGCTGCGTCCGGTTTTCTGCGCCAGTTCCCGCGTCGAGCGCGACCAGCGATAACGCTCGCCGAGCAACTCGCGCTGTGCTTCGGGCAGCGAATGCACGCATTCCTCGAGAAAAGCCACCACTGGTGACTCAGGCCGCCAGGCATCGCCCGCTGCAGAACTGCGCTCCACTAGACAATGCTCGAGGTATTTTTCCTGATTCTTTCCCGAGCGGCTGTAGCGCAGCACCTCTTTGCGCACCAAATTGTGAGCGATGGCGCGCAGCCATTTGCCAAAATCCGTGCCGATCTCGAAGTCTTTCAGATGCCGGTAAGCAAACACGAAAGACTCGTGGGCGATCTCATCGACCAGATGCGGCACCGGCAGGCGCATTGATATGAAGGCCTTCAAGCGCGCGGCATGACGATGGATCAAGGCTTCGTAAGCCTCAAGCTGCCCATCCCGCACGTCGCGGATGAGCCGGTCTTCTTCGTCATTGGCGTCCATTTATAAAAGCGTCCGCCCAACTATAACGCCACGGCGCGCTTTTGTTACGCACAATCGCGAATCCCCGCAGGTAGCACGCCGCACAGCCGGGCGCCGTCGCCCGCTCCAAGTCAGGCCGCGATTGCAGGGCTGGCGCTACGCCTGCCTCGATGCTTTGGCGAGAGTTGGCTGAGAACTCGGACAGTGGACGAGCCCGTCGCCCGCTCCGAGTGGCGAGCGGAGCGCTCGCCCTACAATTCCCCGTTGCCGTCGACTCGGCTCAACAAGTTTCGCCGAACAGTTTGCCGCCCGCTGCCGAATTGACCGCGTTCTCCGCATCCAGGCCCGCCTGCACTGCCCCCTCCATCTCGAGACTGAGATCCGTCACCGCCACCCGCGAACGCTTCGAAAAAGCCTCCAATCGCTCCCCGCTCAGATCGATCGGCTCGCCAACATGCGCCACCACCCGCCGCTCACCCAACGGCGGTAGTGCTTTGGAAAAATGATCCTCCATCATCCGCTCACTCGATTCCGCAAAACGGTCCACCGTTGGCTTCTCCGAAACATACGGCGTGCCATAGTTAATGATGCGAAACGCCGTGATCGCCTCATCCGCCCACGATTCCTTGTGCGCCTCGGCAAAAGCCGCGCCCTGCTCCGGATCGGTGCGCAACTGATGCAGCTTCGCGCGTGCCTTGCGCACCCGATCGACCGGCGTGTCGTTCGGCTTGGCACGCAGCCCGAGCTTCTTTTCCAAGCCGCAGAGGATTTCATCCGCCGACGACGCCAACTGCTCAGTCAATGAGAGCTCCGGATCCGCCAGCAAGCCGCGCCTGCGCAGATTTCGAGCCAGCAGCAACTGACCGATGCGCAACATTTCCTGCACCGGATCCGCCGCCCTGTCGAAGCTCGAGTCCGCCTCCTCCGCCAGCGTTTGCAAGCGCTGACAGATCCCCTCACGGACATCGCCAAGATGGGTGAAATTTATCGCTACCGGCACCACATGGATCGGCCGCTCAGCGCCCGCCTGCTTCTGCGCCTTGAGCGCAATAAACGCCGCCCCGTCGAGAAACGGCGTCACCCGATCGTTGGTAAGGTAAACATTTCCCTCCGGAAAAATCGTCAGCCCACAGCCGTGCGGCGCTTCACCGAGCACCCGCACCGCGGTCTTCATCGATTTCGAATCGCTGCCCTCGCGATCCACCGAAAAAGCCCCGTTGCGCTGCATCGTCCACGCCGTCATTGGGCTGCGCAAAAACACATCGTAGGCCGCCATGAAATGTGTCCGCGCCCCCAGTTGGCGCAGCACTTCAGTCATCGCTTGAGGATCGCTGTGTGTCGAGTGATTGGCAACAAACAGCAGTCGCGCCCCCCGCCCCGACTCCGATGCCGCAACCATCTCGCGCACCCGTTGATTCTGCCCCGACAGCTCCAGCTCCGAAATTCTATGATTCGGATTGCCCAAACTGTAGAAGCGATTCACCGCCCGCGAAATCGCCATCACCAGCCGGCTCGGCTTCGCCTCAAAGAAGCAATAGGGCTCGTCACAAAAATCCAGCATTGAAGAGAAAGCTAACAGAGCTTTGTCAGCATTTCCCGATGAAATTTGTAATCGAGCTTCAAGACCGGCAATCTCGTTGACCGCTTCTTCGATAAACAAAGAAATAGCACCAGGTCAATATCACGAGCGCCAGCAGCCAGATCGGGAAGCTGATCGCGTAACCAGCAAAGTCAATTCCTCCAAAGTAGAACCCCTGATCGGCTCTAAAAGTACCCAACAGCGTTTCCGCCAAAGGCCCTCCATCTTCCGCAGATGCACCAAGGATAGTTCCTCGCCCGTCATATTCCCCTTCATAACGTAGCAGGTCGATTTTCAGAAAATCGACATAAGGAGATTCTTTCAGTAATGCCAGCGTAACGCTGCCGTGCGAAACCGATGAATGACAATGAAAATAGCCGTTGAGGTTCGCATTGACCTCCAATTGTCGAGTATGTGAAAGCGCCCAAACCGCCACAATCGCAAGCATCGGAAAAACGGCGATCAATAATCGGTTCATCTCTTACAGCACCACGCTGCCTCCTGCTAAGGCGATTTAATCAGGGCAGAACACTGGCATCCACGACCGGCATCAGCGGCTTTCCTCAACCGCCGCGAGCACTTCATCCAGGGACGTCTCAAAGCCCTGCCGAGCTCTCAACTTTCGAGCCCCATCGAGGAAAGATTCAGCGTTGAATGACTGCGGGAATGCTAAGCCCTTCAAAGCTTCGATGATTTCTTGGTGCAAGCTGCGTCCATGAACTTTGGCCCGCGAACGGAACGCCGCGTAAAGGTCATCGGGGATATCTTTCAATGTCAATGTAGCCACGATGTCTTTCGTTATGACGTCGTTTAACAAATTTTGCAACGCCACCAACTC
>JBBKXR010000007.1:0-7869 GCA_037969585.1 Verrucomicrobiales bacterium
GGTCTGGGTTAGTGAGATTTTGTTTTGAGTAAAAAGAAACAGTGTAGCGCCCGAAACGACGGGCGGAGGGGTTGCTACAGTCTGATGACTGCTCAGCGGCCGACGCGCGGCTGATCCGCGCGAGGCAGGGCGATTTTGCCGGTGCGGCTCATGTCGAGAATTTCGAAATTCTCCATCAGCGCGATGAACTTGCTCATCTTGCTCTCGTTGCCGGTCAGCTCGATGGTCAGCTTGTCGGGAGCGACATCGACGATCTTGGCGCGGAAAATGTCGCACAGCTCGATGATCTCGGCACGCGTCTCGCGGTCCGCCTTCATGCGCAGCAGAACCAGTTCGCGAAATACATTTTCACTGTCACGAAAATCGACCACCTCGATGACATCGACCAACTTGTCGAGCTGCTTGATGATTTGGTCGAGAGTGTTCTCCTTCTCACGGACGTTGATCGTCATGCGTGAGATTTCAGGATCGTGCGTCGGCCCAACATTCAGGCTGTGAATGTTGTAACCGCGACCGCTGAACATTCCGGCGACACGCGCTAGAACGCCGAACTTGTTCTCTACGAGAACGGAGATGGTGTGGCGTGTCATGAGTTTTACAGGAGCAAATACGAGAGCCTTTTGGCCAGATTTTGCGGGCGCTAACGTTGGGTCCAAAGGCCCGATAGGTCAAATTCTAAAACATTGGGCATTTGGCCGCCAAAACCGTGCTCAGCAAGGCCGCAATCTCAGCTGTTAAAAATGACCGGACCACCACGGCTGGTGGGAGCACCGAGGCCAGTGTCGAGTTTGCGCGCCGCCTCAACCACCACCGCCGCGCCCACTTCGACCTCCGCCACCGTATTGAATCGCGAAAACGAAAAACGCACACTGCTACGTGCCCGTGATGCCGAGTGACCCATCGCCTTGATCACCCGCGACGGCTCGACCGCACCCGTGCTGCACGCCGATCCCGGCGAACAGCAAACACCTGCCCGATCGAGCAGGATCAGGAGTCCCTCAGCGTCGATCCCCGGGAAAAACAGATTCGAGGTATTCGCCAGGCGCCGATCGACATCACCATTGATCTCGGCTTGCGGCCATTTCAACATCACCTGCGCCTCGAACGCGTCGCGCATTTCGGCAAGCTGATCGAGAACGTCATCCGCCAGCGTCGCGCGCGCTAATTCAGCCGCTTTGCCAAAGCCGACAATCCCGAGAACATTCTCCGTGCCCGAACGCCTATCGTTTTCCTGCCCGCCACCGACCAGCAACGGCGAAAAGCGCACGTGCCGATTCACCCACAAAGCGCCGACACCCTTCGGCGCATGTAGTTTGTGCCCAGACAACGACAGCATCGCCAGCGGACTTTCGCTGCCGAGATTGATCGACAATTTTCCCGCCGCCTGCACCGCATCGCTGTGAAACAGCACGCCATTGTCGCGAGCGATCTCCGCCGCCCGCACCACCGGCGCAATCACTCCCGTCTCGTTGTTCGCCCAGATCATCGATGCCAACACGGTCTCCCCTGCCCGCATCGCCGCGCTCCACGCGTCCATGTCGACATGTCCCTGTTCATCGACACCGACCCAGGTCACCTCAAATCCGCCGCGCTCCTCGAGTCGCTTGAACTGTTCGTAAGTCGCACTGTGCTCCGCCGCTGTCGTCACCAAGTGTCGCCGATCGGGAAAGCTGGCGATCGCCGACGCGATCGACGTGTGGATCGATTCGGTGCCGCAACTGGTGAACACGATTTCGTCCACCTGTGCCCCGATCAAGCCGGCGACCGATTCGCGCGCCGCCTCGACCGCCGCCCGTGCCTTGCGCGCTATCGCATAACCGCCCGACGGATTGCCAAAATGCTCACCCAAATACGGCAGCATCGCCTCGCGCACTTCAGGATCGATCGGCGTGGTGGCGTTGTTGTCGAGGTAGGTGATTGGTGAAGCTTCAGACATCGCAATCTAGGATACACGTTTTTGCATGCCTCGTCAGGCGACCGCCAAGCTCGCAGTCGATCAATCAATCAATCAATCAATCAATCGGTATCGCTACTACTACTACTGCCTCCGACCATTTGATTGGACTTCGTGACGAGGTCATTCAATCTAGGCTACCCGCCGCAATTGCAAAAGCATGAGACTCGTTATCTCCACAATACCTGATCCCATCGACGAGATTCCCGAAGATCTCGCCGCCTTGCTGGATGTCCTGGCACCGATAGAAGGCGCTTCCTTCGCGCTAACGGAATCCGAATATACTTTTCTTCGCGGAGAACAGGTCGAGAACGACCAATTTCTACTGCAGTATTCGAATGACTCTGAAGATGGTTATCACGAATACAAAACCTTACTGGACTCGATAAGCGCCGCTCAGATCGCCAATCGCTATGCAAGCGGAGATTCTGGCTGGAAGGATGCTCAGCATTGGGAACATGTGATCATTGCGGAGGGTGAAGAGCCGGGTTCGCTTGGCTTTTTCGATGGCGTCGGACTCAAGCAGGTCATCTCAGAATTAGAGCGAAACGACCTTGATGTCCGCGTCGAACCTCTGAACCACGGGTTCATGGTCTTCACTACAGAGGAGCATGCAACAAAGGCAAAACAGCTGATCGCAGAAATGTTTCCGATGTAGCTGAAAATTTCCCTACTGCTCCGTATCTCGAACACTTTTAGCCCCTCGCCGCAACGCAAGCGCTTCGCCGACGAGGAACAGCGAGCCAGCGATGAGGATTTTTCCTGACTTGCCCTGCTCAAGCGCGGCGCTAAGCGAAGCCGCGGTCGTTGCGGGCCGTCGTTCACGCAGTTGAACGACGAGTTCGTCGGGAGACATGCCGCGTTGCGATTTGATCGGCACGAAGATGAATCGGTCGGCGATTTTCCGCAGCTCATCGAGCAGACCATCGACATCCTTGGTGCCGACAGCGCCGAGGACGACGGTGGCGCGTTCCTCGCCAAACTCTTCACGCCACGTCTCCACCAGCACTCTCGCGGCGGCGGGATTGTGAGCACCATCGAGAATGAGATTGCCATCGTCGAGAATTTCGAAACGCCCGGGCCAGCGAGCTTGTTCGATACCGACACGCAGCAGTTCATCATCGCAATGTTCGCCGATCACGGCATGAGCGACGGTGCCGGCAAGGGCGGCATTTTTACGCTGATGCGGCCCTTTGAGACTCATCGACCAGTCGGCGGGGGTTTCGCCATCGATGACATAGACTTCCGGTGCCACCGCAAGGATCGACTGCATCGCCTCCTCTGGCTGCGCCGAACTGAACACCGGTTCACCCTCGCCAATGATGCCCGCTTTTTCGCCGGCGATCTCCCCCAGCGTCTCGCCCAGCCATTGCTGATGATCGAGCGCGATCGGGGTCAACACAGCAACATCGGATTCGAACGCGTTGGTCGCGTCGAGGCGCCCGCCCATGCCAGTCTCGAGAATCCACAGATCGGCTTCGCTTTCGGCAAAATACTTGGCCGCCATGGCGAGTGTGATTTCGAAAAACGTCGGATGCGGATCCCAATCATGAATGCGCTCACGAATATCGGTAAGCAGTCGGGCGACGTCGCTCTCAGAAATCATCTCTCCATCGACGCGGACCCGCTCGCGAAACTCAATCAGGTGCGGCGAGGTAAACATCGCTGTGCGCCGTCCGGCGAGTCTGGTGACCGATTCGATCATCGCGCACACCGATCCTTTGCCGTTGGTCCCGGCGACGTGAACGATTTCCCGACCGAAGGTGCGTTCAACCGGAATCCCCATTTCACCGAGCAATCGGCGCACCGGATCGAGGCCCAGTTTGATACCGAACAACTGCGTGCCGTAAAGCCAGTCGATGGCCTGGTCGTGGTTCATTTAGCCTGAAACGCGAATGTAGGGATGGCACTCCGCCCGCCGCCCTGCGTTGGCACGCCGTGATCGGCAAGAATGATCCTGCTAGAGTCCCATCGCAAAAAAATGCTTCCGCTACGACGCTGCTGCCTCTTCCGCCGGTTGCATAAAGCGCAGCAACTGAGTCAGCGTATCGCGCATATCGCCTCGCTGGGTGATCTTGTCGACCAAGCCGTGCGCGAGCATGAATTCGGCGGTCTGGAATCCCTCGGGCAGATTCTGATGAGTCGTTTCTTTGACCACGCGCGGGCCGGCGAATCCGATCATGCACTTCGGTTCGGCGATAATGACATCGCCAAGCGTGGCGAAGCTGGCGGTGACCCCACCGGTGGTCGGATGGGTCAGCACAGAAATGTAAGGCAGCCGAGCCGCGCTCTGGCGAGCCAGCGCACCACTGGTTTTGGCCATCTGCATGAGGCTGAGAATGCCCTCGTGCATGCGCGCGCCGCCGGAAGCGGAAATGACGATCACTCCGCAACGCTCAGCAGTCGCCATTTCAATGGCGCGAGTGATTTTTTCACCGACCACAGAACCCATGCTCGCGCCGAGAAAGCGAAAATCCATGACAGCGATGACCGCACGGTGACCGCCAAATGTGGCGCGTCCGGTGACCACGGCGTCCTTCATGCCGGTCTTCTCCTGATTGCTTTTGATCTTGTCGGTGTAGCCCTTGAAATCGAGAATGTTGATCGATTGCAGCTTGGCGTCGATCTCTTCGAAGCTACCCTGATCGACGAGCATTTCGATACGCTCACGCGAATTCATCACGAAGTGGTGGCTGCAACCGCCACATACGCGAAAACGCTGAGCAAGGTCGAGTTCGTGGATCACCGCGCCACACTCGGGGCATTTCTGCCACAGGCCTTCGGGCATCTCGCGCTTCTTTTTGCTGAAAGAGGCAATGGATCGTTTTTTGAAAATTCCCATGATTGCTTTGGCTGTTTGTGACCCGGCTCAGACTCCACCTGAAGAGGGTCAGCGCCGAGTTTAACCTCTCACCGGCGTGACGACAACCACCTTTGAAGCACCAATTTTTTTCAAAATAGCCGCGCAGGTCGAGGCGGTGGCGCCTGTGGTTAACACATCATCGACCAGCAACACCGGCCGATCGTTAACTGCCTGACGATGGCGTTCGCTTCGCGCGGGTTCGAAGGCGGACTTGAGATTTTTCAGTCGCTCCCCACGGTCGAGCCGGGCTTGTCGGCGGGTGTAGCGAACGCGGCGCAAGGCGGGTAGATAATTCCAGCTGAGCCTTTCGGCCAGTCCACGGGCGAGCACTTCGGCCTGGTTGAATTCGCGTTCCCGCATCCGCCGCGGATGTAGTGGCACCGGCACCACCACCCAGTCCTCGGCGTGATCGACACGGCTGTCGGCAACTGCTCGGACCGTCAGTTCGCGCAGCACGCCAGCTAAATGATGGCGATGTTCATATTTAAACTGATGAACCATCTCACGCGCCAACCCACGCGAGCGGTAAGCGCACACCGCGAAGTCAAACGCGAGATGCCGGTCGCCACAATTGATGCACTGAAATCCCTGAGTCATGACACCATCGAAAGGCTGGCAGCAAACCGAGCAAAACGGCTCATTGATGGTTTCAAGGCTGCATTCACAGTCCTCGCACAGCGCAAGGGGACCATTACGCTCCAATAGAGGCACCTCGCAGCCGGCACAAAGTCTCGGATAAACCAAACCGAGCACGCTGTCGCGGACGCCACCAAGGCAGATGCGAAATCGCGACCAAGCGGCGACCGCGATCATGTCGCCTTTCCGGACTGAACGTTTTCTTCGCCTTTGTCGGTCGAGGCAATCGTTGGGCCACGTCCCGCGCCCGGTCGACGTAACCACAGCCATAGGCCAAGTCCGGTGAAAAACACCACGATCAGCGACGACAGGCCAGTCTTTAGATCAGCGCCCGCCCAGGGCACCATTTCGTCCAGTTTCATCGCTCGCCGAGTCAGCGGCGCGTAAGTTTTGATGCCGAAAACCCAACCGGCGTGCAACCCGATGCCGAGCATCAACGAACCCGTGCGCAGCCTTACCCAACAAAGAATCCAGCCGACACAAAACAAAGTCGCAAACTCCGCGATGATGAAAGCCGGCTCAGCAAACTGACCAAAAATCTGACCAATCATCCAAAAGCCCGCACTCCACGTGACATCGATAACCGGCAGATCGGCAGGCGGTTTAAGAAAGTGGACGACCGCGAAGAACACCGTCACGAACAGCATCGCCGGCATCGTTTTCATGGTACGAAGCGCGAGCGCAAGCAATGCACCGCGAAAGAAAAATTCTTCAAGAAACGCCACCGCAAACGCAGCAACCAGCGCCGAACCAATAATCGACAGCAGCGGGTCGGCTTTGGGATTGGCCTTGTAAAATCCAACCTGGGTAAACACCCACCCCATCGCCAGCAGAGTGCCTCCGGCAACGAAAAAACCGAACGCAAGATGCATCCACCGCTGGGGATTTTTTTCCAGCCCAAGCCAGTGCCGATCTCGGCTCAGCCCAAGCCAACGCAAGGTCGGATAAACAAAAATCAGCGCAGCCGCCATCATGGCACGATTGAAACAGCGCGAAAGTTTAGCCCGTTCGAGTGATTCGTGAATCGACTGCAACGGTCCGTCCAGCAGCCACCCTTTGGCGACAATCAATTTTGCCGCCCAGTAAACCGGCGCCGTCAGCAGAGCGCCAAGTGTCAGCGTCGCGGCGACGAACAGAACGATCTTAACGACATCGTTGCGCAAAAGGGATTTCATTCGCTCGGAGTGTTAGCCGGTTCGCTACGGGTTTCCAGCACAAATGCCGAGCCCCCCCCTTTTCGCAACAAAGCCAACCCCACACAGAACCGACCTGAGACAGAAATTTCAAAAACGAATCATACTAATTATATAATTTCCGGTAAAAAAATTAATTGCTTTTCGCGGTTTATTTGCCATGTTGATTTCATGCCGCGCCGACTACTACGTCCTGGAGTGGAGTCGTACTATCACTGCGTCTCAAGAGTGAATGGAAAGTCTCGAAGCCTGCGGGAGAGAGAAAAGCGTCACTTCCATGAGTGGATGCGGCGCCTGGAGGAATTCTGTGGGGTGCAGGTGGTGACCTACTGCCTAATGGAAAACCACTTTCACCTGCTGGTGCGGGTGCCTTGTCAGGAGACGATCGTCGCGGCGAAACCCCTTACGGCAGGGAGGCTGAGGGAGTTGCTACCGCTGATCTATCGCGGAAGGGAGCTTCGCGGGGCACTTCAAGAGCTCGACCGGGCGGAGGTGGCGGCGACATCATCGAACTTGAACCTAGGGTCAGGGACTTGGCTGGCGGAGATTTTAGACCGCTATGAAGCGCGGCGCTATTCGCTGTCGATTTTTCTCAAGGAACTGAAGCAGCGTTACACTCGCTGGCACAATCGCCGACATCAGCGAGTGGGGACATTGTGGGAAAATCGTTTTCGCAGCGTGCTCGTTGAGGGCGACGAAACGGCGCTGCTGACGGTAGCTGCTTACATCGATCTTAATCCGGTGCGTGCTGGAATTGTCAGCGATCCAAAGGATTATCGATGGTGCGGATATGCGGAGGCGGTTGCTGGCGGGGCCGATGTTTTTGGAAAAACGAGCCAATGGAGCGGAGAAAATGCTGCCCGGAGCGGTTTAGCTGCGATCCTCAGTCGATCCTCATTTGCGGTCAATCGGCGGGTGACTTGGCGAACGACGGCAGCCAGGTATCGGATGCTGTTGTTCGGACACGGCGAAAGGCGCGACCCCAACGAGCAAACAGGTGCCCCGGGTCGAGTGGGCATGAGCCGTGAAAAGGTCGAAGAAGAGCTGGCGCGGGGTGGAGAGTTGAGTGTCTGCGATATCCTGCGCTGTAAGGTTCGCTACCTCACCGAGGGTGTGGCGATTGGAAGCGCCGAATTTCTCCAGCAGGTGTTTGAGGAAAATCGTGATCATTTCAGCGAAAAACGCAACATTGCCGGCAAAGCGATGCACGGATCGGATTGGGG
>JBBKXR010000008.1:0-9963 GCA_037969585.1 Verrucomicrobiales bacterium
CCGAACCTGGTGACTGGCATGGCCTGGCTGCAAAACACCTACACCCGGCGCTTCAACACTCGTCACAAGCTGTGGGGCCGGCTGTTCGGGGATCGCTACAAGTCCATCCTCATCGAAGATGATCGCAGCGGCGGCGGATCATCGTATCTGGCCACGCTGATGGACTACGTGCATCTCAATCCGGCACGGGCTGAATTGATCGCTCCCAAAAAACAAAAGGCGGACAGTCTCCTCGATTATCCATGGAGTAGCACCGCCCGTGGCTACGCTCTGCCTCCGAAAAAGCGCCCGAAGTGGTTGGCTGCGGAAAGCGGGCTGGAGTTGTTCGGATTCAAAGACACGGCGAAAAATCGACACCTTTTCGTCGAACGTCTCGACGGCCGGATGATTGCCGAAGTTGCGAAGCGTTGTGGCATCGCCGAGATCGAAGGGCAGACACTGAACAGTTCCCTGCGCAGGGGTTGGTATTGGGGTAGCGAGGAATTCAAAGACGCCATGCTGCGCCAACTGGATCAGATTTCCGCGGAGCGCAGCAAGGAAGGTGCCGCTCTGCCCTCCACCCGCGACTACTCGGGTGGAAGGCAGGCCAAAGATCGCGATCTTCGGCAGGCGGAAGCGATCATCGCCCGTGCCGTCGACCATTTCGGCCTATCACTTGATGCCGACGGGAACTTTCCTAAAATGCCACGGGGCAATGTCAGTGCAGTCGCCACCGCATGGGCGATCTGCCGTCACACCACGGTTCTTCAGCGCTGGATCGCACAGCGGCTGTCTCTGGGATCGAAGAGCAATGTCAGTGAACGGGTGAGAAGATTCGAACGCTTGCAGAGCTCGGCCTTGGCGAGCATTTTGAAAGAGTGGAAAGCAATGAAATTTTGAAATAGGTCGCCTGACCCCTATTTTTTCCAGTGAGGGGTTAAATTACAAAGAATCGGCCACAAGATTCTTGATTCGACCGATCGGCGAAGGTTAGCCATCATGACGCCGGATTGCGGTTTGCAACGAAACAGCGGTCTGGCTGGGCGGAATGCGCGATTCCGTCCCCCATCACTTCTTCGATTTCGGCAGATTCTTTCGCTTGGTAGAGGCCATTTCCTCGAGTTCTTTTTCGCTCATGGTTTTCACCATTTCCTTGGATGCGCCTTGAAGTTCCGACTGCTTGGTCTCGCCGCGCTTGGCCGAAAGAGCTGCGCCAGCCGCCATTTGTTGCTTCTTGGATTTCGCTTTCATGGGTGTTTGAGATGGGTGTTCACGGTTGTTATAGCGGCTCGAGTGCCAAGCCACAGCACGCTGGCACATTGTCTGCGATAAGGTTCGGATATCCTCTTCCCCATGGCACGAAACCGAAACCGTCAATTTCATATTGGCCTGGCACGCGCCGCGGCTGGCTCCGTTTTATTCACGATCCCTTTGCTCATGACCATGGAAATGTGGTGGCTGGGATTTTACATGAAACCGTTGCGACTCGCCCTCATGCTGGTGCTTTCTGTTCCATTACTGGCGGGGCTTGCCTATTATTCGGGTTTCGAAAAAAGTCTCACGCTTCGCGGAATCTTGGTGGACGCCCTGGTCGCCTATGCGGTGGGAGCGTTCACGGCGGCGCTCACTTTATCCCTGCTGGCTGTCATTCATTGGAATATGTCCATGGTGGAAGTCGTGGGTAAAATCACTCTGCAGGCGATTCCTGCGGGAATGGGAGCGGTGCTCGCCTCCAGCCAGATGGGTGGCGCGCAGGGGGGGACTGAGGAGGAAAGGGTCGCCGCTCCCGACAGGAAACCTGGTTATTGGGGCGAGCTGTTTTTGATGGTGAGCGGCGCGTTATTCTTCGCCTTCAATATGGCTCCCACGGAGGAGATGGTGGTAATTGCACACGCCATGTCGGCCTGGCATGCCATCCTGCTGGTTTTTGTGTCCATCGGAATCATGCACGCCTTTGTCTATAACGTTGAGTTCCACGGTCAGGAAAGCCACCCGAAATCGCACTCCTGGTGGGCTGTTTTCAGCCGGTTCACGGTCACGGGTTACGCGCTGTCGTTGGCAGTGAGCGCTTATTGTTTGTGGAGTTTCGGACGGACCGACGGCGAAGATGCATTCATGGTCGTGACGCAGACCATTGTCCTGGGATTTCCCGCCTCGGTCGGAGCCGCCGCCGCACGATTGATCCTGTGAATGGGTAGCCAACCCGATGTCAAAATGAGCAGATTGTCCTCAACTGAACCGGAAGAAGATTTCATTCCCGCGGCCGAATGGGTCGTCGCCGGAGTCGGGCTGATCCTGGTGTGCGTTTCTCTCGGGTTCCTTGTCTACAAAGCCTTTTTGGTGGAAGACGGGCCGCCGGAAATTGCATTCAAGGTGGAACAAATAGTTCCGCAGGACGGCGGCGCGCTCGTGCTGGCCACTGTGTTCAACAAAGGTGGAAAAACAGTGACCAGATTGCAGATCCTGGGACGGGCCGGACAGGAGGAACACGAGGTGGAAATTGATTTTCTGCCGGCGCGATCCTCCCGTGGATTTGGAATATTCTTTACCGAGCCCCCGGAGCCGGAACGGGTGCGATTCGAGCCGGGCGGCTATCAGAAACCCTGACATTTGTCGCGAATCATTCCGAATGCAAGGCAATCACTGCTTTCCAAAACAGCGGTTGTAGCTGTTTTGGGGGCTGACATTTGCGGGTTTTAAGAGACGAAAATCTGGGAATAGGGTCAGGCTACAAGCGGCGTGGTGACGGAAGTAAGAAGCCTAAACAACCACCGAACGCTGGCGCACAAACAACGACACCCTAGCCGTCCGACTGCCCCCCTCCTACCCCGGCCCAAGTGCGGGCTGATTTCGGAAGGATTGAAAAAGCAAATTCCTGGCAGTCATGGCGGAGTTCTCTGCGTTCTATACTGACTTTGGGAGTTCGATTCTGGTGCTGCAGCGAAACAGGAGGGCGGTGACCAGTTCGCAGCTTGGGCGCTATTTCCAGCAGATCGCGGACATCGACGGCGAGGTCGAAATTCGACCGATATCGAGGCCGACGGATATCATGAAGATGAAGCGCTGCCGGTGATCCGGAAGATTCATGGCGTATCGTCGGTGGTCGATGCGATGAAGACGATGAAGGACATCGACGCGAATACCCGGCAGCTCATTCTGACCGCGGCGCAGGCGGAGTCGCAGGCCATTGAGTTTGTCCTGAAATCTGCCCGTGCCAAGGGGGCGACCTTGAATCAAGCGATTGCCGCCGAGACGGTTGAGTCCTGACTCAAGATTCACGATTCTCTCTCGGATGATGAAGACGAGGTGGTCAAAAAAATCGTCGTCACCGGCAAGAATGAATCGGGCACGACGCTTGAGTTTGATCTTCTCAAAGACCGGATGTTCACACAGATGGGCTACGAGTGGGTGCCGGATGACGCCGAGCTTTGGAAAACACGCGCCGATAAAACTCAGCAGGCCTGGGATCTGAATAAGACGGATCTACAGCGCACGCTGGCTGCGAAGACTGAGGATTGATGTTGAGGCCGCCGGCTTCGCTTGAAGATCTGGCTGTTATCAGGGATGAAATTCCTGCGCCGAATACTCAGCTCGATGAATTTGCTTGGAACGCCGAACTCACTGATTTCGGCAGCGCTCGTTTCGAGGCCGACAATGATTTTGCCGGATGCATTTCTATCAGCCATTTGCTTTTTCAACCCTTGTGCACCCAGCTCGACCTCGAGCCGGGCTTGAAGGCGGCGGGGGGGATTTTTGACCTTTATCGCCTGCCTCGGGCTTCAGCAAATAAACTTAAAATAAATATTGTAGTTATTACAATTACATGAGCATATGGTTATTATATCACGTGTGGATAGCGCTTAGGATCAGTTAACTAGCCACCTACCAGCCAGCCACCAGATGAACTCTACAAATCAATCGAAAGTCTGTGGAGGCTTTTCACTCGTCGAAGCTCTGATTGCGATTGCGATATTGGCAATACTGGCGGGGGTAGGCACCAGCGCCCTACAGGGAATTCAATCAGCGGCGCGGGAAGAGAAGCTGCGGATCGACATTTCCGACCTCAATTCCGCTGTTCGGATCTACATCGCTTCCGGCGGCGACCTGTCGCAGGCGGACACGGTCGACAAAGTCCTGACAAACTCAAAAGCCGGGCTTCGGGCGAGCGTGCACGCCGCTTGACTGGCCTGTCGTCCTCTGTGATCGACAACCGGCTGACCTTCCGCATGCAGACCGAAGAGGAGGCGAGTGGCAAAGTGCCTCGAGCGCATTGGAACAAAGACGACATGATGTTCGAAATTTTGGAGTCGGGGGATGCCGGCGTTCAGAGTTTCCATTTTTCAGAATCAGCGGTACCCAAAACTGATCTGATCGACGAAGATCGCGCTGGCGCCGTGCTTTTCGCAAAAGAGTCAGGCTGGATATGGGACTATCAGGATACCTCGCCGGATAATCGGCTTGGCCCAACTGAGATTCCTCTGGCCTTAGCGACTGCCGCGCCAGTTCCGCCGACGGCCGGCCCAAGACACGTCTCCACGCCGATCGGTGCGAAAGGTCCAGCGCCGGTGCTGCCACCTCATGTGACTTCTTTGCAGCCACCGGTGATCGGGTTCAGCGCTCCTCAGTTTTCGCCTGGAACTGGGACAATCACTGTAACGCTCAGTGACCCCAATCCTCCAGGTACGGGCGAAATCCGCTACGAATTGGTTCCAACTTTTGGTGGTAGTGGCCCCTCGACTGCTTTCGCAACCTACGCGGGTCCTTTCTCCGTCCACGAAACGATCTACCCTGATGGCTTTGGCGTCAGGGCGTATGTGCGAAACGTCCTGCCGGAGTACGAAAGCAGCCCGCTGGTTTCGAGGTACGCGTCATCAGCCGGTGAACGCGGGGTATTCGGCGGACATCTCGATCTTGACACGGCCACCACGATTGCTGTAATCGGCCGCGGTGGCAACGAGGCCCATACCCACGACTACACCGGAAAGTATGACGTCACCCAAGTCGACTTTTTTAATATTCTCGAGGACAAGCAGATCGAGGTTCAGGAGGCGATTACTAATCCTGCCCAGAAATTCAAGATCACGGTCATCAATGGCGACCTTTCTCCGGGTATGCGGCTTTCGATCACCTTCCGTGATCTCGATGGCACTACCAAAACCTTTGTCAAAGGAGCTTCCGACTATGACGACTATGCGCTCGAAGAGTTGTCGGTTTACTCACTGGGTGACGCCACCGACACACGTCGGCTGCAGTCTCTGCTACTGCAATTCAACGAGGATACGATTCTGGAAGGCGGCGTGATCCCCACCAACACCGGTGCCGTAAAGTCGAATATCCTGGGCAAGCAGAACGAATGGCGGAACGGGGCGTTGACAGTGCAATTGGTTGCGGTCAAACCCGATAACAGCGATGGTTTTACCACAGATCAAAGCCTCACGGCGCAGGGTGGTGCTCATGGTCCTGCGAGCAGTGGCCTGCTTTGGGAAGGATCCTTGTTCTGGCACTGGGGCGGCGATTCCTATCACGAAGAGGGAAACGATTACCAACCTGGGACGGTGGCCTCAAGTGGCCGAGGTAACAATAGGAATAAGGATAAGGAAAAGAGTAATAATAACAATAGGAATAAGGATAAGATTAAGGATAAGGATGGCGATGATCATGCAGATGACGGAGCCGTAGACGATGATCTGGGTGGTTGGCGTGGCACCACCTACCTTAACGACAAATAATGCTAACGGTTTAGTCTAAGACGCCAGCGATAGGGTGTGGGGTCACTGCGAGATGGGCAAAACGGGTCAGGCTAGAAGTCTAATGGTAACTTGTAAGCTAATCTAATTTATTTACTACACGCTGCCGCAGCAAAGCTCTACCTTGCGGGCCCGCCATTAACCGGGAAAGGGGTCAGGGAAAGGGGTCAGGTTAGAACGGGCTGTTGCCCTGGAGCAGTGATTCTGAGGTTACGCAATGCGTTAACAGCTAAAGAATTGGCGCATTTAACATTACACCTCCTCACACCACCCCTCCCCGATTCACCTCCCCGTGCACGGCGGCCAACCTGCGCTGGATGCCGCTGTGGTAGAAAGTCAGTTGCTCGTGATCCATGCCGGGCAGATGCAGCAAGGTGGCGTCGACGTCGTAAAAGCGGGTCGGATTTTCCTGAGCCTGGAAACCGAGTTCGTCGGAGCGGCCGTAAGCGCGGCCGCCCTGGAATCCGCCGCCGGCCATCCAGATGGTGAAAGCGTCGGGTGATGATCCCGGCCTTTTCCCTCCTGGCTCGTGGATAAAAATTACGAATCCAACGCTGCTTCTGCGGGGTTAGAGTAGTCGAGCCCCAGGTCGCCGAGCCATGATTGCACTGCTATCCAAATTGAATATCCAAGTCACGCGATCGATTCGAGCGGCACTCGTCCTCGTCCTCGTCATCACCGGAGCTTCTGCCGTTCAGGCTCAGGAAGCTTCCGATCGCCCCAACGCCGAAGCTGGCCATGGCAATGTCGCGGTTTACACCGAGCGCGGACGCTACACCGCCGGCTATTCCGAGGACGCGCCAAAACCACTTGCAGAGTGGGTTCAGCCGGTTGCCGCCAACGAGCCTGCGTCGAGCCTGTTCGAAAAACGCATTCTGCCAATCTTCGATTCGCCCAAGGCGTCGAGCTGCACCGAGTGCCACCTGGGTGGCGTGGAACTGAAGGACTACATCTTCCCGAGTCAGGAAAAAACCTTCGCCGCGTTGCTCAAAGGCAAGATGGTCAACGTCGAAGATCCCGACGCTTCGAAGATCCTCGAATTCATCAGTCGCCGGCCCGAGAAAACCAGCCTGGTCAGTGACCGCGTCCGCCAGGAAGAGTATCAGGCATTTCGCTCCTGGCTGCACGCGGCGGTGAAAGATCCGCAACTGCTCGCTGCGAAAGCCGCCGATGCCGCAGCCGGCCCATCGCTACCTGTCGAGGTGATCCGCCACGCCCGCACCGACCGGGTGCTCGCCTCATTCGTGGAAAACGTCTGGAGCGAGATGAACCGCTGCTCGTCGTGCCATTCCCCGGAGACCAATCAGAAACAGGTCGAGCGCAACGGCGACCTGATGTCGTGGATCGTTCCGGACGACCCGCTGGCCACCCTGCGCTATCTCGCCGAGGAGGAGTTGATCGATGTCGAGCACCCGGAAAAAAGTCTGCTGCTGACCAAGCCGACCCTGCAGACCAAGCACAAGGGCGGCCGGAAGATGCTCACCGGCGACCGCTCCCACAAGCAGTTCCTCGCCTTCGTCAAAGACTACGCCGCCATGACTACCGGTGCCTACACCAGCACCGAGCAACTGCCCGAGGCAGCCGACCTGATCCCGACCCCGGTTCCGATCATCCTCCGGGTCACCGGCATTCCGCAGCGCTACGCCGACAAGCCCATGCAGGTCGATGTCTACTCGCTGACCGAAGGCGAACCGAGCGCCCAACCGGTCGCGACTGCGACCTGGCCGGTCATTGCCAAGAACCTGATGTGGCAGTTCAAGCTCACCCTGCTGACTCCGCGCGATGCCATGCCGGAGACCGGTCCGCGTATCCACCCGGGCCGCTACCTGGCGAAGATCTACATCGATGACAACGGTCGCCTGGAGCAGGATCCGACGGCCGAGCTGGGCGACGCCGAGTTTATCGGAGAGGTTGAGTTCCGCAGCGAGTGGAAGCCCACCCCGCAGAACGTCACCGTGATCGCCTATCCGGACGGCAAGGCAAAGGCAGAGATTGCAGCCGTTGAATAACACGTCAACGACAGCCTGTCCGCCACTTCAAAACCAACGAAATGATCCTGCATCGTTCGCTCTTCGCAGCGGTCGCGCTGTTTTGCCTGACAACGATTGCCATGGCGGACAACCTGGCGCCCAGCCCTGTTATTGAACGGGTCGATTTCGACTGGAGCACTCATCGCCGCGAAGCTCCGGGCAGCGACAACTGGCCGATGACCTGGGCCGACGACGGCCACCAGTACACCGCCTGGGGTGATGGCGGCGGCTTCGGTGGAGGCAACAAAAACGGTCGCGTCACCCTTGGGGTGGCGCGTGTCGAGGGCGATGCGGATGATTACACCGGAAAAAACGTCTGGGGAGGGTTCGAACCCGAGCACCCGGCAAGCTTCGGCGGAAAGAGCTACGGTATACTTTCGGTGCACGGCACGCTCTACCTGTGGGTGGTACCGCAACCTGGACCGCACTTGAAGGAATGCCGACTGGCCTCCTCAAGCGATCACGGCGCCACCTGGAAGCAGGCTGATTGGGCATTTAAATTCGGAGACGGCCTGAGCATTCCCACCTTCCTCAACTTCGGAAGGGATTACGCCGGGGCGCGTGATGGGTTCATCTACAGCTACTTTATTGAGCCGACATGGGGACCGACCACGCCGAAGAACAGCGAGTTTGGCTTCGAGATTCACCGGCCGGGTCGCATCCATCTTTCGCGGGCGCCGAAGGACGCCCTGCTGCGACGCGACGCCCACGAGTTTTTCGCGGGCCTCGATGAAAAAGGCGAACCACGCTGGTCCACCGATGCCGCCGAAAAGCAGCCGGTGTTCAGTGACCCGAACGGCGTCGGCTGGAACGTCAGCGTGAGCTTCAACGCCGGCCTGAACCGTTACCTGCTCGCCACCGAGCACGGTGCGACCCACGTCGGCAAGCTCGGCATATTCGACGCTCCCGAGCCCTGGGGGCCATGGACCACGGTGGCCTACGACGAAAATTGGGCCGAGGGCCACGCCGAGGTATCCGCGTTTTTCTGGAGCTTGCCGAACAAGTGGCTGAGCCCCGATGGAACCCGCTTCACGATGGTGTTCACCGGCAAGAACAGCAACGACTCGTGGAATACCGTGAAGGGCCGGTTTGTTGTCCGAAAGCAGGAATGACGCCCACTTCACCGTGCGGAGCAGCGCTGCATCTGAGTGGCGAAGTCTCCGCGGTAGTTCGCTGATGCCCAGCGTTCACTTGATACTATTCAGGTAGTTCTCCAGCATGGTGTAACCGTCGGCCGCGATTTTATTACCGTCGGCAGGATCTTTGGGATCAAGACCATTGCTCGCTTCCCATTCGTCCGGCATGCCGTCATGATCGGTGTCGTTGGCCGCCGATGAACTCTTGAATTCGGGCCATCCGCCGACGTCTTCCTGTGAATCAATGATTCCGGTGATCTTTGATTTGTCGGCTACTGCCTTTTTGGCTTTGTAAGAACCTTCAAACGTTGCCGTTCCATTTCGAACTTCTTCGATGACGCGCACATCGACCACATCGCGTTTTGGCAGAGTGGGAAAGGGGTCAGGATAGAATGGCACTGACTTTAGGACGATTTCGGGGAAATTCGTCAAATGCTGCTCGGATTCAGCTGAGCGGTGTGTCGCGAAGAAATCCCGTTGTTACAAGTGCTCTGGCACATTCAAAAACCCTGCAACGCTTGGTTTTACAAAGATTCCGGTGCCGAAGAAGCGCTTAAGTCAGTGCCATTCGCACTTGCCCCCTATTGTCTGACCCCTATTCCCGTTTGCCATTTTCCAGTCGGATCAAAATGATAAAAATAACTTGTTGGATTTTTCGCCCACCGGCAGTGATTCACTGAGTGCCAGCGTATTCGGAACTTTTGCCGCGACGCTTCCAGGCTCCCGCTAATCAGCCTATCGCCTCCTTCTTGCCATGACAGCGCGTTTCTCTTTGCCTGCTATTTTACTCGGTTCAGCACTGACATTCACCCTGCTGCCGGCGAACGCTGAGTCGATGCCAGGCGAAGGCCTGCCTGGTTTCCTTGATGCGCATTGCGTCACCTGCCACAATCCGGACAAGAAAAAGGGCAAGCTGGATCTGTCGCATGTGATGGCGTCACCGGGCAATACCGATTCCGCGACCTTGCTGCTGATGCTCGACGTTCTCGCGGCTGGCGACATGCCGCCGGAAGATGAGCCGCAGCCCGCGGAAGATGAGCTCGCCGTCGCCACCGATGCTCTCAATGGATT
>JBBKXR010000009.1:0-87258 GCA_037969585.1 Verrucomicrobiales bacterium
GTCGATGCTGGAAGGTTGTCGGTGCCGCAAGTGCTTCGCCAGCGGGTGCGCTACTTTTGCGATGGAGCGGTATTCGGCAGTCAGGAGTTCGTCGAAGGGATCTTCGACAAAAATCGCGAACGCTTTGGACCCAAGCGTAAGTCGGGAGCGCGCAAGATGCGTGGTGCCGAGTGGGGAGATTTGGCAACCCTGCGGGACCTGCATGACGCGGTACAAGGCAGATCGGGTAGCGAGTAGGTGCTCACTTGGGGGTATCTGTGGCGGCGGTGGCCGGAGATAGGAGCGCGGATAGGCAAATTTCCGCGTTGCGTTTCGGGCCTGACACCTGTTTTATCCTCGGACATCGCCGCCGGAAAAAAATGCCGCCGCTCGCATGCCTGAAGAGCCCAGCCAACCCGGCGCCGAGTCGCCGTCGTCATCGTCGCAGCCAACGCCACCGTCGACACCCATAGCTGTGCCTACGCGTCAGCAGGTGTTTGTTCGACGATTCGCCAGTACAGTCACGCTTTGGGGCGTTGCGGCGGTGGCGTTCATTTTCCCACACACGCTGGTTTTTGCAGGCCTCGGGATTTTGATGGTGGTGGTGGCGATGATGGAGTATTTCCGGATGGCATTCGCGTCGGAACTGGCGGCGGGCAATCGCCGGCCGTATCGATTGACGGCAGTTCCAGTGATCGTCGTTACGCTGTTGTATGTGATCGGTCGATTTGGCTGGCCGGGGTTCATTCTGCCATTGCAAAGTGAACTCGAAGGGCTCGCCCTGGCGGCAGTGATCATTTTGCTTTTCACGGTTCGACTGAGTGGTGATGTCGAGTTGCGCCGGACCTACCGCGAAATTGCCATCGGCGTATTTGGCTTCGCGTATCTCGCGCTGCTGTTTGGTTTTGTGATTCGCATTTTGATGATGCCTGAGTTGGTGGATGGCGAGCGTCACGTCGGCCACCTCTACCTGGTCTATTTGCTGGCGATTACCAAGTTCACCGACATGGGGGCTTACGTCGTGGGATCGATGATAGGTAAACACAAGATGATCCCACGGATTAGCCCGGGAAAAACTTGGGAAGGAATCATCGGCGGGGTTGGTTTTGCTGCGTTGGCGGCATTCGGGCTGAAGGCCTTGATGCCGGACGCTCTGGCAGAGGTCTCTTGGGTGGCGGCGGGTCTGTTGGCACTCGCGCTTTCTGTTTTGGCGGTGATCGGCGACTTGGCTGCGTCGATCATCAAGCGCAGTCTCGCGGTCAAAGACTCAGGGCATGTCATGCCGGGCATCGGCGGGGTGCTTGATCTGATCGACAGCATTTTGTTCACCGCGCCGGCATTCTATCTTTACCTGTTGATCATCACTGGTTGAAAAATGAACCGCACCGCTCGTTCTCAACCTCGCAATGTGGTCGTCCTCGGCTCGACCGGCTCGATCGGCGAAAGTGCGCTCAAGGTCGCCCGTGATATTCCTGACCGTATGCGCCTGGTCGGTTTGGCGGCACATCGGAGTGGTGAAAAGCTCGCCAAGCAGCTGAAGAAAACTAAGGTCCAGCGTGCCTGCCTTAGTGATCCCGAAGCGTTCGCTGAGTTTCGTGAATTGATCCCCGGTAGCGTCACTGCGCTTACCGGTGAAGAAGGCTTGATCGAGTTGGCGACGTTGCCGGAGGCTGACATGGTGTTGATCGCGATTGTTGGCACAGCGGGTCTACGGCCGGCTTTGGCTGCGATCGAGGCGGGTAAGGACATTGCTGTCGCAAGCAAAGAAATCCTCGTAATGGCCGGCGAGGCGGTGATGACTGCCGCGAGGCGACGTGGCGTGCGTGTGTTGCCGGTCGATTCCGAGCATAACGCGATTTTCCAATGTCTCGAAGGCCGGCAGACGGAGGACATTTCCCGTCTGATTCTGACTGCTTCAGGCGGGCCATTTCGACAGTTGCCGAGGGAGCAGCTGGCAGATGTGACGGTCAAGCAGGCACTCAAGCATCCGACTTGGGAGATGGGGCAAAAAATCAGCATCGATTCGGCGACGCTTTTTAACAAAGGCTTGGAAATGATCGAAGCGCGCTGGCTTTTCGGCGTCGAAATGGATCGCGTTGATGTCATCGTGCATCCGCAGAGCATCGTTCATTCGATGGTCGAGTTCATCGACGGATCGGTGCTCGCACAGCTCAGCGCTACCGACATGTGTTTTCCGATTCAGTATGCGGTGACTTGGCCCGAGCGGGTGCCGAACACGCTCAAGCCGCTCGATTTTGCGGAGCTCGCACGTCTGGATTTCGAAAAGCCGCGTTGGGATGATTTTCCGGCGCTCAACCTTGCGGTTCGTGCCGGCACCGAGGGAGGCACTTTGCCGGCGGTGATGAATGCCGCCAACGAAATCGCCGTCGCTGCCTTTTTGAAAGGCTCGATTGCCTTCCCGCAAATTTGGGAAACGGTGGGCGCGACGATGGAGGCGCACACCGGTGTTGAGCATCCGAGCCTTGAGCAGATTCTGACGGCGGATGCATGGGCGCGCAGACACGCCGAAAATTTGATAACATGACTGATAGCAACAGCACCTCTAAACGGGATCACTGGATGGGGTTCGACCTCGGCGGCACTAAGATGCTCGCCAAAGTTTACGATGCCGAGTTCAATGAGTGCGGCTCATTCAAAACCAAAACGGAGGGGCATCGAGGGAAAAAGGCCGGCCTCAAGCGCATGGTTAAAGTCGCTCGCGAAGCTCTCGATGATGCCGGGGTGGATGCCAAGTTGCTGGCGGGGATTGGTTTTGGCGTCCCTGGCCCTGTCAATCCCGACACCGGCGTGATTCTCGAAGCCCCGAATCTCGGTTGGAAAGATGTCGACGTGCGCGGCCACTTCGAAGCGGAGTTTGGCAGTTCGGTTGTCGTGGCCAACGATGTCGACGCCGGGGTGTTCGGTTCGTATCGATTTGGAGTCGCCAAAGGCGTGCGCTCGGTCGTAGGCGTTTTCCCCGGCACGGGAATCGGCGGGGGTGCGGTGATCGACGGAAAATTGCTGCAGGGTGCCGGCATTTCATCGATGGAGATCGGCCACATTCCGATGACCATCGACGGCGATGGTCGGCCGATGGAGTTGGAAATGCTCGCCAGCCGATTGGCGATCGCGGCTGAATCGGCGAAGGCGGCCTATCGGGGAGCGGCGCCCAATCTGATGAAGGAGTGCGGCACGGATCTCTCGAATATCAAAAGTGGAGCGATCGCGCGGGCGATCGCTGCGGGTGACGACGAGATCGAGGCGATCGTGATTCGCGCGGCGCATTGGTTGGGGCTCGGCGTGGCGACGGTTTACAACTTTCTTGCGCCGGAGATGATCGTGCTCGGTGGTGGGCTGGTGGAGGCGATGCCGGAGCTTTGGGTGAAGCATGTTAAGAAAGCAGCGAAGGGTGCGTTGATGCCGAGTTATGCGGAACGAGTCAACATCGTTGCTGCCGAATTGGCTGACGATGCGACGGCACTGGGCGCGGCCGGTTGGGCGCGCGCCGAGATCGAGCGCAGTTGAGATGACGAGAGATAATCCGTGAGCAACACTCCTTACCGTTCGGCCCCGATCACGACCTCCGGCATGCCGCCGGGGATTCCGTATATCGTCGGCAACGAGGCGGCGGAGCGGTTCAGCTTTTACGGCATGAAGGCCATTTTGACGGTCTTCATGTACAAGTATCTGTGGCTGATGGATGACGTGCCGGGCATACCGATGTCGCGGGCGGCGGCTTCGGAGAATCAGCACCTGTTCACTTTTGCGGTCTATTTTACGCCGGTCGTTGGAGCTTTGATTGCCGATATTTTCTTCGGCAAATACCGAACCATCATTGCGCTGTCGATCGTCTATTGCGCGGGCCACGCTTGTCTTGCGGCGATGGGAATCGCGGGTCCGGCGCACTGGTGGATGTTGGCGGGGCTGGGTTTGATCTGTGTCGGCTCGGGCGGGATCAAACCTTGTGTATCAGCGCATGTCGGTGATCAGTTTGGCAGTGAAAATCGGCATCTACTGACGCGGGTATTTAACTATTTTTACTGGTCGATCAATCTCGGTGCGTTTGTGTCGAGTCTGCTGACCCCGTGGTTGTTGGAGTGGTATGGTCCGCACTGGGCGTTCGGTATTCCCGGGGTGTTGATGGCGCTGGCGACCTTGGTATTCTGGATGGGGCGGCGGAAATTTGCGCATATCCCGCCGGGTGGTAAGCGCTTCGTGAAGGAGCTGTTCAGCGGCGATGGTTTGGTGGCGATCGGTAAGCTGACAGTGATCTATTTTTTCATCGCGATCTTCTGGGCGCTGTTTGATCAGACGGCGTCGTCGTGGGTCATTCAAGCGGATGATATGGATCGGCGCTGGATGGGGAGAGAGTGGCTGCCGAGTCAATTTCAAGCATTGAATCCGATCCTGGTGCTGACCTTTATCCCGCTATTCACGTTTGTTGTTTATCCTTTGGTCGACAGATTTTTCCCGCTGACGCCGCTGCGCAAGATTTCCATCGGTTTGTTCATCATGGCCGCTGCGTTCGCGATCATGGCACTTGCCCAGGAAAAAATCGACGCTGGTGAGCAGCCGTCGATCGGTTGGCAAGTGATTGGCTACTGCCTGCTGACGGCGTCAGAGGTGATGGTGTCGATTGTCGGTTTGGAGTTCGCCTATACGCAGGCTCCGCGAGCGATGAAATCGGTGATCATGTCGTTTTTTCTTTTGTCGGTGGCGGTGGGTAATTTACTGACAGCCGGGGTGAATCATTTCATCCAGCTCCCTGATGAGTTGTTACGCGCCGACAAAATAGCGAAGCAGGAGAAGTCGCGCGAGGTGGTGTTACCTGGCTTCGATGGCGAACTCGGCACAGTCGACGATATAGCGGTCGGCTACGATGAGGATTTTTTGCGCATGACGGTCGACTTTGTCGACAAGGCGGCGATCGAGTCGATTGCAGAAAAAATTTCCGCGTTTGCCGAGGCGGACGCGGAGCATTTCATTCCTTCGCAGGAGCAAGCACAGGCAATGATCGGTGGCGCGGTCGATGCCTGGGATCAGCCTTTGGTTTACACGGTGGTCAGCAGTCGCCGTTGTCGGATCGGTACGATGGGGCCTGACAAAACCAAAAATACGCGATGGGACATGGGCAAAGTGTTAGAGTTCGACGCGCCCGAGGAGGTTTCGGAGAGTGTGCTCGATAGGTTTCGCCCGGCGGAGCCGTGGCTGGAGATGCGGGTGCGCGAATTAGCGGCGCAGCGGGAGGATGGCGCGCGCGACGATGACTTGTTTGTGGGCGGGCAGAACAAGCTGGAAGGGGCTCGTTATTTCTGGCTGTTCACGTGGCTGATGCTCGGAACGGCGATTATTTTCGTCGTGGTCGCTAAGTACTATCGCGCTCGGGAATATCTCTACGAGGCTGATGATGAGCCTGTTGCGTTAGACCCTCACGGAGGGTGAGGCCACCGGGGAAAAACCGGGTTCTCGAGGGGAAAAGAAAAGGCGGCCCGACCGAACTCTTCCGCGAGAAACCCCCGAAACTCACAGGAAAAGGAAAAATCAGTCGGACCGCCTTAAAGGTGTTCACACAAGGTGAACACCTTCGATTGTCCCATAAATCTGTTTTTTCGCAATGGGAAAGTGCTAAGATTTGCGGGCTGTTTGCTTAGCTTAAAAGAGTTAGATATTTGCGAAACAGTGACATTGTGGGTGGACAAACCATGATTTCACGTGAGCATTGAGGCTCGTAATTCGAGGGCCGTGGAAGTCAGAGTTATTGAAATCCCAAAATTTATTTCCCATGCGAACTAAAGCTTTTTCCGGTCTCGTCCCCGCTTCCGAATATGCCGCCGATGTGGCCGCAGTGCCCTACGATGTAGTCAACACGGAGGAAGCGAGGGCGCTCGGTGCCGACCAACCTCGCAATCTGATTCACGTCGATCGGGCAGAGATCGATCTCCCGGACGGCACTGACCCCTATTCGGACGAGGTCTACCAGAAGGCAGCGGACAACTTTCGCCAGTTGCAGGAGGCAGGAGTGCTGGTGCGTGAGTCAACCCCGTGCGTCTATCTATATCGCCAGATTTGGAAGGGACACACTCAGACCGGTATCGCGCTGGCCTGTCACATCGATGACTACGGTGAGGACATCATTCGCAAACACGAGAAAACTCGTCCGGTGAAGGAGGACGATCGCACGCGTCTGGTCGACTCGCTCGGTGCGCACACGGGGCCGATTTTTTTGACTTATAAAGATGATCCATCGCTGAATGCGATCGTGAAAACTATCACCGACCAGATCGCTCCAAGCGTCGACATGACAGACGAAAACGGAGTGCAGCACATCGTCTGGCGCGTCGAGGGAGGTGAGCCGATCGTCGATGCCTTCGGCAAGGTGCCGCTGGCTTACGTGGCGGACGGACATCATCGCAGTGCCAGTGCACATCGCGTTGGCAGCGAGCGTCGCGCGGCGAATCCGGATCACGATGGCTCAGAGGGCTACAACTGGTTCCTGGGTGTGTTGTTTCCGGCCAGCGAGTTGAAGATCCTGCCGTACAATCGGGTGGTGCGCGATCTCAACGGTAGATCGAAGGATGAATTTCTGGCGGAGTTGGCGAAAAGTTTTAAGATTTCAGAGATCGACAGCCCAGAGCCTTCAACGGCTGGCAATGTGTGCATGTATCTCGATGGGAAATGGCACGGTTTGAGATGGTCGGACGTCGATGCCGACAGCCCGATCGATCGTCTCGACGTATCGGTTTTGCAGGATCGCCTGCTCGAGCCTATACTGGGTATCGATGATCCGCGGACCAACGATCGCATCGATTTTGTCGGTGGTATTCGCGGCACGGGGGAGTTGGAAAAACGCGTCGACGGTGGCGACTGGGCAGTGGCGTTTTCGGTTTATCCGGTCACCTGTGATGAGTTGATGGACATCGCCGATGCAGGCGAGATCATGCCGCCGAAGTCGACTTGGTTCGAACCGAAGCTGCGTTCGGGCTTGTTCATTTACACGCTGGACTGAGTCGCGGGTGCGGTTGAGGGTTGGCGGGTGAAATACGCGCCTATCGATCCCGTTTTTTTTTCCGCGAACCGTTCGCGATTGGCTGAGGCCCTGCGACCGGGGAGCCTGGCGATCGTGCAATCGTCGGATGTGCCGGAGCTGTGTGCGGACGGTAGTTTGGAGTTTTACCAAAACAGTGACCTGTTTTATCTGGCTGGTGCCGATCAGGAGGACACGGTGCTGCTGCTGTTTCCAGACGCGGCAGATCCGGCGCAGCGTGAGATTTTGTTTGTTCGCGAGACGTCGGAGTTGATCGCGATATGGGAGGGGCAGAAGCTGACTAACGAGCAGGCGGTGGCGGAGACGGGCATTGCCAACGTGCAATGGATCGATCAATTCGACGCGGTGCTGCGTCGGCTTTCCGCTCAGGCGGAGACTATTTACTTGAACTACAACGAGCATCCTCGAAAGGGTGGCGTGGTGGAAACTGCTGACGACCGCTTTCGTGTGCGCTGCCAGTCGTTGTATCCGGATCACTTCTACGAGCGGCTCGGGCCGTTGATGCATGAGTTGCGGGCGACTAAGTCGGAGACTGAAATTGAGATCACGCAAAAGGCGTGCGGCATCACGCGCGATGGATTTTTGCGGGTGCTCAAGTTCGTTGAGCCGGGAGTGCGTGAGTACGAGATCGAGGCGGAGTACGCGCACGAATTTTTGCGACAGGGATCGAAAGGTTTTGCCTATCAGCCGATCATCGCTTCGGGAGGCAATGCTTGTGTCCTGCATTATCTCAGCAACGATCAGGTCTGCGAGGACGGTCAGATGCTACTGATGGATGTCGGTGCCGAGTACGCAAATTATAACGCGGACATGACGCGAACGATTCCGATTAACGGTCGTTTCACAGAGCGTCAGCGGGCGGTTTACGATGCAGTGCATCGGGTATTGCGGGCTTGCATCGATGACTTGGTTCGGCCGGGCGTGGCGATAAAGGACTATCAGCTGCAGGTCGCACGGATCATGGAGGACGAACTGATCGGGCTTGGCCTGATCGATGCGGATGTGGTGGCTGAAGAACGTCGGATGACTGAGGAAGCGAAGACCAACGATGAAGTGAAGGCGCCGAAAGAAGAGACGAAGGCCTACCGGCAGTATTTTATGCACGGCACTTCGCACAGTCTCGGACTGGACGTGCACGATGTGACGCCGGTCGATCCGGAGTTTGTCGAAAACATGCTGGTTACCGTTGAGCCCGGTATCTATATCCGTGAGGAAGGGCTGGCAGTGCGGCTGGAAAACAATCTGGTGGTGCGTGAATCAGGCAACGTCGACCTGATGGGGAACATCCCGATCGCGGCGGATGACATCGAGGCATTGATGGCTGGTGAAGACCGTAAACACCGCGCCGATTAGCGCGTTGATTTTTCTCCAATCAGATCAATTCGAGAAGTTCGAGTGGCGTTTCGATGAGGTGATCGGCACCCATGCCGCGCAGTTCGGCAGCGTCTCGAAATCCCCACAGCACTCCCACTGGTGTCATGCCGGCGCGTACACCTGTGTGCATGTCGACTCCGCTGTCGCCCACATAGAGACAGGCTTCCGGCGGAAGATCGAGAGCTGAAGCGGCGTCGAAAGCGCCTGCCGGGTCGGGCTTTTTTTCAATGCCTTCGCGTTGCCCAAGGACCGCGCCCCAGGGCCAGGGAGAGAGATATTCTTCGACGCACTTGAGAGTGAATTCGTGCTTTTTGTTGGAGAGCACGCCGAGTTTGATGTCGCGCTCAACCAATCGGTCGAGTAGTTCGGGAATGCCCGAGTAGGTGCGCGTTTTGGCATTCCAGCGCTGCTCGTATTCCGACTGAAAATCGCTCAGGGCGGCGTCGAGTTCGGCTTCGCTGGGTTTCGCGGCATCGGGGATGGCACGTTCGACCAGCTTAGCCATGCCGTCGCCGATCAGCTCTTTGTATTCTTCGGTGGGAATGACCGGATAGCCGCGTTTGGCGAGCACGGCATTGGCCGAATCAGCAAGGTCGGCGAGCGTGTCGAGCAGAGTGCCGTCGAGGTCGAAGATGACGGCTTGGATTGGCGAAGTAGTAGAGGGCTGGCTCATGGCGCTATCCTTCGCAGGAAATAGGGGCTCGCGCCACTTCGTATCGGCGCGTTTTTACGGAGCGCCGATGTAGCGTGTCAGTGAGCGCAGCACGGACTCGGCCAGCCGCGGCGAGTGATACATGAGTTCTTGAAAAAGTTTTTCGTCGAGCTCGAGAATACGGCCGTCGGCGAGCGATCGAACGGTTGCGGTTGCTGGGATTCCGGACACGGCTCCGATCTCGCCGACGATGTGGCCGCGCTGTAGAGTGGCGACCAGTGGACCCGCTGGATCGCCGCTGGGTGCGGCATCTCGTCCGCGCACGTAGACGCCTAGCTTGCCGCTGATGATGACATACAGAATGCCGCTGTGAGTGCCCTGCTCGATGAGTGTTTCACCCTCTTTGCAATCGCGTTCGACGAAGCCACCCGCGAGTTCCTCAAGTCGATTTAGAGGAGCGGTGGCAAACGTTTCATTCTCGCGCAACAGCGCGACGATCTCCGGTTCGGTAAGCATAAGGGGCTGCGCCAGTGTCGCAGTCAGGGCGTTAACTAGTCAAGGTCGGTGATGATCTCGGTGAGCACCGAGTTGGCGATAAAGCATTCTTCGTGAGCTTTGTGGTGCAGTGCTTCCAGTTCTTCGCGGGAAGGTTGTTTATCGCCGGAGAAAACGGTTTTAGGTTTCAGTGTCACGGTTTTGATGACCATCTTTTTGGCGTCGTTCGGTGCCAGCTTGCCAACGGCTTCGTCTTCGTAGGAATCGAGCACGAAGCCCTGCATCGATGAGACGGCGAGAAAAGTCAGCATGTGGCAGGACGAAAGCGAAGCGACGTAGGCTTCCTCGGGATCGACGCAATCCTCATTGCCGAGATACTTGGGCGCGGCAGAGGCGCGGAGGGTGTGGCCGTTGGGAAAGATCCATTCGTGGTCGCGAGAGTAATCGCGATATCCAAAGCCGCTCACGCCGCGGTTCCATTTCAAGGTGGCTCGGTGTTCTGACATGGCCGCCACTCTAGTCGCAATCGCAGCGTGGTCGCACGCAAAAAAGCTATGTGTGGTGCGCGACTGGGGGACGGATATCGGCTAGAGTTGCGCCCGATGTCTGTTATTTCGCGAATTATTTCTGGATCGCTTGCGGTTCTCTTTGTTCTTCCATTGGGCTTGTCAGCTGCTGACGATGCCAAGAGTAAGGTTGCGGTGCCGCGTCGTCAGAGTCAGCCACCGGGTCCGGCGGTCGCGCCTGAGCAGGCGGCAAAGAAATTCACGGTGCCGGAGGGCTTTGCCGTAGAAGTTGTCGCGGCGGAGCCTGATTTGCTCAATCCGGTGGCGATGGCCATCGATGAGCGCGGGCGATTCTGGGTGACGGAATCGTTCGAGTACCCGCGCAAGGAGGCGGGCGAGGGGCGCGATCGGATCAAGATTCTCGAAGACACCACTGGCGACGGACGCTGCGATAAGGTGACGGTTTTTGCCGAGGGACTGAACATTCCCTCAGGCATCGCGCTCGGACACGGCGGTGTCTGGGTTGCGAACTCACCGGACCTTTTATTCATGCAGGATACCGACGGCGATGATGTGGCGGATGTAAAAAAGGTCGTCGTTACCGGCTTTGGGCGCGACGACACTCACGAACTGCCGAACTCGCTGACCTGGGGTCCGGATGGCTGGTTGTATGGACTGAACGGTGTCTTTAACTATTCGACGATTGAGAACATGGGACAAACGCATGCGTTCACCTGCGCGATGTTTCGGGTCGATCCGAGGCCGCGACCCGAAGGTGACGAGTTCGCCGGTCAGCATGAATTTCAAGTCTGGGCGGAGGGCACGTCGAATCCCTGGGGGATCGCCTTTAACGAGGAAGGCGATGCGTTTTTGTCGGCCTGCGTGATCGATCATCTCTGGCACCTGACCGAGTCCGGTTATTATCATCGTCAGGGTGGTCCCTATCCTGAACACACGTGGAAGATCGGTTCGATCGTCGAGCACGCTCATCAGATGGCGGCGTACTGTGGCATCGTCTGGCTCGACACGGATGCTTACCCGGAAGAATTCAGGAAGCGTTTTTACATGGGCAATATTCATGGCGGCTGTCTCAACGTTGACGTTCCCGAACGTCGAGGTTCGACCTACTTTGCCACGCCGCGCGCGGATTTCATGACTGCCAACGACGTTTGGCACATGCCGGTGTCGCAGCAAATCGGCCCGGACGGGAGTCTTTACGTGCTCGATTGGTATGATCGTTACCACTGCTATCAGGATGCCAACGCCGATCCCGAGGGCGTCGATCGGGCTCACGGCCGGCTCTATCGGGTGAGATACAAGGAAACGCCTCGCGCTCCGAAATTCGATTTGAAGTCAGAGAGCGATGAGCAGCTGATCGCTCATCTCGACAGCGGCAACATTTACTATCGTAATACGGCGCAGCGGCTTCTGGCTGAGCGCAGTGATGGGGCGTCGATGGCAAGATTGGCGAAGATTGCCACTGGAGGAACGGATGCGTCGCAGCGTCAGCACCGTCATGCCGTATGGACCTTGATGGCATCCGTAGACGGCTTCGACCAGGAAACGGCGAAGAAGCTTTTGGCGTCGAGCGATGCCTTTGATCGTCGATGGGCGATTCGTGCCGCGGGCGATGATGATGCTCTGGCTACGGCCGTGGCCGGAGATTTGAAAAAGCTCAGCGCTGATTCCGATATTAGTGTGCGTCAGGAATTGATCATAGCGGCGGCGAAAACTGACGCACTGGATACCGTTGCGACGATCAGTAATGCGCTGGGCCATACCGGCAACGATCAGCACATCGCGCACATCGCCTGGCAAAACCTGGTGCCGGTGTTCGAGAGCGGTGGCAGTGGTGGATTTCTCAAATCGCTGTCAGCGATCGAAACCTTCAGCGACAAGCCGGCAGTGTTGGCGATGATGCCGCCCTTTGCTGACTATCTTCTCGAACAGGAGACGCCTGATCTCTCGGCTCTGGTGCAGCTGTTTGACTTGCTGCGGCAGCGTCAACAGGATGAGCTGGCCGCGCGCGCTCTGGCGGCTCTCACCGAGCGCAGCCGCAACGGCCAGTTGAACGAGCAGCAGCTCGCCGAACTCGAGCAGCAACTAGCAGGCGGTATCGCTGCGGTGCTCAAGGATGGACCGGACGCGTTGCGGCTCGATGCGGCGCTGTTGGGTGCGGTTTGGGAACGGCCCGAAGCCTTGCAGGCGATTAACAAAATTTTCGCCGATGAAAAACGCCCGATCGATGATCGCGCGCGCGCCCTCGAAGCACTGGTTGCGGGGGGAGGCGACGCATTCTTTGGCGCCGTTGCAGTGGTCCTTAAAAACGCTGATGAATCGGCTCGGTTGCGCGGCAATGTTCTCGCCAGTCTAGGCCGCAGCGAGGAGGATCAAGTGGCCAAGGTGGTGCTCGATGCCTGGCCACAGCTGACGCCGGCATTGCGCCGCGACGCCATCGAACTACTGGTTCAGCGTCCGGCATGGAGCCGCTCACTTTTGGCTGCTATCGAGTCGGGAAAGGTCGACGCTTCTTCGGTTAACCCAATGCAGGCGCGCAGTATTGCCGCCGCTGCCGACGACGATATTCGCGCCAAGATCGAGAAGCTTTGGGGGGCGGTGCGCACCGACCGCAATCCACAACGCGAGGCGGTGATCGTCGCCAGCCGGCGGATGGTGCGAACGCACGAGAGCGATTGGAAGCGTGGTCGCGAAGTATTCCTCAAAACCTGTGCCGCATGTCATAAATTGCACGGTGAGGGCAACATGATTGGTCCCGACATTACCAAAAGCGGGCGGGGAACTCTCGATCAGTTGTTGTCGAATGTCTTCGATCCCAATCTGGTTATAGGCGAGGCCTATCAAGCGCGAATGGTCAAAACGAAAGACGATCGAGTCATCGTCGGTCTGCCAGTGGAGGACAATGATCAGCGTTTGGTTTTGCGCACACCTGCTGGTCAGGACGAGACCTTGGCGCGCTCTGCGATTGCCGAGAGTGAAGTATTGAAGGTATCACTAATGCCCGAAGGGCTGGAGGCGACTATGAATGAGCAGGAACGCGTCGATCTGCTCGCGTATTTGTCGTGGGATTTGCATCCCGAGAACTCGGATGCGGTGCAATTGGCTGGCTTCGGTCCTCCGCAGGCCCGCAAGGTGACGGATCCGAAACAGCAGGTGGCTTTGCTGCGCGACTTTGCGCCCAACTTTGATTTTGCGGTCGAGACACACAAAGAATTCGGCGCTGAGATTTTGGAAAGTTATCGTGGTAAAACGGGTGTGTTGCGCATTCATCCAATCACCGAACGTGTGCCAGCGGTTTTGCGCACGACGGTGAAAGTTAAAAAAGGCGGCCCGACGCGACTGCTGTTCAGTGTCTCGCATCATGCTGACGGCGAAAACAAGGGAGATTGGCGCATTATCGTTAAAGCCAACGGTGAGCGGGTGCACGAGTCGTGGGTGCGCGCTGACACCATGATGCCGCTCGACGCTGAGTGGCGAGTGGTGACGGTCAATTTGGCGAAATTCGTTGGCAAAGACGTGCAGTTAGAGATCTTCAACCAAGCCAACGATTGGGCCTGGGAGTTTGGCTATTTCGGCGCAATCTGGATGGAGTGATTAAGCTGTAAAGCAACGTCATACGCTGACAGCGTTACATAACAGCCCGGATTTTATACTCGCCGCAGCGAGATCTGTGTCCCATTTTACGGGGCGAACAACTCGCGCTGCTTCCGCCATGACTGATATTCTCGACCCCACCGTTCAAGGGCTCCTCTGGGTGCTCGCCATCGGCCTGACGATCATCGTGGCTGATGTGTTTTTCGAGACCGAGATACTCAGCGTCGGAGCTTTGCTCGGCATTTCGATTTACGTATCGTTGTTGTTCGACGTCGATATCAAGTGGCGGGTGTTAATCGCCATTACTTGCTGGTTGTTGGTGACCGCCCTGTTCTATCTGGTGTGGAAGCGTTTCGTGACGCCGCTCATCCGACGTGGCTTTTCGAGCGGGATGAACGAATCGATCCACTCGGCGGTAGGCGCGATCGGAGAGTTTCGACTTATCGACGGCAAGGCGTTTGTGTATTGGAATGGCGACCTGTGGCCGGTCGACCTCGACGAGGACGGAGGCGGTTCGGCCGATGCCGATGATGGGCGTTTTAACGATCGCGACAAGGTGACGATCATGACGGCGAGCAACGGTATTTTCACTATCGGGAAACGCTCAACGTCAGCGGGCCTTGCGGACTAACATTTTCAGCACGAAAGAGAACGGAACCCCAGCTTTTTACCATTATGATCACGACGATTCCTCAGAACCACTGCCGCATCATTGAGCGCTTCGGCAAGCCGGTGAAAGTCCAGCACAGCGGTCTGGCATTTAAATTGCCGATCCTCGATCAGGTGCGCGATGTCTCCGATGTGTGGGGGAATGAAACCAACAAGCAGGGGAAATTCATCGAACTCACCGAGCAGATCGTCGATACCAATCCGCGCGAATGTATCACCAAAGACAATGCCAAGGTGACGGTCGACTGTGTGATCAGTTGGCGTGTCGTCGATCCGATCAAGGCGGTCTACGAGGTCGATCACTTGCATCAGTCGCTTTTGCAGGCGGCACTGAACGTGATCCGTTCGGAGATTGGTTCTCGCGAACTGGACGAAGCGTTGGCCACTCGTGCCAGTCTCAACGAAACCATTGTTGCCGGGCTGGTCGATACGCTGAAGAAATGGGGTATCCAGATTCTTCGCGTCGAAATCCAGGAGCTCAAGACTGACGATCAGACCAGCGCGGCGATGCTCCAGCAGCTCGAAGCCGAGCGCAAAAGCCGGGCGCTGTCATCCGAGGCGGTGGGTCAGGCAGAGGCCACCATCAAGGCGGCGACCGCAGATCGTGAGTCGGCAGTGCAGCGTGCCGAAGGTCAAGCAAAGGCACTTGGAATCATCGCTGATGCCGAACGCGCCTATCTGGTTAGCTTGAGTGAGGTGGTCGGAGCTGAAGAGGCTGCCCGAATCTTGCTGGCGCAAAAAGTCATCGATGGCTTCGATCGCATTTCGCAGAACCCGGCTGACAAAGTGTTCCTGCCAACCAGCATGAGTGGTGTCATTGAGCTGAGTTCGAGCGGCAACAGAAAACAAGCGCCGAGCGGAACGCCGGCGCCAGACGTATAACCGCGCTCGCGGTAGGGTGGTGCGTTGACAGCGTTTTGCCGAGATCGTAAAAATGGCCGACATGTGTGGCCACTTTTTCGAATCATCATCTGCTGTGCCCAGCCGGCGCAGTTTTCTCCATGCTGCCAGTTTGAGTGCCTTTGGCGCGGGGCTGGGAGCGAACCCGAGTCTGTTCGCTGCTGATGCTTTGGCGTCGGAGATTGAGCCGCTGAACCGCTTTCCGCGCATGGTGCACGAGTACTACGTCGCCAAAGTGCGCAGCATTGAAAAGCGCATGCTCGAAAAGAAAAATGCGCTCGCGACCAAAGCTGATGCCGAAGCCTACGTGCTCGACGTACGCGAACGGATCGCCAAAGCATTTGCGCCGCTGCCTAAGAAAAAATTTCCGCTTAATGCCAAGGTGGTCGGCACACTCGATCGCGACAGCTACATCGTGGAAAAAATCATCTTCGAGAGTCGGCCGAAGTTTTTCGTCACGGCGCATTTGTATCTACCGAAGCAGCGCAAAGGCAAAATTCCCGGCGTCGTCGGCACCTGTGGACATTCGCAAAACGGCAAGGCCGAGCCTGCCTATCAGAGTTTTGCGCAAGCGCTGGCGCGGATGGGAACCGCTTGCCTGATCTACGACCCGATCGGGCAGGGCGAGCGCTCGCAATTTTTCCACGCCGACGACCACGCTAAGCCGGAGCTTGGCCCGACTCATCAGCACAACTTGGTCGGCAACCAGATGGAATTGATCGGCGAGTTCTTCGGCTCGTGGCGTGCGTGGGACGGCATTCGAGCTCTCGACTACTTGCTCAGCCGGCCCGAGATCGATCCGCAGCACGTCGGCGTCACCGGTAACTCAGGCGGCGGCACGATGACCACGTGGCTGCTCGGAGTCGAGCCGCGCTGGACGATGGGGGCACCGTCGTGCTTTGTCACGACATGGCGTCGCAATTTAGAAAACGAACTTCCGCAGGACAACGAGCAGTGTCCGCCGCGCTCGCTTGGACTGGGGCTCGATCACGACGATTATCTGGCGGCGATGGCGCCCAAGCCGGTGATCATTTTGTCGAAGGAAAAGGATTACTTTGATACGCGTGGCTCAGAAGAAGTGCTGGCCAGGCTAAAGCATCTCTACGGTCTGCTCGGTGCCGAGGAAAATATCCAGTTGTTCACGGGGCCGACGCCGCACGGCTACACTCAGGAAAATCGCGAGGCGATGTATGGATTTTTTAACTCGGTCACCAAAGCCTCCGAAGCGACCACCGAACCCGAACTCACCCTCGATGACGACGCCACGCTGAACTGCACCGAGCATGGCCAGGTGGTGCCTGATTTGAAATCGCGCACCGTGTTTCATTTCACCCAGGCAAGTGCCGAGCGGATGAAGAAAAAGCGCGCTGCCGCGCCGCTCAATCTCGGCGATCTGAAGAGTGCCGTCGCAAAGTCACTGCGCATGCCTGAGCGCGATGCGAACACACCTCCGAACGTGCGCATCCTGCGCGCCACTGGCGGCGAGCGCGAGTACCCTAAGCCCTTTTGGATCAGTTATGCCGTCGACACCGAGCCGCGCATTCAGGCGCTATGCACGATGCTCGGCGACGAGCGTCTCAATTCACGTCCGCCGATGGCCGCGAACGGCAAGGGGCGGGTGTTGCTGTGGATCGGTGACCGATCTTCTGATGCCGAGTTGCGCGAAGAACCGATGATCCGCGAACTGATGGAAAAGGAGGGCGCCGACGTGCCGGTGTTCACCTGCGACGTGCGTGGCATCGGTGAATCACAGCCGGGCACCACGCCGAATCCCAATCCGGACGGTTATTACGGACCGGATTATTTCTACGCGGCCTATGCCAACATGCTCGGCAAACCCTACCTCGGTGGCAAGACTTACGACGTGCTGCGTGTGCTCGACTTTCTTGCCAAGTACGGATGGAACGATGTCCACATTGCCAGCAAGGGGCGAGGCACCCTGCCTGCCGGTTTCGCGGCGCTGCTCGATGAACGGGTCAAAAAAGTGACGCTGGCCGACAAGCTCGACAGCTGGCATTCGGTCGCGACCACGGATCGCAGCGACTGGCCGCTGTCGCACATGATCTTCGGTGTGTTGCGCGACTGGGACTTGCCAGATGTATGGAAGGCGCTGGAGGCGAAGACTTAGCGGTTCACTGCGCCTGCAATTGCTGGTCGATGGCGGCCGCCTGCGCCTGAGCTTCACCGAGCGGCAAGCCCGCTTTGGTGCCTGGCCGCTTGTGGCCGACATGGCTGAGCCAGGCGTCGTGCAGCACTTTTTGTCGTTTGGCAACGAGTGTGTAGGTGGCAGGATTCACTTCGAAAGCCTCGTCGAGATCGACGAGGCTCCAGGCATCGAGCATGACCTCGGCGAGGATACGGTGGCCGACTTCGTCGACGTGGACGCCGTCCTTTGACATCGCGAATGTTGGTTCTTTGCCGCGTTGCACGGCGACGTAATCGTTCAGCGGCGTATGCAAGTCGACGGTTCCGGAAACGCCGTCGCGACCGGCCTGGTCCATGATCCACTTTGCATAGCGGGCGATGACTTTTTCATCGTAGTCCTCGTAAATGGTTTTCCACGAGTAGTTGGCGTCGTCGCTTTCCGGCAGCAGTTTGCCCGCCTCGCGCATCGGCTGAGGATCGAACGGTGGCGGCGACATCAGCACCAGCTTCGCGCCGGAAGCTTTGACTTTTTCGATCAGTCGTTTGACGCCGTCCTGATAGGCAGCGAAACGTTTTTCGCTGAACGGATGATAAATGCCGTCGTTCATTCCGTAACAGGCGATCACCAGGTCAGGTTTCACTTTCTCGAGCGCGCGCTCGAGGCGCTCGTGGACATCCGGACGCGGGAAAGGGTGGTCGGGTTCTGATTGGCCAGAAAGTGTCTCACTGGGCAGGCCGAGATTGACCAGAGCGGGCAGAGGCTCGCCGACTTTGGCATTCTCCCGCAGATAGGTTTCGATGAAAGTGATGTAGCGCCCATCGTGGGTGATCGAATCACCGAGAAACAGCACTTGGCCTTTGAGGGGCGGCAGCGAAGTGTCGGCACTGACGACCAGAGGTGACGACGCGGCGAAAAACAAAACGAGGCAGAGCAGACGGATCATGCGTTCAGTAAACCGACTTCGCGACGGTTTGCAAAGCTCCTGAATTGCGGCAGGTGTTTTGGCTGGCGCTCGTGTATAGCCCAAGCGGCGGCTAATTTTTAGCGTCCCACCAAACATCGAGCAACGCCATCAGTCGGACGATGTCGTCACTCCAGGTGGGATCCTTGGCGAGATTGGTAGTCTCGCGGGGATCTTTAGAGACGTCAAACAGTGCGGTTTCTTTAAGGAATCCGTTCCACGGATTCTTGCCGTGCGGGATGATCAGTTTGAGCGATCCCTGGCGTACCCAGCGGTAGGCGATGTACCGTTCCGGATGGCCGAGACTGGTGGCGTCGCCGGGATAAATTTCGCCGAACACTGGCCGCTCGGGATCGAGTGATCGTTCGCCGCGGGCGCTGGGCAGCAGATCGATACCGGGCAGTTGTTGCGGTATTTTGGCTCCCGCCGCGCTCAGCAAAGTCGGCACAATGTCGATGCTGCTGACGAGCCCCTCGTGCGTGGCCGGCTCTACGACGCCGTCCCAGCGAATCAGGATCGGCGTGCGCACGCCGTCGTCAAAAGGCGCGCGTTTGCTGTTTTTAGTATGAGCGAATTCCTCTGCACGATTTTTCTCCCGCTTCTCGCTCGGACTCCAACCATTGTCGACGACGAGGACGAAGAGGGTGTTCGCAGCATCACCGTTTGCTTCGATGTAGCGAATCAATTCGCCCACGGTATGATCGAACTGAGCGATGCTGGCGTGGTAAGGGATCTCGTGCTCGGCGACACCGGGGCGACTGCGGGCGAGTTGGTAAAACTTCTCGGGTGAGTCGTGCGGCTGATGCGGGAGGTAAGGCGCATACCACGCCATCCATGGTTGATCTTTTGCCGAGCAGTCGTCGATGAACGCGGTAATCGGCGTCATCGTCTCTCGACCGATTTGCAGGCCGACGTCACCATTGCCGTGAGCAACGCGCTCGCCGTTGGCCAGTGTTCTCGCGCCGCCAAATGTCTGCGAGGCTGGTGGAGGTTCGAATGTGGTCATTCCCTCCGTAAAGCCACCGTTGCGCCAGTGACCTTCCCAGAATTTTCCCGTTTGCAGCGAACGGTAGCCGCGTTCCTGATGCAAAATGCCGGGAAGCGTCTCAACTTTACCGACCAGTTCGAATTCGCGATTGCGCACCCGCTCGTATTCCTCACGCGAGGACATCTTGTTGTAACCGCTGTTACCAGGCGGGCCGTGATTGAAATATACGCCGTGCTGATGCGGATAAAGTCCGGTCAGCAGTGTCACCAGCGACGGCCGGCAGACGCTGGTGGGCACGTAGGCATTTACATAGCGCGCCGACTGTGCTGCGAGTGCGTCAAGGTTCGGCGTGTGAACCCGCTCATTTCCCATGAAGCCAAAATCGCTCCATGTCTGATCATCCGAGATGATATAGACGATGTTCGGCGGCGCGGCGTGAGAGGTCGCCAGGCACGCGGAGAAAAAAAAGATCAGTAAAATACGCATCGGAAACTGCTAAGAATTGAGTCTATTTCTTCTCCTGCTTCGCCTTCGCCGCCGACTTTGCCTCGTCGGCCGCTTCGCGTTCTTTGGCTCCCGGAACATGAGCGCCATCCGTTTTCCAGTGGCCGAAGCGATTTTCTTTTGGAAAAGGCTTCGCGTCTCCCGGTGGTTTCGCGTCGAGGGTAGAAATGCCTTCGGCATAGAGCAGTTTGCCGGTGTAGCCGTCGTGAAAACGTACCACCACCTGCGGCTCGTCGTAGGCGAGGTATTGATAACCTTCGCCCGACGGGGTTCCGGCGCGCACGATGTTGTTGATGTCGATCACGGTGTAGGTGGTGTGGCGCTGGCGCAGGTAGTGGACGCTGTCCGGATAGCCTCCGCACCACTTGATTTTCACCATGCGTCCTTCGCTGTCGAACCATCCGCCAAGGGGTGGCAGGCCGGCGGTGCCGAGCGGGTGATTGGCAGAGTTAACCGGTGAGCAGAGAAATTCCCAGACGTTGTCGCTGATCTGGCAAGCGAACGGATGATGCACGTCACCGGTCAGCAGAATCACGGGTTTTGGAATCTCATCGAGTGCCTCGAGCAGGATTTCGCGTTCGTGAATGTAACCCGCGTAGCCGTCACCCTTTGACTCGGTGCCTTCGCCGCGCACATGAAAGGCGCTGTGATAGATGACCCACGGGTCGCCGGAAATGACGAAGATCATTTCGGCGGGCGACTCTTTGGCGGTCTTTAGAAACCATTCGCGTTGAGTTTTGCCGAGAATGAATCGGTCCTCGTCATGTGAGCGGGCGACGCCTTTCCACTGAGCGCGCTCACTGCGAGTGTCGAGGTAGATGAAGTGCATATTGCCGATCACGCGATCCCAGTAATGATGGGTGCCGATGCTGTAAGGCAATTGAGCGTCAGCATCCGGTTGCTTGAACGCGGGCGAGACGCGCAGATGGGTGGCGTCAATAATCTCGGTGACTTCGTAAACGCCGATGTTGGCACCGCCGCGAATGGCTTTCTCCTTCGAGCCTTGGTTAAAGTAAGGTCCGACGTGCAGGGTGCTGACGGCGCTCAGATTGAGTCTGGAAAAATCCGCGTCGGGATCGTGAAGAATGTCGGCAGCACTGGCGTCACTTTTGCCCGTGCCGAAAACGATCGGCCCCTTGTGCGGCGCGTCGTCGTTGGTCCAGCCTGCGTAGTATTGCCAGACCTTCACCGCCGGATCGCGTACCAGATAGCTGCCATCGCCGATTCCAATCTCTCCAGCACCATCGAGGTTGTCGGTTACCTCGTGGTCATTGAACATGGTGAACATCGGCACGTGGCGCAGCAGGCGATTGAACGAACGACCTCGGTCGAGATAGAGTTTGTAATTGTCCTCGATACCGGACGCCGTGCCGTCCAGCACTTCCTCGTAAGTGTAGTCGCCGTTGACGATGTGGAAGGCGAGGTCGTTGCGGTGATCCTTCCACAGCCGATCGAACGCGGGTGGATTGGAGTAGATGCCGTAGGCTTCACCCGGTGCTGGAGAGCGTTGGCGTTGGCAGGATCCAATCGAGAACGACAGGTTAAATTTTCCGTCAGGGTTGTACTTGTGAGTAAAACTTTTCGCGTCCGGCAAGGTGCGAAAGCTTGGCCACGGATCATCGAGTGAGGCGCGGGTGTCGACGATCTCACTGTCGATTCGGATCGCGTAATAGTAGACTGTATTCGCTTTCAGACCGGTGACATCGACGGTGCCGGTGAAATCCTCCGCAGGATCTACTTCGGCCGAAACCGAAATCGAATTTTCACCAAAAGGGATGCGGGTGCTGGCCAAGACGTCGAACTTGGTCGCTTCGGAGCAACGAATCCAGACGCGCACCGATTCGGAGCGAATGCCGCCGAGGACCGGGCCGTGGGTGATGGAGAAACGTTGATAGGGAATGACGTGGTTGGCGACCGGATCGGGCCACGGAACATTCTGGGCAGACACCGACAGCGGAATGAGCAAGGTAGCAGCGAGCAGGAGAGGCAGATGTTTCATGGCAACAGGTCTTTGTCGGACAGCGTTGGGGATTGAATATCGAATGTCGAACAAGGAATCTCGAATTTCGAAGTTTCCCGGCTCGGTAAGCAACCCGCAACCATGACGCGATTTTCCCGTGGCGTGCCGTGACGATATGCGCCACGCTGCGCGAGGATGAACCCATCACCGAATTTCAACCGTCGTCAGTTTTTACAAACCTCGTCAGCCGCTCTGGCCTCGACGGCCTTTTTAGCGTCGGCGCAGGACGAAAAGTTCGCCTTCCGCTACATCGTCGGTTCGTCGATGTACGGCGAACTGCCGCTGGCCGAAATTCTTCCCGACGTGAAGAAGACTGGTGCCAACCACATCGACATCTGGCCGCGCAAGCATGGCAATCAGCGCGAGCAGGTCGAGGAGATCGGCGTCGAAGCCTTCGCGGCGATGCTGAAGCAACACGATGTGAAGCTGGGCTGCTCGACTCGCTATGATCTCGGGCCCTTCGGGCTTCAGGAGGAGATGAAATTTGTCCAGAAGCTCGGCGGTGATCTACTGATCTGCGGAGGTAAGGGCCCGAAGGGACTGAATGGCGAAGAGTTGAAGAAAGCGGTCAAAGTTTTCGCCGAAGAACTCAAGCCGCACGCCGAGGCAGCGGGGGAGGCGGGCGTTCGCATCGGCGTCGAGAATCATGGCAACAACCTGATCGATTCCGCCGACTCTTTGAAGTGGCTGATCGAGTTCACGCCCGAACAGATCGGTATCGGCTTTGCGCCTTATCATTTGGAAAGTCTCGGCCTCGGAGCGCAGGATCTCGGAGAGCTGATCCTCGCGCTGGGCAATCGGATCGCGATGTATTATGCATGGCAGCACGGCGACGGCTGCATGAAGCCAGCTCCGGTCGAGGTTCTGCTCAAGCAAATGCCAGGCCGTGGCCCGCTCGATTTCGGTCCGCAGGTCGCCGCTCTGAAAAAAATCAATTACAACGGCTACACCGAAATATTCATGCACCCGGTCCCGCGCGGCATTCCGATTCTGCCCACGGCCTCCGAGACGACCGCTGAGATCGTTCGCGGTCGCGATTATCTTGAAGGGTTGCTTTAGAAAACGAACTCCCAACTCCTATCTCCAAACTCTTACCACCCATGCCCGAAAAAGTTCTCATCATCGTTGGTGACGCCACCGAGACCGTCGATACTCTCTACCCGTATTATCGCCTTATTGAAGCTGGCTTCGAACCGGTCGTTGCGGCGCCCGAGAAACGTCTTTATCAGATGGTCATGCACGAGGTGCGGCCGGGGTGGACGATCACGCGAGAGTGGGAAGGGTATCAAATCCAGGCCGACGTGGCATTTTCCGAGATCACCGATCCGTCTGAGTATGCTGGCATCATGTTCTCCGGCGGACGCGCTCCCGAATACATTCGTGAAGACGCCGATCTGATCCGTGTCACGCAGTGGTTTTTCGATAACAACAAACCCATCGCCAGTGTGTGTCACGGCGTCGAGATTCCCGCGCGTGCGGATCGTGTTCGCGGTCGCAAGATGGCCACAGTCGCCAAGTGCCAGTTTGATCTCGAAGTATGCGGTGGCATCTACGTCAACGAAGCGTGCGTCATCGACGGCAACCTGGTCAGCGGTCGGACCTTCCACGACAATGGTCATTACGTCGGCCCGTGGATTGCAATGCTCGAACAAGCGCGCGACGCGAAAATGGGCGAAGCAACGGCTTGATTCATCGATGACCTTCCGTCACAAATTCTCCGCGGCGTTGAGCCTGACGATCGCTGCTGCGATCGCAGGGAGTTCTCCTGATGTCGACGCCCATCCTTCGGTTGCTGAGCAGGTCGACTACCCGTTTGTAGTTGGTTTCGAACGCTTTTACGCCTCCGACGATGATGAAGAGTATTTGGCCAAGGGTGGTTTGTTGCTGCTCAATGAGCTCAACTGTGTCGGTTGTCATGCGCCGCCGGAGTCACTGATCGACACGCTCAGCGGCCGTCCAGGTTCGCATCTGCACGACCTCGCCGAGCGGCTCAGTCCGACCGATACTGAACTGTGGATTCGCAATCCGCGCTTCATCAAAAACGGCACACTGATGCCGAGCCTGTTCGCCGGCCCGGATCGCGATCTCGAAGAAATCGCCGCGCTCAAGCATTACCTTCTTTCGCTGAAAAAAACGCAAGCCGAGAAGCCGGACGTGCCTGAAATTCCGCACGGAAATGTCGATGAGGGGCAACGCCTGTTTCATCGCGTTGGATGTATCGCCTGCCACGCCCCTGCGAATGACTATCGCCCCGAGCACATCGAAGAAGGTGTCGAGTTGGAGCTGGTCGGGTTGCCGTCGGTGCCGCTGGCATTGGCGGAGCGTTACCCGGTCGATGAGCTCGCTAGATTCCTTCTCGATCCCGCCGCGCATCGTCCTGCGGGTCGCATGCCGGACATGAAGCTCAGCCTGCAAGAGGCCGCTGATCTCGCGGTGTATCTCAAGTCGGGGCCGAAAGATGAGATTCCCGAGGAGTTGAAGGAAGCGATGAAGAGCATCGATGGAACATCGGGAGCCGATGGTGAATTCGCGCTCGATCCCGCCTTGGCCGACCGGGGGAAGACGCTGTTTACGGAAAAAAATTGTCTCAGTTGTCATCGTTCCGCTCAGCCTGATGCGAAGCCGAAAATGGCTAAGCCGCTAGTCGATCTGCGCGCCGAGGGCGGTCATGGTTGCCTCTCGGAGAAGCCGGTCGCCAATGCGGTGCCGTGGTACTATCTCGACGAAGTTCAACGCAACGCGATCGTATTGGCATTGAAAAAACTTCCCGAGTTAGTGGCCAAGCCTCACGACGATTTCGAGCGCATCGACTTCACGCTGACGGCGATGAATTGTTATGCCTGCCATGATCGCGATGGCAAAGGTGGCCCGGAATTGGCGCGTGAGGTTTACTTCGACTTTAATGCTACTGGTGCCCAATCACTGGGCCGCTGGGGAAATCTGCCACCGCCACTCGACAAGGTCGGGCGCAAGCTGACGCCGGAATGGTTGCAGAAAATCGTCACGGCTCACGGCGGCGAAGTGCGACCTTACGTGGCGGTGCGCATGCCGCGATTTCAAAAGGCGCAGGTCGAAATGCTGCTCGCTGATTTCGCCGTCGCCGATGTCCGTGAACCGCCGGTCGAGATCGACACGTCGGGTCTACCGAAGCATCAGCGCGGCCACATTGGTCGCGATTTGATGGGCGTCAGTGCTGGCGGACTGGGCTGTGTGACCTGTCACGGTTTGAAAGATGCAAAATCGCTGGGCGCGCCGGTCATCAATCTTACTCATACCATCGAGCGCCTGCAGCCAGGCTATTTCAAAGAGCTGCTTCTTGAGCCTCAGGAAACGCAACCGGGCACGCTGATGCCGCCTATGTTCGAGGGGCGCACAAAGGCCGATCAGGAAGTGGAGCAGATCTGGACTTATCTCAAAGAACTTGATCAGCGGCGCTTGCCGGACGGTTTGTTGAAAGCCGACAACTTCGAGCTCAAGCCGGGCGAGGAAGGTAAGGCGATCACGTTTCGCACTTTTGTTGAGGGCGTCGGTAGCCACGCCGTTGCGGTCGGATATCCAGAAGGGTTGAACGTTGGTTTCGATTCTGAAACCTGTCGTTGGCGCATTGCCTGGCAGGGGCGTTTCATTGATGCGATGAGCACTTGGGACGATCGTTTTTGCACGCCGGCGAAACCGCTCGGGGGGAAGGTAGTCGAGCTTGGCTGGAAATTGCCGGCGGAGGGTGAAGTGGAGTTTCTCGGGTTTAAGCTCGAGCCGAAGTCAGGAGCGCCGACGTTTCTCTATGAGATCGGTGGGCAGCGCTACGAAGATCGTGCAGCTCCTGACGGAGCCACTAAATTGAAGCGCACCGTGACGGATGCGAACGGCAAGGTTGTCATCGAGGAGGAGCAGTCATGGTAAACTTGATGAAAAGTATTGTAGGGCAAGCGCTCCGCTTGCCGACATTGGACAGGTCAAGTTTGAGTTGGCGGGCGGAGCGCCCGCCCTACAATCGTCACTTGTTCAAGTGGGCGCTTTTCGGCCTTTTGACGTTGATGGCGATTGGTCAATCTTCGGTTAGAGCTGACGAGATCACTGATCGCGAGGCAGAATTTTATCAACTGACGCCTTTTCCTCTTCCCGCCGACTTCAAGCTCGAAGCAAGCGGATTAGCGACTCTGCCCGATGGGCGCCTCGCGGTCGCGATCCGCAAGGGCGAGGTGTGGATTCTGGAGAATCCCCTTTTACCAAAGCCGGATGCCAGCGCCGACGACTACGTCTGGAAGCGGTTTGCCTCGGGCCTGCACGAGCCACTCGGACTGACTTGGCACGACGGCGCGCTCTACACAACACAGCGCAGCGAAGTGACGCGACTTGAGGACAATGACAACGACGGCGTTGCCGATGCCTACCTGACCGCTGCAAAGGGCTGGGGAGTCAGCGGCAACTATCACGAGTATGCCTACGGGCCGGTGTTTGATCCGGAGGGGACGATGTGGATCACGCTCAATATCAACATGGGCAAAGGGCAGGACCTCGGCATAGAAGGAACTTCCAAACATACTCGATGGCGCGGCTGGTCGATGAACAAGAGTCCGGCGACCGGCGCCAAACTCGAGCCGGTCAGTGCTGGGCTGCGCTCGCCGATGGGCCTCGCGACCAACACTGTCGGCGATGTGTTCAGCACAGACCAGCAGGGCAATTACTGGGCGACTAATCCGCTCAACCACCTCCGTAAGGGCGTCTTTCACGGACACGCTGATTCTCTGCGCGACGCTGACCTGCCCGGTTCGCCGGTGAAGGTTCCCGAAGATTTACCGAAGGCGATTCCGGTTCCCGAAGCGATGAAGATCATCCCCGGATACCAGCCGCCGGCGGTGTGGTTTCCCTACGAAAAAATCGGCATGAGCACGACCGGCATTTTATGCGATACGACCAAAGGTGGATTTGGACCGTTCGAAGATCAGTTGTTCATTGGCGAGTTCACCATGGCGTTCGTCAGCCGAGTCTTTTTGGAAAAGGTGAACGGCGAATATCAGGGAGCATGTTTCCATTTTCGAAAGGGCATGCAAACTGCCGTGCTGCAGATGCAGTGGTTGCCCGACGGATCGATGGTCATCGGCGAGTCGAATCGGGGATGGAATTCGCTCGGCGTGCGCAGTTTCGGACTGGAGCGTCTGATCTGGACCGGCAAGATGCCGTTTGAGATGAAGACGATGGAAGCGCAGTCGGATGGGTTTTTGCTGCGCTTCACCAATGCCGTCGATCCGAAAACGGCCGGCGACCCCGGTGCTTATAAAATGTCGAGCTACACCTACGAATACCATCAAGCCTACGGCGGTGATGAGATCATGACCGAACCGGTTGCAATCGCCCAAGCGGATGTCGCCGCCGATGGCTTGAGCGTGCGTTTGCGTTGTGCGCCGGGAGCATTGCGGGCAGGTTTTGTGCACGAACTTCATGCCGAGGGTGTTCGCGATTCTGAAGGTAAATCACTGCTTCATTCCGAGGCTTTTTATACGCTCAACGCGATCCCTGCTGAGTAGCTGCGAGCGCAAGCGAGTGGCTGTCGACCCACGATCCGCATGAGTTCAAAAGCCTCAGGACCGTCCAGCGGGTCCACTCGCTCACGCTCGCAGCTACAGGAATTTCTCGATTCTACCTTCGCTGATTCCGGTGGGCGTATGCCGTTTGAGCGGTTCATGGAATTGGCGCTTTCCGACCCCGATTTCGGGTACTACACGCGGCACGTTGCCGATATTGGCGGACGGAGGGCGGACTTCGCAACTGCTGCCACGATGTCGCCGGTGCTCGGTCAGGCGATCGCCGAGTGGCTGAAGCGTGAGAGAGATTTTTACGGATGGGAGAAGGAGTGGCACGTCATCGAAGTCGGCGGCGGTGATGGCAGTCTGGCGCGTGCTGTTCTCGATGCACTCGGCTGGCGTTTGCGCCGACGAGTGAGGTATCACATGGTCGACATCTCGCCGCAGTTGGAGGCGCTGCAGCGAGAGAATTTGAAGCGCTATGCCAAGCGGATCGTATGGCATAGGGAGGTCGCGCCAGCGGTGGAGGCTGCCGGGGGTTCGGCTTTGATTTTCTCCAACGAACTGGTCGATGCGTTTCCGGTGCGGTGGTTGCGCTGGAATGCGACGCGCGGTCGGGCGGATGAGATTTTTGTCGAATATGAGCCCGAGCGAGGTTTGCGCGAAAGCTTCGTCGCGACTGACGATGCTTTACCGGAGGGCATCACTTTTGCCGATGGTCAGCGCTACGAAATCCACGACCCATACCGTCGCTGGTTGGAATCGTGGTCGCCAATTTTGAGTTCCGGTAGTCTGCTGACCGTCGACTACGGCGATACCGACATGGCACAAATTTACGCGCGGCGACCCATGGGCACGCTACGTGGCTACCATCGGCATCAACGTTGTGAGGGGGCGATGATCTATCGATGGTTCGGTCGACAGGATCTGACCTGCGACGTCAATTTTTCCGATCTGTGCCGGTGGGGCGATGAGATTGGATGGCGGACCGAAATGATGGAGACGCAGGCCGAGTTCTTTCGCGGGCAGTTGGATCCAAAGTCGTTCGAGAAATCGCGGGCTACGGCCTTTTTACTCGATACCGAGGGGGCCGGTGGAGCGTTTAAAGTGTTACACCAGCGGAAACGCCGAGCCTGAGTTTTTCGCTTGTGGCGGTGTGCTTGGCACTCATGGTATGCTGCCTTGTCGCCGTATGGATTCGTCATCAAAAGAAACTCGCAACATGCCCCTGCCGGGTGATCGTCATCACGAGCCGAGCTCGGGGTCGCACACGGTGGGCACTGCACCGTTGATGGGCCTGGCGGTAGTCAGTCTGGTGCTTGGTATTCTTTCGTTGATGTCGGCTTTACTGGTAGTGCCGGCGCTGTGCGCAATCATCACCGGGCACTTGGCGATGCATAAAATTCGTCACGCCGGTCGGGAGCTCGGCGGCCATCGTCTAGCGCTGACTGGCATGATCATGGGCTACGTCAGTGTTATGATGTTTTCGCTGATTCTCGTCTCGGGGATCCTGTTGTGGCCGAAATTCGGACCTGACGTGAAAGATTTTTGGGACGAAGGAAAGCAAGTGTTAGAAGAGCAGAAACTCGCCAAGCCAATGCGCGACGCTTCCGAACTCTACCTGTTGTGCGAGCGCTACGCGCGCGATCACAACGATGCCTACCCAAAGACTTGGCAGGACCTGGAGAAGGGCTATAGCAACGCGGTCGATCTGAAAAGATGGTTGAGCAGCGCCCACACCAATGACCCGGAGTTTTACCCAGCTTTCGATCTGGTGCCACACGAACGGCCGGTGTTTGAATCGGCAAAGAATCGCGTCGCGGTCATCCAGGGACGTGCGCCAGCGAACGTCGCTCAAGTGGTCGTGGTATTTGCCGATGGCCACTCCGAGCCGATGCCGAATCCGGCACATGAGTGAAGTGACGCGAAGTGATTGAAAATTGCTGAACGCTGGCTATCTTGCCGCCCCGCAATTTTTCATGCACTCCTTTCATTACCAAAACGGATCGCTGCACTGCGAAGGTGTCGATCTCGAAACCCTCGCTGAACAGCACGGAACGCCACTCTACGTCTACAGTCAGGCGACGATCGTTGATCACTTCACGCGCCTCGATGCCGCGATGAGTGATCTCGATCACCTGATCTGTTACGCGACTAAGGCAAATTCTAATCTGGCAGTGCTCAACCTGCTGGCGAAGCGTGGCTCTGGATTCGACATCGTTTCCGGCGGCGAATTGCAGCGCGTTGTGGCCGCAGGCGGTGATGCATCGAAATGCACCTTTGCAGGGGTCGGCAAGACTCGACAGGAAATCCGCGAGGCCATGGAGGCGGGTATCTACTGTTTCAATGCAGAATCGGAAGCCGAACTGCATTGTATCAGCGAAGTGGCGGTCGAACTCGGCAAAACGGCGCCGGTTGCGCTGCGTGTCAATCCGAACGTCGACGCCAAAACGCACAAATACATTTCCACCGGCAAGAGTGAGAACAAGTTCGGTATCGATTTCTCGATCATTCGTGAAGCCTACGAGCGGGCATCGAAGTTACCGAATTTGAAAATTCGCGGACTGCAGATGCACATCGGTTCTCAACTGACTTCGGTTTCGCCGTTTGTCGAAGCTGTCGAAAAGATCGCGCCGTTGGTCGAAGAGTTGAAATCGCTCTACGACATCGAATTTTTCAGCATCGGTGGTGGCATTGGTATCGTTTACAAGGACTCGTTGGCCAGTGGTGATGCGACCTGGTGGGGTGATCGTGACGAAGCGGAGAAGCCGTTGACGGTCGAAGAATATGCCGAGCAACTGGTGCCGCTGCTCAAACCGCTGGGGCTTCGCATCATTCTCGAGCCTGGCCGTTTCATGGTCGGCAATGCTGGCGTCCTGCTGACGCAGGTGAACTACGAAAAACGTGGTTCGGCAAAAATTTTCAAGATCATCGATGCCGGCATGAATGATCTGATTCGTCCCGCACTCTACGAAGGGCATCACGACATCGTTCCGGTCAAACAACCGAAGGCCGATGCCAAAGTTGAAAGCGTTGACATCGTTGGTCCGGTCTGCGAGAGCGGTGACTTTTTTGCTCAGAACCGTGACCTTCCCGAAGTCGCCGAGGGTGAACGCATCGCTGTGCTCAGCGCCGGTGCTTACGGTTTCGTGATGGCGTCGAATTACAACTCGCGACCGTTTCCGGCAGAGATCCTCGTCGACGGAGAAACGGCTCACGTCATTCGCACCCGCCAGACATTTGACGACCTGATCGCCGGCGAAGTGATCCCGGGTTGAGAAAACCCGCGGAACGCGGTCAACGTTGATTCAGACTGGTAGCGGCTTCGACAGCGTCTGCGCCCTCTAACTGATGAGCGGGCTCAAGTAGCCGACCCCAGGTTTTGTTATAGGGATGAACCTGGGTGGTGGGCTCGCCATCAGGAGTCTCCAGTGGACGATCTTCGTTGGCCCATTGAAAAATGCTGCCGAGGACATTCTTCACCGGAATGGGAATTGAGCCATCTTCTTCGATTTCCTCCGCCAGCTCCGCTGACCGATACCCGATCGAGCAGTAGGTGATAATACTGCTCGGCGCCTCCTTCAGCGCCGCGATCGCCCGGGCGATTGCCGATGGTTCCTGCAGATTGATTGCGCCGGGAATGCGGCTGACCGCGTATTCGTCCGGTTCGCGGGCATCGATCAGTAGCACCTTTTCGCGATGGGCGTCGAGCAAGCTGGCCAGCGTGTCGGTCGAAATGTGATCGACGCCTTTGAACTCCTTCTGAATGTGCTCGGAGGCCGAGTCGAGGCTCCGCATCCAGCGCAGCTTGCCGTAGGTGAAATGGCTGATACCGAGCAGGACAAAACTGACGCCGAAGATGACGATCATCCAAGTGATGGCGCGGGGGAGCATACGCTAAGCTTACCGGATTGGTGTAGGGGCTGCAACTCTGCCAACGGCGAGTCGCTGAATTGGGTAATCCAGCCTACTTTTTCTCCACCGTTGCTTTCTGCGCTTCGGCATCAGGCTCGCCCTTCAGTGCGCCGATAATGAGCAGGAAGGCGGCGACGCAGATGCAGGAATCGGCGACGTTAAAGGACGGAAAGTGGCCGCCGCTTTGCGGAAAGAGTTTGATGTAGCCGGGCAGGATGAAGTCGAGAAAGTCGACCACGTAGCCGCGCCCGGGGAGCATGCGGTCGATTAGGTTGCCGAGAATTCCGGGTAGCAGAAGGGCGACGGCGAGTTTGGAACCCAGGGTGGGGAAGGCATTTTTCCGCCACAGCCAAAGGATCAGGCCGATGGCAAAACAGGCGACGATGGGGAAGATGATCTTGGCGGCGTTGGTGCCGTTGCCGATGCCCCAGGCCATGCCAGTGTTGTGAACGCGGACGATGTTGAAGAAGCCGGGGATAACTTCGATCTGATGGTACTTTTCAACGTCGTAGGTGGCGGGTTTTGACGGGTCGTTGAAATTGTCGACGATCCACCACTTGGTGACTTGATCGAGGATCAGCAGTGGCAGACTGAGGATGAGAAAGAGTTTCATCGGTATAATGATAAATCGTGGCGATCGAGGTAGCGGATTTCGTCAGAATCTCATGGGGGAAGGAGGTCGCGCTACCAACGCACTGGTGAAATTTTTACAAATTCCGCTACAGGACTTCGGCGCAACGATCGCACAGGTCGGGCATTGCGCTGAGCGTTACGACACTGGCTTCGTGGCGCCAGCAGCGTTGGCATTTGCCGTTTTCGGTGCGGGTAACAGTGGCATGCAGGGCGTCGCCGGGCTCGAGGTTGAGGTCACTGAGGATGAGAAACTCTTTCACTTCGTCGATGTCGCCGATTTTGTCGGCTGCGGGGGTGGTGACTCTGACGGCGGCTTCAAGGTTGCTGCCGATGAGTTTCTGCTGGCGGGCGGTTTCGATCTCCTGCTGCACGGCGGCGCGGACTTTCATCAACTCGTCGATCTGAGCCAAGGCGATGTCGTCGGCAAGGCTGTCGTCGACTTCGGGGAAGTCTTCGAGGTGGACGCTGTCATCGCTGAGTTTGGCGAACTCCCAGGCTTCGTCGGCGGTATAGGCAAGGATTGGAGCGAGCAGGCGCGTCAGGTCGCGGAACACCCGATGCATGGCGGTCTGCGATGCACGGCGGCGCGGGCCGTCGATGGCGTCGCAGTACATGCGGTCCTTGGTGATGTCGACGTAGATAGAACTGAGGTCGTTGGCGCAGAACTGATTGATGGTATTGAACACTTTGCGGAACTCGTAGCGGGCGTAACCGTCGAGGCATTCGGCGATGACGTTGTGCAGGCGGGCGAGGATCCAGCGATCGATGAGGGTCAGGTCGGCGGTGGCGACGCTGTGCTTTTCAGGGTCAAAATCGTTGGTGTTGGCGAGCAGGATGCGCAGGGTGTTGCGGATACGACGGTAGGTATCGGTGGTCTGTTTGAAGAGATCTTCACCGAAGGGGACTTCGTTCTGCCAGTCGACGGAGGACACCCAAAGGCGCAGGATGTCGGCGCCGTATTTGTTGTAGAAGTGGGCGGCGTCGGTGGGCTTGCCGGCTTTTCCTGCGGCGGACTTGGAGATTTTCTTTTTGTCGGAATCGACCACGAAACCGTGGGTCATCACGGTTTTATAGGGAGCCTTTTCACGCACAGCGACGCTGAGCATGAGGCTGCTCTGGAACCAGCCGCGGTGTTGGTCGGTGGCTTCAAGATAGAGGTCGGCGGGGGTGTGCAGCTCGGGATTCTTGTCAAGTACGGCGACGTGACTGGAGCCGGAGTCGATCCACACGTCGAGGGTGTCGGTGCAGCGCGTGGTGCCGGCGGGGAGGTCGAGTTTTTCGGCCCACCAGGCGTCGTCGTTGGCAAACCAAAGGTTGGTGCCCCCGTCTTCGAGCAGGTCAGCGACTTTCCGGGCACGGTCGGCGTCGATCAGGGCTTCGCCTTCGGCGCTGTAGAAAACGGGCAGGGGCACGCCCCAGGTGCGCTGGCGCGAGATGCACCAGTCGGGTCGGCTTTCGACGGTGCCGTAGATGCGATTGCGGCCCCAGTGCGGCAACCATTCGACCTGATCGATTTCCTTGAGCGCGGTGTCGCGCAGGGCGTCGATGCGGATGAAGAACTGTTCGACGGCGCGAAAAATGATCGGCGTTTTTGAGCGCCAGCAGTGCGGGTAGGAGTGAACGTAGTTTTCCTTGCCGATGAGGTTGCCGGCTTTGGCGAGAATTTTGATGACCGGCACGTTGGCGTCGAATACGTGCATGCCGATCAGTTCGTCGACGCCGACTTCGTCGGTGAAGTTGCCGTCGTCGTCGACCGGGGAGAGCAGGCCGAGGTTATTCTGCTGGCCGGCGACGTAGTCATCGGAGCCGTGGCCCGGGGCGACGTGCACGGCGCCGGTGCCGGATTCGGTGGTGACGAACTCGGCGTTGATGACTTTCGAGCTGCGATCGAGGAAGGGGTGCTGGGCGGTTTCGCCTTCGAGGGTGGCGCCTTTAAATTCGTTGAGAACGGTCTCGTCGGCGGGGGTAAATCCGGTTTTTTCGCCGAAGGCGGCGAGTAGGTCTTTGACGACGATGAGATTTTCGCGACGCTCGGGGTGATCGTGCTTGGGGTTGGCGGGTTTGACGAATTCACCCTGGACGTAGTCGAGGCGCGGGTGCAGGGCGATGCCGAGGTTGGCGGGCAGGGTCCACGGGGTGGTGGTCCAGATGACCAGCGAGGACTGACCGGCGAGGTCGCCGCTGATGAGTGGGAATTTTACGAAGATGGCGGGATCTTTGCGGTCTTCGTATTCGACTTCGGCTTCGGCGAGCGCGGTGTGGGCGCCGTAGCTCCACTGCACGGGTTTTTTGCTCTGATAGACGAGGTCTTTGTCGATGAAGGTGGCGAACACGCGCACGATGTCGGCTTCGTAGCCGGGGTCGAGGGTCAGGTAGGGATTTTGCCAGTCGCCGAGTACGCCGAGGCGGCGGAACGAGTTGCGCTGGATATCGATGTATTTGCGGGCGAACGCTTCAGCGCGGGTGCGGATCTCGGCAGGTTCCAGGCCGCGGGTTTCTTTGACGACTTTGAACTCGATCGGCAGGCCGTGGCAGTCCCAGCCTGGAACGTAAGGGCAGTGCATGCCGGCCTTTGTGCGCGATTTGACGACGAGGTCCTTGAGGATCTTGTTGAGCGCGGTGCCCATGTGCACGTCGCCATTGGCGAAAGGCGGGCCATCGTGGAGGATGAAGGTCGGGGCGTCCTCGGCTTTGCGCTTGTCGACGATGCGCCGGTAGAGGTCGGACTTTTCCCAGGCTTCGAGGCGAACGGGTTCGCTGTCGACCAGGCCGCCGCGCATCGGGAACTCGGTCTGCGGGAGATTGAGGGTGTCTTTATAGCCCGCGTCGCCGGCCTTGGATTTGTCGTTGTCGCTCATGAGGAAAGATCTTTAGCGGCCGCAAAAATGGGTACGCTGAGAGGCGGGGACGGTAGCACCGGCGGTGTGGAGGGTCAACGCGGGGCGGGATCGGCAGTTTATTGGCGCGAGAGAGCTAGCCGAGCACTTTGTCGCGGAGTTCGCGCAGTGTGCTCAGGCCGTTCCATTTTGCACCGTGCATTTTTCGAGCGCCTGTCTTTCGACGGGCGCCGAAATGTTCGGGATGACTTTCGAAAACACCATCGACGAAATTGGTGCTGCCGATCGCTGCGCCGTCGGTGAAGTAGCGGACGCGACTGCGCAGCACTTCGTGGAGAGATAATTCACCGTGCTGTTTTTCAACGACTTGCTCGATCGTGGCGGCGGGGATGCCGGGTTTTGCGCCTGCGCCTGTTCGAGCGTCGCCGAGTCGTTGTTCGCCGTGGCCGAACAGGTGGATGCGATAAACTGCGGCGATTTCCTGCCAGTTGACTGGAGCACGGCCTCGGCCCTGCCAGGCGCGAGTGCGGTTGTGAAGGCGAGCGAGATTTTGACGGGCGAGCTTTTGGCCGGCGACGGCTTCTGCATAGCCGCACCAGCGATAATCTTTCGGGTCGCTGACCAATTTCGCACGGATCGGGTTGAGCTCGATATAGGCTGCCACCGTCATCAAGGCGTGCTCATCGCCTTCGATCAGGATGCTCTTGAAGCGATCTTCCCAAAGCGTCCCGCGACGGTCGTTGCCACTGTTATACCAAATCGAGAAGCGCCACTTCAGTTCTTTCATGAACACCGAGAGGTTGCCCATGCGTTTTTGGTAGCGCGCTACGATGGCTTCGAGCCAGCTGGACGTGCCGTTGGATGGACCTTTGCCTTGCGCGATCGCCTCAGCGCGATCGATTTCCTCGATGGCTTCAGCCAGCGCAGCACCGTGATACAGAAGGGGCAGTCGCTCCCGAAGAAGTTGCGGGGTTAGCACAGAGACTTCCTCTTGGCCGGGCACTTCGAGCAAGAGATGGAAGTGATTGGACATGACACAAAAGGTGAGCACCTTCACCTCAAGAAACGCCTCCAGCTTGCGCAGGGTAGTCAAAAAGCAGTCTTTCTCCTTCGACCCGAAAATAAATCGCCGATCAACAATGCGCGAGCAAACGTGATACGCGCCGCCGTTTTCGAATGTCATGCGGGGTCTGGGCATGATAAAGCCTTATCAGTGATGATAAGCATGCGCAAGGAAATTATGCATGGCATTTTATATCGGTCGTGCTCGCGACTTAGTGCTTTGGGCGTGATCTGGCGAGGGAGCCGAAAGGGGTTACTCGATGGTGATCCCGGCGGGGTTGAAGTCAGGCTCGGGGAAGCTCATTTTTAGGGAGCGGAAGGTGTCGGCGACGATGCTGCCGACGGCTAGGTTACGATACCATTTGCGGTCGGCGGGAATGACGTACCACGGTGCGTGGTCGGTCGAGGTTTCGGCGAGGACGTCCTGGTAGGCGTTCATGAATTTTGGCCAGAGGGCACGATCGTCGAGATCACTGGGGTTAAATTTCCAGTGTTTTGCGGAATCGTCGAGTCGGGCCTGCAGGCGTTCCTTCTGTTCGTCGCGGGAAATATGCAGGAGGATTTTGACGATTGCGCAGCCTTCATCGGAGAGCATTTTTTCGAAGTCGTTGATGTGATCGTAGCGCTTCGACCAGACGGATTCGGGCGCAATCTCGCGCACGCGCACGGCGAGGATGTCCTCGTAGTGGCTGCGATTGAAAATGACCAACTCGCCCTTGCCGGGGGCCTTTTTGTGAATCCGCCAGAGATAGTCGTGAGCGAGTTCTTTACTGGTCGGTTTCTTAAAGGGTTCACAACGCAAGCCCTGGGGGTTCACGGATTCGAACACGTCTTTGATGGTGCCGTCTTTGCCGCCGGTATCCATGGCCTGGATAACGAACAGGAACTTGTGTTTGCTCTGGGCGTAGAGCATTTCCTGGAGGTCGCCGATTTGGTCGGCGAGCGCGTTCATCGCGTCTTTGCCGTCGCTCTTGTCGCCAGAGAAGAGTTCATCGTCGCGGGTAGGGTAAGTTCCGAGATCGATGTGCTGCCCTGGTTGAATGCGGTAGGGGTGTTGTTCGAGGGGGAAGGTTTTAAGAGAGCTCATGAGCGGCGAAAGTGGGCGCGGGCGGTGACGATGAAGTAGGCGAGGGCTGCGAGTAAAACGATGACGGGGCCGGCAGGAGTGTCGGTGGGATAGCTGAGCATGAGGCCGCCGGTGGTGTAAACCATCGAAAGGATGACGGCGCCGAGCATGATTTTCCATAGGTGGCGCGAAAAGCGACTGGCGGTGGCGGCGGGCAGAACAATCAGCGCGATGGCGAGAATGATTCCGGTGAGGCGGACGAGGAGCACGACACTGAGTCCGACCAGGCAGAGCAGCAGTAAGAAATACAGGGTTACGTTGACTCCACGCAGGCGGGCGAACTCTTCGTCGAAGCAGACGGCGACGAGATGGTGGTAAAAAAGTACGCTGACACTGACGACGATCAGTCCGAGGACGGCAGTCAGGATAAGGTCGCCGCGACCGATCAGCACGATGTCGCCGAACAGATAGCTCTCGAGCGAGGTTTGCAGTGGTGTGTAGTGCAGAAAGAGTAGTCCGACGGCCATGCCGGTGGCCCAGATGGCACCGATGATGGTGTCTTCGCGTTCGCGGGCGCGGAGGCTGACGACACCGATGATCAGCGCGGAGGCGAGGGCCGCAACGACGGAGCCGAGCAGGGCGGCGAGGTCGGGGGAGATGCTGAGATCAAAGTGATATTGCACCCACAGGCCGGTGCCGATGCCTCCAAGAATGCTGTGTGAGATGGCAGCGGCGATGTAACTGATACGCCGCACGACAACAAAGCTGCCGACAATGCCGAAGCTGATACTGGCGATGATGCCGCCGATCATCGCGAATCGAAAAAAGGCGATGTCGGGATCGCCTAGAGCCTGGAGGATTTCATTCATTCAAGAGCAAGGAGCCGAGATTTCGACGCGGTATCTGCTGTGTTTAATCGTGTTTGCAATGAGTGTGATCGCCCTGGCTGTGGAGGGCTTTCTGTTCGTGAAGTTTGCGTTTTTCGCCGCTGAATATTTCGGCAACGAGTTCGCCGTCGAGCTCTTCCACGTCGTGTCGATGGACCGTTTTTCGAACGCACAGGACGGTCTTAGTGATACGATCGACCAGGCCCAAGTCATGCGAGACCATGACGATAGTGAGCTGCTTCTTTAGTTCTTCAAGGGTTTCGAGCAATTGCGCTTCGACGGTCAAGTCGATGTTGGCAGTGGGTTCGTCGAGCAGTAGCAGGTCGGGGTCGCAGGCCAGGGCGCGCGCGATCAGCACTCGCTGGCGCTGACCTCCGGAGAGGTCGGCAAATGGTTTCTCGATGCAGTCCTCTAGGCCGACTTTCGCGAGTGCGGCGACGGCGGCGTTTTTGCACGCCGTTTTGAAAAAACCGAACGGTAGTCGGTCGAGTCGTCCCATCAGAACGATCTCACGAACACTGATCGGAAAGAGAGGGTCAAAGCGGATCGCCTGAGGGACGTAGCCGACGCGTTTGCTGGCATCGCGTGGCGACTCGCCGAAAATTCGGATGTCGCCATGGTCGGGCTCGATCAGTCCGAGCATGAGGCGCAACAGGGTGGTCTTGCCGCCGCCGTTGGGACCAATGACGGCGGTGGAAATGAGTTCGCCGATGGTGAAACTAACGTCCTTCAGCACCTGCGTAGGGCCGAAGCTCTTGCTCACGCCCTCGAACTGGACGACAGGCTCGCTCACTGGGATTCGCCCGGGCTGTGGGTGGACAGATCGGTGACGAGTTGCTTGCCGATGTTGCGCAGATTGGCGAACAGATCTTCGGCGAGAGGATCGATCTCGATGACTTTGCCACCCAATCCTTTGGCGATCGCATCGGCGCTGCGGCGGTCGAATTGCGGTTGGGTGAATACCACTTTGATGCCATCCGCTCTGGCTTTTTCGATGATGGCGAGCAGGCGTTTGGTTTCTGGGCTACGACCGCCATATTCGATGACTTCTTGTTTGAGGCCGTAGGCATCGGCGAACCAACCAAAGGCACCGTGATAGGCGAGAAAGACGGCCCCCCGATGGGCGGCGAGCGACGTTTCCAGTTCAGAGTGCAAGCGATCGAGTTGAGTCTGGAGGCCGTTCAGGTTTGCCTGGAAATCGGCAGCGTGTTCAGGAGCGAGTTCAGTGAGGGTGTCGGCTATTATTTGCGCCTGCAGTTTCAGCATAGGTGGCGATAGCCATAAATGCGGATCACCGGCAGGGTGGTCATGGTCGTGATCGTGACTCGCGTGGTTGTGGTCGTCATTTTCGTTGGCTTTGGGTCGGATTTGCGATGGGGGATGCAATGGCTGGCCTTTGGAGGTGTCGACGATGAGCAGGCGTTTGGCGTTGGACTGAACCTTCTTGGTCATGCGGCGTTCGAATGGCATTCGCGTGGTGAACCACACCTCGGCGCGGCCGAGATTCATGGTCTGCTTCGACGAGGGAGAAAAAGCGTGCGGGTCTTTGCCGGGGCCGGCGAGGACTTCGGTGACCACGTGTTCGCCGCCGATTGCGTTGATCAGGGCGGCCTGTGGTGGAACGGAAACGAAGACGGTGATCTTGCCAGGATTGAGGGGGGCGGATGATTCACCGCAACTGCTCAGCAGGGCTGCCATTGTTAGCGTCAGTATCATGCGTGTGCCTAACCTTGTCAGGATGAGCCGGATGATGCGTGGTCGATGCGTGATGCTGGAGAACATAAAACCTTAGGGCGAGCACGGAAGTGTAGCTTTGGAAAGTATTGAGGCAAGAGGCATAAAGCGCGGCGAGTTTGTTTGTCTACCCTTCCGCGACTGCGCGGGATCGCTACTTGACCGCCTGCCTCGCGCTCTTACATTGCCCGCTCGCTCCCTGTGCCTCGGTGGTCCGGGGAGCGGAACACTTAATTATCACATCCTGCCATTATGAGGTCTTTTCGCCTTTCTCTTCCGTTTGGAACACGCCTGGGCTTGGCCCTTGCTTCCGCTTTCCTACTCATGTCCAATCCTTCTTCAGGCCGCGCGCAAGACGCAGAAGCCGACAAGCCCAAAGTTGACGCGGCACCCGCTGCTGAAGCTGACGCCAAACCGGCAGCTGCTCCCGATAAAGAAGAGCAAGCGCTGCTCGATAAACTTAGCTACGCCTACGGTGTGGTCATGTCCCGCCAGCTTAAAGACGCCGGCACTCAGCTGAATTTGGAAAAATTCAAAGAAGGCTACTCGGCTTCCGTTAAAGGCGGTGAGTCGGCGATGACTGACGAAGAGTTGCGCGAGGCGTTCACCGCTCACGCCGATTTTGTCGCCAATCGTTTTCTCCGTGAAAATGCCAAGAAGGACGGTGTCAAAGTCACCGAGAGTGGTCTGCAGTATGAAGTCATCGAGCAGGGCGACGGTGCCAAGCCGAAAGAGACGGACAAGGTTAAGGTTCACTACGAAGGCACGCTTACCAGCGGTGAAGTTTTTGACAGCTCTTACAAACGTGGCGAGCCGATCAGCTTCGGTCTCAATCAGGTGATCAAAGGTTGGACCGAGGGCGTTCAACTTATGCCGATCGGTTCGAAGTATCGCTTCGTGATTCCTTACGACCTCGCTTACGGCGAAGCCGGTTCGCCACCAGCGATTCCGCCGAAAGCAACGTTGGTTTTTGTGGTCGAGCTGCTCGGTATCGAGTAGTTTTCGCTGAGCGGTAATTTTGCCGCAACATTTCAAACCTCCGTCGGATCGGCGATGGAGGCTGCCTATGCTGAGTATCGAAAAAATCGTATCCGGCGGACAAACGGGCGCGGATCGTGCCGGGCTCGACTGGGCCATCGCCCGTGGGATTCCCTATGAAGGCTGGTGCCCCGCAGAGCGGCGCGCTGAGGATGGGCCGATCGACGGTCGCTACCGATTGCGCGAAACGCCCGCTACAGGCTATATCACTCGGACTCGCTGGAACGTTCGCGATTCGGATGCGACGGTGATTTTTTCGATTGCTGCCGAACTCACCGGCGGTTCGCGCGCGACTCGGCGCATCGCCAGGAACTTGAATAAGCCGTGTCTGCACCTCTCCAAGGCGGCGGCGGACGATCCGGCTCAGCGACTACGCGAGTTTGTCGACGAGAATTTTGTCGCCATTTTGAACATTGCGGGACCGCGTGCTTCGGGCGAAGCCAACGTGGCCGATTTTGTAATGGATGTGCTGGATGCCGCTTTTGGCGATCAGATTTCCTGAATAAATGAGTCCCTCACCCTCCTAGCGTCCCCGACCCGACCGCCCCCTACGATGACTACTGATCTTTCCAATCCTTCCGCCGACGAACATGTGGAACTCGCCTCAACCGAGGCTATGGCGAAAGCGATTCGCAATCACTTGGCCTATACGCTGGCCCACGACCGTGAAACCGCCTGTCCGACGGACTGGTGGTGGGCGGTGTGTCTTGCAGTTCGCGATCAGATCATGGAGCGCGCAAGTCAATCGCGCCGGGTGCATCGCGAAGGCGAAGTGAAGCGAGTCTATTACCTGTCGCTGGAATACTTGATGGGGCGTCTCCTGGAAAATAATTTGGTTAACACAGCGTTGTTGGAGCCCACCCGTGAAGCGCTGAAATCGATGGGCCAGGATCTCGACGAAGTGGCCGAGCAGGGCCCCGATCTCGGTCTCGGCAATGGCGGCCTTGGCCGTCTCGCCGCATGTTTCATGGACTCGCTGTCGACGCTCGATATTCCGGCGATTGGCTATGGCATTCACTATGAGTTCGGTCTGTTCCGTCAGGAGTTTGTCGATGGTCAGCAGGTAGAACATCCGGATGCGTGGCGTCGCTTCGGTAATCCGTGGGAAATCATTCGCCCTGAGTATGCCGTCGAAGTAGCGCTCTACGGAAATGTCACGACTGAGTTCGATGATCTGGGGCGCGGTCGCATCGTGTGGGAGAACACCAGCGAAGTCATCGGTGTGCCCTGGGACGTTCCGGTCGCTGGTTATGGTTGTTCGACCGTGAACTTCCTGCGTCTGTGGGAGTCGCGTGCCTCGCGTGATTTCGATTTTAAAATCTTTAATGAAGGTGGCTACCTCGATGCGGTGAAAGAAAAAGCCGAGGGTGAGACGGTTTCAAAAGTTCTCTACCCGAACGATGAAACCGCTAAGGGCAAAGAGTTACGCCTGGTGCAGCAGTATTTCTTCGTTTGCTGTTCGCTGCGCGACATCATGCGCCGACACGTCGACGCCGGAAACGACTGGGACAGTCTACCCGACAAGGCTGCCATTCAGCTCAACGACACGCATCCGGCGATTGCCGTGGTCGAACTGCTGCGCATTTTGCTCGATGAGGAACGTCTCGATTGGGACCGGGCCTGGTCGATTTGCAAAAAGACCTTCGCTTACACCAATCACACCCTGCTGCCCGAAGCTCTCGAGCGCTGGAGCGTTCCGCTTTTTGAAAAAGTTCTGCCGCGTCACTTGCAGCTAATTTTCGAAGTTAATCGCCGTTTCCTTGAGGGGGAATGCGAAGAACAGTGGCCCGGCGACGATGCGCGAAAGGCGGCACTGTCCATCATCGAAGAAGGCGAGCCGAAGATGATTCGTATGGCACACCTTGCGGTAATCGGCAGTCACTCGACCAACGGTGTTGCGGCGCTGCACACGGACCTGTTGAAGAAGCATCTCTTTCACGATTTCAATCAGCTCTACCCGGACCGTTTTAACAACAAGACTAATGGCATCACGCCGCGCCGCTGGCTCAAGGCCTGTAACCCAGAGTTGTCGAAGCTGATCGATGAGCGGATTGGCAGTGACTGGCCACGTCATCTCGATCGTTTGCGCGATCTTGAGCCGCACATCGAAGACGCAGCATTCCGCGATGAGTTCATGGCCATCAAGCGCCGCAACAAGGTGAGCCTGGCTGGGTTCATCAAAACCCATTGCGGCGTCGAAGTCAGTCCAGATGCGCTGTTCGACGTGCAGATCAAACGTCTCCACGAATACAAACGTCAGCACCTCAATCTGCTGCACATCCTTACTCTGTATCGCCGGCTGCTCAACGATCCCAAGCTCGATATCGTGCCGCGGGTGTTTATCTTTGGTGCCAAAGCCGCGCCGGGTTACGAACTCGCCAAGGAGATCATCCACGCGATCAACTGCGTCGGTGACAAAATCAATAACGATGAGCGCATCGGCGGAAAGTTGAAGGTCGCATTCCTGCCCAATTACAGTGTCAGTGTTGCCGAACGGATCATTCCCGCCTCCGATTTGTCGGAGCAGATTTCGACTGCTGGTAAGGAGGCCTCAGGGACCGGCAACATGAAGCTGGCGCTCAACGGCAGTCTGACCATCGGGACACTCGACGGTGCCAACGTCGAAATCGGTGAGGAAGTCGGCGACGAAAACATTTTCATCTTCGGTCTCACAGTAGAAGAGGTCGAAGCTTTGTGGGCGAGCGGCTACTCGTCGATGGACTACTACTGGGCCGATGAAGAACTTCGAGGTGTGATCGACTGGTTGAGTTCCGACTACTTCAGTGGTGATCGCAACGCGTTCCAGAAGCTTCGTCACAGTCTGCTCGATGGTGGTGATCCGTATCTCGTTCTCGCCGACTACCGCGCCTACATTGATGCGCAGGCCGAGGTCGACGAGGCGTATCGCGATCGCGATCGCTGGTCACGCATGGCGACGCTCAACACGGCGCGTATGGGCAAATTCTCTTCTGATCGGACGATCGCTCAGTACGCGGAAGAAATCTGGGACGTACCGACCGTGCCGATCAAGTAGATTGCCCGCCGCTGCAACTAGGATATGTGGTGCCTATACTGGCGCTGGACCGTCGCGCGTATGTGGACTCGAAATCAGTTTACGAGCGCGAGGTCCGACGCCACCTTGGCAGCTATGAGAATGGTTCGACCGGATTTTCGCGTGGCCATGCTAGCCGCTGTATTCGTCGGCGCGCCGTTATGGGCTGCGACGGCCGAGGATGAAAAAAAGGACTCCGGCGGATCATTGGGGGATCTCTTTAAGAAGGTCAAAGACATCAAAGTACCGGACTCGGTGGCGACTTTGCCCGGTCAGTTGACCGAGCTGAAAGATGCCTATCTGAAAACGGCGCAGACCGTCGAGGAGCTTTCGAAAAAGGTCGATCACTTGAATGAGGAGGTGGCCGCGCTCAAAGCTGACAACGAACAGCTGCACGAGGCGCTCGACGACAAACGGGTTCGCGACGATCTGACTCAAGCTGCCGAGGTGACTTCAGGGGAACTGATTGAGGCATACGGCGGCGATGCCGGGGCTGCCGATACTGCCTGGAAAGGCCGATTTTTGAAAGTGTCTGGACCGGTCGAGCGTTTCGAGAGCGGCACTCAGGAGGACTACATTTTCCTTCGCGGTGTTGGTTCCGGCGCCTTGGTTCGCTGTGCGGTAAAGCGCAACGCTACTAACGATACCGACATAATCGCGACCCAGGGGCGCTTGGTCAGGCGCGAGGATCGCAGCACCCTGCTGACAGTCGGTCAGCCGGTGACGATCACCGGCACTTGCGCGGGGGCCGAACTCAACGTGATGTTGGAGAATTGTCGGATCGAAAACCTGCCGGCCAGGGCGAAGGTCGTAAAGTGACCCTCGGAACGCGGCTGCAGACTTATGAGCGGCAACCGTTTTGATGACTTTCGATTGGTGCTGACCGCACCCGATTGTCCCCAGTTGGTTTCGGAGGATTCGGACTCGCGCAGTTTTCTAGGCTTCGACTCCGCCACGGAACGTGTGGTTGAGTACCGCGTTGCCCGTCGCTCAGACCGGGGCGCATCTGCTATCATTGGAGTGGACGAAGATGCTAAGCGAAAGCGGTGCGAACGTCGAGCGCAGCGGTGGTCACAGGCCCGTCACTCGGGGGTCGCCACTGCTCTCGGTTGGGGGGAATGGCAGGATGAACTGGTGGTCGTCAGCGAATTCGTTGATGGCGAGTGTTTGCTGGAATATGGCGAACGAGTTAGTGCCTTACCGCCGGAATTGGCGCTCAGCGTAGTGCTTCAAACCGCTGAGATCGCTGCTCTGGCTGCTCAGCATCATTGGTTGGAACCGCTGCGGCTCAATGATTTTGCCGTCGACTATGATGAGCGTGATTGTCTGCGAGTGCGGCTTTATAACGTCGGCGTGTTTCGGGAAACTCCTCATGCAAAGGCCGGCGTGCCAATCATTGGCGAGGCGGCGGCTCGGCTTTGGTTCAGGCGTCTGGTGGTTTTGTTAGAGGAATTGCGTAGTGGCGGAGTAGTTGCGGATTCACTGGAGTTTGACCGAAAGGTGGACGCGAAAATGCCCGACGATGGGTCGTTGGCGAAAGTCTTTGATCAATTGCAGGCGAAAGAGTCGTGGTTGGCCGCTGCTGCTGATAGAGTTTCAATCGTTGGCACTGAATCGGTCATGAAGTTGATGAAGATCCTTCGCGACGGAGTGTTGTCGGTCAGTGGCGTCGACGAGTCGACAGCAGCGCGGTGTTATGCGTGTCGTCCAGGTGATGAGTGGGCTCCTATGGGGCCGCTGCCATCGCGGATCTACGGTCAATCGAGTGTTGAAGATAATGAATCAGACGCCGATCGAGAAAGCGCTTTTGAGCCTTGGCTGAAAAGCGTTGGCGGACACCGTTGGTGGCAGCCGCCGCATCGCTTGCACGGTGGACTGGGCGAGACGCATCTCGGTGTCGAGGCGGGAAGCGAGGTGCATGTTCAACTCTTTCCGCCGGCGTCTTACGCCCCCGGATTTGACCAGAACCGGTTGATCTCCAGCATGCAGGATAGCCGGCTAAGAGGGCACCCAAGTCTGGTGAAAACTTTCGCGGCTAACTGGGATGCGGAACTGACATATACCTTGGAAGAGCCCATCAATGGTTTTCGTCTCTGCGATTGGGCGGCGCGACCTGAAGATTTACCGGTGGCTGAAGTGGTAGATTTGATGCTCGAACTGAGCCGGTCGTTGCGCCAGCTCGAAGCGGTGGTGGAGGACGGCGAAACTGGCGGAGCATCTTCTTCGACCAGTAAACGACCGAAACCTAAATGGCCAATCGATCCCTGGTCAGTTTGGGTGAGTTTTACCGATCTTAATTGGGCGGAGGATTCTGCGCAAGCCTTTGCCGATGGCAGCCGCCTGAGTAAAGTCGCCACACTGGGCGCACGTTGCGACTGGCCTGAGCACGTGCTCAAGATACGGCTCGGGCCCTCGTGGGAACGCATGACTTTGGCGGCGGGCGGCGTCTGGTGTGTGCTGCACACGTCATTTACGGAAATGGCAACTGAACATAGCGGCGAGAGTGATGCTCGTGACGGCGTCGTTGATTTCGCGACGTTAACTATTTGGTTGGCGCAGTATGAATCGTTGGCAGCGGGGCTGCGTGGCGCTCTGCCGACAGAAGCAGGAGTGGCTACTGTCGTGCGCGAGAACCCTTTGTTTGACTGGATGCTGGACTGGTTGCCGATTCTGTTAACAGAGGGCCACGCGGGGCGTCAGATTGTCCTTCATGAGCTGCGCACTCAGGGGGTTGCGCTCGTGAAAAGAGAGCAATGAAGGGCCAATTGGGGCTACCCTATTGTTCCTTAGGTACAGGCCAGTTGAGTTTGCGGTGCAGGAAATCGTAACTGCCGACGCCGTTGATCTTGTGTGGCCCGGCAAACCACTCGATTTCCGCGCGATCACCGATGCCGAGCTTGGCCTGATAGAGGAAGCGAATCTTGGCGAATTCCTGGGCGACTCGATCGTCGGGACCAACGCCGTCGAAGTGACCTCGCTCGACCATGAACGGACGCGGACAGATCAGGTAGGCCATTTCCGCATAGTTGAAAGTGCCGCCGAGATTGTATTCGAAGATCTCGTATTCACCTTTGTTAGCGTAGCTGTAACGTAACGAGCGGGTATCCGTCGCGGCATTTTTCCAAACCCATTCATTGAAATCAGCAGAGCAGATCGACAAGGCGTAGTCGGTGACCAGCGCAGGAATCCGCATTGCCGATTTGCCGCCATACGAGAGGCCGTAAAATCCAATCCGGTCACCGGCGACGAAGGGTTGTTCCTGCAGCCAGTCAACGATCTGCTGGTGTTGCGGAACGATGGTTGAAAACAGTGTGCAACCGACGGCAGCTGACTTGAATTGCAAGGTGCGAAACCGGTCGAAAAGGATGTAGGGATTTTGCGGAGCAAAGGTGATAAATCCACGTTCGGCCAGACGGGTGGCAAAGGCCGAATAGGCATCGAACTTGGCCTCGCTGATGACATCCTGCGGGCGACCTTCCAGTCCATGCTGGCAGACGACGACCGGACGTTTTTCAGAACCGTCGAGCTTGAGGTCTTTGGGCAACGTCAGGATGCCATAGGCGAATACGCCGGGAAAGGTGTCGAGCACGACTTCGTAGCTGACGGTTTTCGGCCCTTCCTGATAGGGACGTGACCGCGGGTTGAGCGGCAGGCGTTCGACTGGGAACTCACCGATGACATCGCTGCGGAATTTATCGCGGTAGGCCTCGACGGAACCGTTGAACTCCTCGATTGATTCCGTTTTGAGATCTTTCCCGTAGACGATGCGTTCCTGGTAAGCGTTCTGCAATACCCGCTGATCGTGGCGCTCGATCTCGGCCAGTTGGTCGGCGTGACGTCTGACGGGATCGACAGTGGAGGTGGGATTCGGTTTTTTGCCAACGGCTCCAGTGGTCACGGGTCTGTTTCCGAGAGCCTTGCTGAAGGCGGAGAGGGTTGCTTCGCCGACAGCTATGGATCCCGATTCGGTGACCAGTTCGGACTGAGCGGGCGGAGTCAGCTGGTTGATCAGGTCATTTGCTCGATCGAATTCAGAGCGAGCATCTTCCGCTGAAGGCGTGATCAGGATTCCCGGTTTGCCTTTCTTGCTGCCGTATCCGTCAACGATCTCAGGCTGACCGTTGGCGTCGGGGCGAAACACAAACTTCGGCGCGGGACCGGCTTCGACGACCAGCGAGCGAGGTGCGATGAGACTGGCAATTTCCGCGTCGCCGAATTCGCGCAGCAAACCAAAAACCGTGCGGTCGGCCGGCTCGTTCCAGACCTTTTTCCGATCACCGAAATAGCCTGCGACACAAGTGGCGTCGACGCGTTGGTCGAGCGCTCCCGCATACAAGGCAAGGCGTCCACCTTCACCCCAGCCGATCACGCCGAGCGGGCGGTCAGCTGAATTACCGGCGGCCAGAGCATCGATTGCGGCGAGAATTTTTTGAACTTCGTAACCGGCGAGCGTGCGACCGAGAATGTAAGCCGGGCGATGCAGCCATTCGCGATTCGGCATTTTGTAAATATGTTCGTCACGATTGATCAACAGCGGCACCAGCACACGGTAACCGGCCTCGGCCAGCGATTGAGCGTAAGCGGAAGTCTTTTTCAGCGATGCACCACTCGCTAGATCTTCCGGTGCTTGATCGGCATCGGGCAAGGCGATGACGTCGCCAATGAGCGGAGTTGATTTCGCCGGCAGCAGCAACAGCCCCGTGCCGGTGATCCCGTCGACAACCGGCCAGCGGACATTCAGCGTCCGAACGCTGGAGGTGTCGCTCACTTGGTCGGACAGCTCTGAGAACTCGGCATCCGAGACAAGGCGTCCCGGCGTCAGCTCGTCACGCATGCCCAGCATTTCGCGGAGGTGTTGACGGTTGGTATCAACCGATTTTGCGTAAGCCTCGGGTGTCGAGAAATCGCGCTTCCAAAACTTGGAACGCCGAACCGCCGCTTCATCGATCTGTCTGAGCAAAAATTTATCTATATCGGCCACCATCTTCGAAGCGAGGTCGCCGTCCATGGTCAATGCGGCCGTTCCTTTTAATGGCTCAGTTTTCTCGCTGGCTGTAAGAATCGGCCAAGGTGGAGGTCCGTCTGTCGCGTTATCGTTGGCCGTCTGAGCGATTCCCAAGTGGGTGCCGACCGACAGTCCCCAAAGGCAGGTCAGCGTGGAAATAAGCAGCGGGAAAAGTCGAAATTTAGAGCTCGGATGCGCAGTCATACGCCAAGCAGCCTAGCGGCTTTAAAGCAGGCAGATAAGACGGATTGACGCCAGTCCGGACGCGGTCTGCAGCGCAGAGGAGCTCCAATTATGCACGGTCTGTGGCTGTTGATCGGCGGAACCCCAGCAGACATCGGGGAACGTGCGTAACGCAGATATTCCTGTCGTAAGTATTGCCAGGCAGCCTATTATTGACAAGGGTGGAGCTTGCGCTTGGATAGGTGACGGTCGGCAAGACGAACCAACGGCGTCCGGTTCTCTTGGGCGATCCGGGGGCGGCCGGCTACTGCTGGTAGATCGGCAGGATCTGGTAGGCAGGGGTCAGGGAGAGAATGGCCATTGAGGTGGCGTAGACGTTTCCGCCTTGCTTGACGCGTTGGGTTGCTGGCCAGCGGCCGTCGTCACGCTGTCGGCTCATCAGGAAGGTGGCGATGCCGGTGAGAACGGTGCGCCGCGTCTTGCCATCGATCTGATTGGCGGCTTGGCTCGAGTGATAGCAGGTGTAGTAAGGCCAGGTCATCTCCGGATTGAGATGTTCAAAGTCGTAGGCGGCGAGTTTCTCAGCTCCGGCGGCGAGTCGGGGGTCGTCTACCTGACCGGCGAGGTAGAGGCTCAGCACTCCGGCAGCGGTCATGGTGATGCTGGTACCGGAATTTGGCAGGTAGCCAAACATCGATTGTTCTTTGTTGTAGCAGCGGCGGACAAAATCACTGGCTTCTGTGACCAGGCTTTCCGGGACCGTGTAGCCAGCGTTTTTTGCTGCGCGGAGAAACAACAAATGCCAAGTGGTAACTGAGAGGTCGGCGTCGTTGCGAGCGTTGCGTTTGATGTAGCGCCAGCCTCCGCGGTCGACCTTGCTTTCTTGGTGACGCTGCTGAAGTTTGGTGGTGGCGACCAAGCCGCGATCCAAAGCGACGGTGATACGATCATTGCGAGCGCTGTCCGCCATGCCTAGAACTTCGGCGAGCATGATACCGGCGATGGCGTGATTATAGGTTGCGGCGCTGCCGTTGTAGTTTTTGCCGATAACGAAAAATCCCAACGAGTCTTGAGTGGTGAGCACGTAGTCGATTGAGCGTTCGATCCATTGGCCGTAGGGACCGCTGCCGGGTTGATGACCTGCGGAAAGCGCCGCCATCACGGCGAGTGAGGTGACAGCGGGTTGCACGTTAGCGTGAGAGTCACCGACACAACCGTTGATCGCCTGTTCTTCAACGAGCCAAGCGAGGCCGCGATCGACTGAGTCTTCGAGTCGTTGCCATTGCTCGGCGTCGAAATCCAACGCCTGGGAGTTTCCGACCGGTGATACCGTAGTCGCCGAGTCCTGCGCAGCGCTTGTGGCGATGTTGAACGCAATGCCGATCGCGACAGCTGCTGGAAGATAAAAGCGATAAATCATGTTCGCGCTGGCTTCAGCACTAGTTGCTGCCAATGGAGGGAGTGCGCCCTTTCCATTTTGACAATTGGCGAAAATATTCTTCGACGGCGTCGCGGTAATGCTCCGGCAATTCGGTCGCCTCTTCCTGGAGAAATTCGCGTCGCAGTTCGGAGCCGATGCGATTCCAGTCCCGGCCCTCATTGTTGGCATCGCGAAAAAATGTCGCGCCAGCGGCGAGTGCGCTTTCGTCCGCTCCGTCGCTGGTGCCTTCGATCTCCTGACTGCCGCCCCCTACCATGGCTTTAGCACCTGCCACGGCGCTGGCGTCGGAACTGGTATCGGCTTGGGCAGACGAGCGCTGCTGATCGGTGCCGGCATTCTGCACGTTCTTTTCGGCGAGACTTTGAGCGATCGCTTGGGCTTGTTGCAAACCTTGGTCGCGGGCCAGTTGAGCCATTTCGACAGCCTTGTTTTGGCCATTGCTATCACCCGAATTATCGGCCGATGTTGCGGCAGCTTGTCCCGCTGAGGTGGCCCCGCTCTGCTTGCTGCTTTCGCCTGTTTCGCCAGTAGGTTCGGTAGCTTGCCCATCAGGTGATGACGGCTCGCCAGCCTTGGATTTGCCACCCGGCTTGGTGGAGGTCAAAGACGCGACATCGACCTGGCTGCGTTTTTCACCCGGCGGCTCCGAAGCCGAACCGTCGGGGGGTGATACTTGTTTTTCGCTACCGCTCTTGTTCTCGCTCTTACCTTCGCCCTGCTTGGTGGGTGAGGACTGCGACTCCGACTTCGAGGCTAGTTCAGCCGGCGCGGACGGGGGTTTTGACGATGGTCTAGTCTTCCCCTGTTCGGGCTTGTTGCCGCTACTCGGATCTGATTGTTTGGCGAAGGTTTCCCAATCGGAGATAATCTGGAAGTTAGTCGGTCGGCAGCAGGGGATGCCGAAGCTCTCGCTGGCTTCACGTTCAGCTTCCAGTTTTTCTTGCAGTTCCTGCAGCGTGTTGGCGGTGATTTTCGGCAGACCGGCCACTCCGGCTCTGGCTTTACCCTTGCTTCGCTTGTCCTTTTCCTTGATGGCGGCGACGACAAATTTGTCGAGATAGCGGACTGCGGCGTGATAGCCTTCGGTGGCTTGCTCCTGCGCGGCGACAGTATGGAAGATCGCGTTTACAGCGCTCGATTGTAAATGCTCAACGGACTCCCCGAGGGAGGGCATGAGAGAGGTCTGAACCATTTCAGTCAGTGCTTCGCCGGCGTCGGCGACTTCGTCGTTGAGAGTGAGCAGGCCGGCGCTCTCGACTTCGATTTTGCCGATCAATTGCTGCGTCTGGTGGGCGATGTTGGTTTGTTCGAGCAGCGCAGCGTGTTGCCAGTTTTGTGTTCTCAACGAGTTGCTTAGCTCATGTAGCAGGCGCTGTTCGGAAAGTGTGTTTTCCAATTCGCCGAGGCGCAGAGAGAGAAAGCGTTGACTGCTGCCGCCGGTCTCGCGCAACTCGTCGCGCAACTGTTCGGCGGCTAGTGTCAGGTCGTTCAGTGTTTGTTGGCTTGCGCGGATCAGCGCGTCGACATCGGTGGTTTCGCTGCCCGAACCGCGCATGGCGGTGAGCAGGGCCGAATTGAGCGGCTTGAGCCATGCGGGTTCAGCTGCGGGGGACCAAGTCCGAGCCTTACCCAGCGTGCGCTGCAGTGCAGTGGCGACCTTGTCATGGTGGTCTACGATGACCGGTCCAAGTTCGCGGGCGACCGTTGCGTCATCTTCGGCGCGTATGCCCAGAGTCATCGCCTGGACGCGCTGATGACGGTGGGCAAGCGCCTCGAGTTGATCTCGAAAATTTTCCGCTTCAATCTGCGATTTATCCATGTAGCGCTGCCAGAGATCGGGATTTTGTTCGAGCAGCTCAGCGGTTTTTTTGTAAAGGGCTTTACGCGATTCCAGTAGTTTGAGTGCCGCGTCCGCCTGTTCTTTGCTTACCTCGTCCGGGCTTCGCTGGTAGGGCGTTCCGCCGCCACCTGCTTCCATGAGCACGGGCAAATCCTCGACCTGGGCGACGTGCATTTTCATCAATTCGCTCATCGCCATCTCGGCTTCGACCTGACTTCGTACCTGGGCCACACTACTGTCGAGACGGTCGAGGGCAGCGACAGCTTGAACGAGATGCCCCTCGGCCATATTGCGGTGTGGCTCGCGAGGTGGTAGTTCATCGAGGCTGCCAGCGACTGCGCCTTTGAGCATTACGTCGGCAGGCTGGAGGTGACTTCGTACGACGGTTTGCAACTGCAGGCTCAGAAACGCGTAAGGAGTGCCGGGTGCTTCTGCGGCGAAATTTTCGGTGGCTTGGCTGGCGGTTTCGATATCTTTGCGCGCGCTTTCGACGGCGGCGTAGAGAGGGGCCACGTTGCGTTTCTCGCCTCGGACATACTTCGGGGCTTTGGCGCTGCGGCTATGTTTGAGGGCGCTGGCAATATAAGTCTTCAGCTGTCCGAAAGCCGCCTCGACGGCGAGGTTTTTTTTCTTTTTTGCGCCTATTTCATTGATCAGTTCCCGGCTGGCGATACGCAAGGCGCGTTCTTCCGAGGTGCTCGATTCGCCATTCTTTTCGCCGATTTTAAGCGAGCGTTTGGTCATTCTATTCTCAGGATTGTCGCCGCCACTCGGGTCTTGGCTTTTTGCGGTGGAATCTGATTCGAGCGAGTTTGCCACTTTTTCACCGGCATCGCCGAGTTGCTCGTAGGCATCGCGAACCCTCACGGCGTAGCTGACTTCATCATCGGGCTTGAGACCCAGATCAGATGTTGGAATGCCTGCGCGGATTTCAATGTCGTTCTTGCCTTTTTGATCACCGAGATCGATCGGCAGAACTCTCTCGCGCTGCTGCCCATTCGCATCGGTGATGGTGACGACGAGTTCAGCGGCGGTGACGCCAACATCGTCGTGCGCTCCGAAGGCGACTTCGATGTCGTGGCTGAAGCTGATCATATCGCGGGCTGAATCAGCGCTGAGTTCCACAGTCGGAGCTTGGTCGGCGAGCACTTCGATCCGGCAGAACGGCAGGCTACGGTTGGCGTGACCTTCGGTGCTCTCGAACGTGGGGCGGAACATCAGATCTGCATTTAGTTCAGTGCGAAAACGGTAGTGGCGCTCATCGATTCTCTGCACCGGCAAGGTTTGAGTATCGCCATCGCCGATGGCGGCTTCCAGTGTGGCGCTGGAAATGTCGCGATCCATTTTCAGCACGACCTCAACGGAGGAGCCGCGCACTGCCCGCACCTCCGATGGAGTCTTTTGCCAGATTCGTGGTGGACGCGTCGAGTAGTCGGGATCGGTAACGGTGACTTCGATCGCTGACAATTGCGGTCGTTCGGTGAGTTCTACCGTACGCCATGGCGTTGTGGCATCGCCAGCGAGCAGCCGGTAACGAATAGGCTTTCGCAGACGCTCAACGGTGAATGTCGTAGGAGCATTGACATCAGTTGTCGTCGCGCTGCTCTGCCGTCGAATGGCAGTGGGTGATTCGAGATCACCTCGACCGTCCGCCATTTCCAAAACAACTTCAGCGGGAATTTTACCACCGACCGAAGCGCGGATCTCGGCATCGCTACCGGTCAGCAGCGGACTGGACGGAGGCGTGCGCTCGTCGATACGAGTCAGCGGCAGATCGGCCCACGGAAAAGCGAACCGTGCCAGCAGCCGGGGCGAACCCTGTGGAAGGAAAGCGGCGAGAAAGGCGAGCAGCAGGAAGCCGGATACTGCGAGCGTGACCAAGTTCCGACGATCGACGGGTTGTGGTTCGATAGTGGCCGGATTGACGAAGCGACACATCGGCAAGGTTTCCTGGATCAATGCCTTTGCCATCGCGGACGAACCCGTAGCACCAGCTCCGTCGGGCTGTAAGGCCGCGACAGTTGACCAGCGTTCCTGGGATCGGCTTGAAGACCGATCAAGGGCTCCAGCCGCGGCCAGATCATCGGGCCGACCGAGCTGAACCTTTAACGCTCTATAAAGAAAGCAGGCGCTAATGGTGAGCACCAGCAGTGGACCAATCCAACGCGGCCACGGCGATTGCCAGGCGGCATACCAGTCGATAACCACAACTGCAAGCAGGCCTACCGTGAAGTAGGCGCCGGTCCGCAGCCATTCCCGTTGGGCGTGCCGCCGACGTTTGAATTCGGCGACGGAACGGATCGTGTCCGCGATCTGTTGTTCTGATTTGTCGGCTTGCGCACTCATCATTCGCTCGTTGGTTCGGTCCGGTCAGATAAGACCAGCATACTTCCTGCCGACCCATTCCATACAGAGAAAAATGAGAATGAAGATCAGCAGTGGCCAGCGATTCCACAACGGGGTTCGGGTAACGGTTTCTCGAAAATGTTTGCCGCTTTCGTGGCCGAGTATGCTGAGCGCTGCGTCCAGCCCATCCGGAGGAATGATCGTGCCGCCGGTCGAGTCTGCGAGTCTGCGTGCCGTTACCCAATCGCAGGAGTAGCCGCCGGCCTCACTGCTTGGCTTGGCGTTAACTATGAAGGTGGCTATCCAAGGGGTTTCCGCAGTCTCATTGTTGGCAGCTTTCCGCTTCTCGATTTCTGCCAGCAGGGAGTCGACTTGTGTTCCAGTCACCCGCACTTGGTATTCGCCGTGGCCGAGCGCCGGCAAAACCGTTGAGTAACGACCTTCGCTGCCGGCGTCTTCGGTTGCAGGCACATTAGATATATCGATCCCGGAACGACTGAGTTCGATGTTCAGATCGGCATCTTCGACCGGCGCGCCACTGGCATCGATCAGCTCGACTTCGATACGTGGCGTCGAGTCCTCAAGGTAGCGCCGCGCGTCGCTTGAGACTTTGACCAGCGCGTTGTTACCGTCAGCGTCAGCCATGGTCGCCCAGCGTAAAAACTGTCCCCAGAATCGGTAGTGATAGCGATCGCCGAAGCGATAGCGAAGAAAGTAGGTTGTCGGTGAGGGTAGGTAAAAGACTCTACCTCCGCCGAAACGGTGCCAGACAATGTAGGGCAGGGGCTCGGTGTTGCCTACCAGAGTGCCGTCGTTGGGATGCGCCTCGAGGATCACTTGAGCGCCGGGCTTGGGTATGTTGTACGGCGAAAATTCGCTCAGCTTGAGTCGGGTCGATCCGAGTTGCCAGATTGCGGTATTTTGGTCGGCGTCGTCCTCGAGACTCAGTGCGGCGATACGGCGACCTATGGGGCTTGGCACTAAACGGCAGCCGACGGATGCCATGCTGCGCCGCACATCGAGTCGCACCGGCAGTAGTTCCTGCAAGCGGGTATCGGCAAAAGCGCCGGGCATGTGTTCGCGACCGGCGATGACGACCAGCGAGCCACCCTGGTCGACGAATTTTTCCAGCGCAGCGAGCTGAGCGAGATCGAGAAAATCCGGCCCGACTTCGCCGAGGATGATGACGTTGAATTCGTCGAGCGCGTCATCTGCGACCAAAGTCGTGGGTAGCGCCTCGCTGCTGCTCGCCGGTGTCAGAAGGATCTCACGATGCTCGGCGGTTCGGTCGCGCTTGAGCAAATTACTCAGGTAGCGCGTTTCCCAGCGGGGGGCGCCATCGATCAGCAAGACCTGAAGGTCGCCGGTAAAAACGTCGACAGCGATCGACTGGCGATTATTTCCGGTGATCTTCTCTCCCTCCAGAGCCACGATCTCGACTTCGAAATGGCGCAGGCCGATGTCGTTGACCGGCGTCGACAGGCGCAGCGTCTGATCCTTGCCGGACTCGTCAAAGGCGACGTCGACCGAGTCGAGTTCGATGCCGTCGGCGAGCAGTCGTACTTGCGTTGTCTCCCCGGAAAAACCACGCGAGCCAATCAAGCAATCAACGCTGAGATAGTCGCCGCGCATCAGAGTTTCCGGAGCTGAAGCGCGCCACAAGTTGATGTCGTCGATCTGTTCGGCATTGCCGCCAACGGGAAGGATAAGCAGGGGAAAATCTTTTAGGCTCGGCGGAATTTCCAACGGTCGGTCATCATTGTTGTGAACCGCATCAGTGACCAATATGGCGGCTTCGATGCGGCCCTCGCGATACTGGTTGGCGATCTCATCGAGCTGTGCGCTGATGTCAGTGACCGGACCGATCCGCTCGGCGTCGTCCTTAGCAGGGGGCTCGGCTTCGGGCAGGGGAGGGGCACTCAAGTTCCAGTTGGAATCGGTTGCTGTTAGTTTTTCGGCAAAGCTTCCACGCAGCACTTCGACTTTGTCACCCAAATTCAACAAGGCCTTGTCTTCGGCTTGCAGCAGCACTTGGCGTGCGTGTTGAAGGCGGTTGGTGTGGTCTTCGGTCGGCGTTTCGCGACGCGCCAGTTCGCGCGATATTGCGGCCAGCTTCTGCAGGGATTCGTCGATATCGAAGCGGGCGCGGTCGAATGCTTCGGCAAATCTTCGACTGCCGCTGACGGTGCCGTTTGAAGCGGTGGAAAGGTCGCTCAAAAGTCCGTCGACATCCTTGCTGATTGATCGATCCAGGGCGGCTCGGACCTCGACGACCAGTGCGGGAAAAGGCAGAGCGGACGCGTTTTCGTCAAGCATTGCGATGGCTGACTCGATTTGATCAGCAAGCATTTTCAGTCGTGCCGATGCTGCCTCGTCACTGGCATCGCCAATCGCTGCGCGAGTCATCGCTAAACCCACATCAACGCGAGTTGTAGCGCGGTCGAGTTTGCCGAGCGTCGATGCTTCGTCGGCACCGCTCGCCGCCAATCGCCAGCGGGCGAGGTGGCCTTCGCCAAAATCCTGATCGATCAGGCTCATGCTCGCCGAGGTGTCGAGGTAAAGGCCGACGCCGCGATTAGATTCGAACGTTTTTTTTGTTACTTCTGACGGGCCGGCGATGATTAGAAAAACTCCGGCACATGCTGCCGCTCGCATCATCAGGAGAAGCGGAATTACCCATTTGCGTCGAGCTGACCATGCATCGCGAATTGCCAACAGGGCGAACAAGAGAAGCACTCCGCCGCCGATCCAGAGCAATTGCCCGGGCGGTAAAGGGCCGTCGAAGTCTCTCGACTGCTCGACCGCAATCGGCGTCGATTCGCTGGCGAAGAACTCGTTCATTTGACCGATGTGCGACCCGAAGCCTGACGGCGACGAGCTAGCAGTTGCTGAGCGGTGACGAGTTCGAGGATCAGAAAACCTATCAGACCGACCAGTAGCCAGAGCGTTATCTCCTGGTCGCGTGTGGCAGTTGGTTGGGTGGAGATATTTTTTGGCGGTCCGAAGTTTAGGTCTGCCAGCAATTGATCCGCATCTAGTACTGACAAACCGTCGATCTGATCAAGCGCTTCCAGGTAGTCGCTCGGCACGGCGCGGACGTCTGACTCCTCTGCGACTCGGGCGACGCTGTAAGGAGTGTGGCCACCATCGCTGGCGCTTTCGACCAGATAGAGGCCGGCTGGAGTGAGTTGCGAAAAATTGTCATCGAGCTTTTCCGCTGCGATCCAATCACCGTTCGGCAGTCGCACCGAGTCCTCGTCGCTGAGTTGGCGCCAAGGTGCTGAGTCGGCGCCGCTGAGATTCGGATTGGGGAGATGATCGGCGGCGAGGTGCCAGAGTAGTTCGCGCACGAACGGGACGTAGCCGGAACACGCCGCCAGATTGCTCCACTGCGGATACCCGTTCAGCGTTGTCAGACCAACCCTGCCGCGACCAAGGCGGCGCACAACGAGAAACGGATCGCCGCCCTCGAACTCTGCGAGCACTTCAGACGATGGCGGCATAGGGGCGCGCAGTTGGAAATGGCTGCGAATTTGCAGCTCGGTCAGGGGCGCGAGGCCGAGTTGCTGCAACTTGCTCTGCCCGGTTACGGGGCGGAGTCCGATAAGCTGTTCCTCCGAGCCGGCGACCGTCGTGACAGAATCGATCGATGCCGGACTCAATCCGAAATCGTGCGGAAAGAACACGCTGTTGAAAGACTCGGAATCGAGGGCAGCAGGCGGCAGCAACCACAGACCGCCGCCTGCAGAGACGAAATCGTGCAGTTTGTTCGCCGAGGCAGCAACGGCATTGGGATCGCGGTCGCCGGCGGACCAGACGATCACGGCGACGCCATCGAGAGGCAGGGCGGGAAAGGCATTGATCTTGACCGGCTCCAGTTTGAAAATCGATTCGGTTCCGCCGACAGCCGCGGCAAATGCCCACTGGGCGAAGCGTTGGTCATCGTCTTCGATCAACTCAGGCGCTTCGTCGGTAACCGAGATCAAGCGTACCCGATCGACAATGTCGACGACCACAGCGGCTTCGTTGTCGATTGTCAAAGCGTCGGTCTCTCCCGTCCCGTCGATACTTAATTGAAGAGCCTGTGAACCTGCGTTGGGAAAGGCGCGGCGCAGCACCAATTCGTGTTTGATCCCCGGATCGAGCGGTGGGATTTTTGCTTCGGTCAGGGTGGCAGATTGGTGTTGGCCGATCCACAATGCGGTGGTCGGTGTGCTCGTTACCGAACCGTGATTGGTCACCGTGGCGCGCACCACCGCGTCTTCGCCAGGCGTCACGCGCTGGCGGTCGGCGGTGATTGAGTCGACACACAAACTGGGCTTCTCTCGAGCGGGGTGGTCGATGCCAACGGGCAACAGTGCGACCGAATTTGCTGCCTCTTTCCACTTGTCGTGGATGGTTCGTGCGTCCGTGACTTCAGCGTGAGGAAATCCGTTAATCGCGGCATCGGCGATGACAATGATTCGCCGTTCGTCGCGGTCCGGGCTGAGCGTAGGAAAACTCAGTGCTCGATCGATGGCGCCGGGCCAGTCGATATTTTCGATGCCCGGCTTCAGTTCTTTCAGCGCCGCCAGCCAGTGCCCGCGGTTGCGAGAATCGTTGAGTGCGTGCGTGGCTAGTGGCGGTAACTCACGCAATTCATGGCCGATTCCGTTCACCAAAAAACGTAGCCGAGCGTCGTCGGGAATCGCATTTAAAACCCTCTCGGTGCGCTGATCGATCAGGCGGGCGATGGCGTTATCATCGAGTGCGGTCGATGCCGAGCGGTCGACGATCAGTAGAAATTCCTCGCCGCTGGCGGACGGGACGGGGCGCTGGATCAAGGGGCGGGCAAACGCCAGCACCAGCAGTGCTACGGCGATGATGCGCATCAGCATGACCAGCCAATCCTGCAGGCGCAGCGTTCGTTTTTTCCAGTTCGGTTTTGCGTCAGCAAGAAAGCGCATCGCACCCCAGGGCATGTGCACGCGCTTGCGCTTGGCGAAAAGGTGGATCGCCAGCGGCACACCGATGGCAAACAGCCCGGCCAGGAATCCCGCACCGAGAAAACTCATCGCCCCCCTTCCTTGTTCTTGTCCGAACGCGGTTTGGCATCGTCGCCGGTTACCGGTGCGAGGCTGCCGGTATTCCAGCGTCGCAAAAATGCCGCCAAAACCGCGCCGACCGAGCGATCCGTTCGCAGTCGAAGATAGCCACAGCCGAGTCCGGTGCAGCGCTGTTGAACGTCTTCGAGGAAGGCGTTGAATTGCTCCAGATAGGCGTCGCGATAGACGCTTGGATCAATGTCGAGATGGTAGTCCTCGACCTCCAGATCTTCGAATCGCATGCCGTCCTCAAAACTAAATTCGACCTCCTCCGGCGCGAGTACATGACCGTAGACCACTTCGTGACCGCGCACCGTCAATTGTCGCAGGATGTCCTCCGTTTCGCTGCCGTCCATGAAACCGTCGGTCAAAATGACGACGCGCATTCGAGTCGGAAACAACGGGATGATACGCTCGACCAAAGCCGCCAAGTGCGTGTCGCCTTGTGGTTGCACCGGTGCAATATCTTGAAATAATGCTTCGAAATGCGACGGGGTCGAACGCGGCTCGACGATCATGGCGTGACCGCGCACGTTCCAACTCGCTAATCCAACCGGGTCGCGCTGGCCAAGCAGAAGTCGCGCAAAACACGCCGCGGCCCGCAAGGAGTGATCGAATTTGCTCGGCGTCGACAAACCGAACTCCATCGAGCCGCTGCGATCGATCAAGATCATCGTCGCAATGGTGCGCTCATCCTCATAGCGCTTGATGTAGTGACGGTCGCGTTTTGCCAGCAATCGCCAGTCGAGCTGCCTCAGAGCATCGCCGGGATGGTAGGGGCGATGGTCGGCAAACTCACTGCAACCGCCGAGCTGAGATGAGCGATGGCTGCCGGAGTAAAGGCCTTCTGAGCGCCGCCTTGTGTTGAAAGGGAGGCCCTCGATCCATTTGAAATCCTCCGACTTGAGTAGGCGTGCGCCGACCCCGCGAGCGTTGGATTCTTGACCCGTCGAGTCGCTCATCGGTTTTCTAAACGGAGCCTAATAGCTCAGGATTTTGGTGCCCCCTGAACCACCAGTACGTCGTCGAGCACGCGACGCAAAATTTCGTCTGGCGATTCGTCCTGCGCCTCTGCCTGAAAGTTTCGCCGGATGCGATGACGCAGTACTGGAGCCATCATTGCCCGCACATCTTCCGCGGTCACGTGGTGACGACCGAGCAAAATGGCGCGCGCTTTTGATGCCAGAAGTAGACTTATGCAGGCGCGTGGACCGGCACCCCATGAGAGCATTTCCTCCGCCGCTGGGGCGGCTTCGGAGGTTCCCGGTCGGGTCGCGCGAACGATGCGAGCGGCAAACTCGTAGGTCGGTTCGGCGACCACTACCTTGCGCACCAGCATTCTCGCATCGCGAATCATGTCGCGGCCAAGAACCTGTTTCGGCTGGTAGGAGTAGTCGGTCGTGGTGCGCCGCATGATTTCGAGTTCGTCATCCATGTCGGGATAGCCAAGCACGATTTTCATCATGAAACGGTCGAGCTGCGCCTCGGGCATCGGGTAGGTGCCCTCCTGCTCGATCGGATTCTGTGTCGCCAGCACTAGAAACGGATCGGGCAGTTCGTAAGTTTTTCCGCCGGCGGTCAGCTGCCGTTCTTCCATCGCTTCGAGCAAAGCGCTTTGCGTTTTTGGCGGAGTCCGATTGATCTCATCGGCGAGGATGACATTGCCAAAAAGTGGACCTTCAACGAAGCGAAAGTGGCGCTTGCCGGTTGCGACGTCCTCCTCCAGCACATCGGAGCCAGTGATATCGCCCGGCATTAGATCCGGCGTGAATTGTATGCGCCGAAAGTCGAGTTCGGTGATTTCGGCGAGCGTCGAAATCAATCGCGTTTTGGCCAGACCTGGAACGCCTTCGAGAATCGCGTGACCGCCACAGATCAGGGTGATGAAAATTTGATCGATCGGTTCGCTCATGCCGACGATGATGTGGCTGAACTGATCACGAAGCATCAGGTAGGCGTTGTGCAGACGGCCAACGGCGGTGACGTCGTCCGTGTTTTGGGCAGGGGAGGAAGGAGGCATAAGCGGCGAGAGATCAGATCAATGCACCCTTATTAAAGCAGCGTTCTCGGAATTGCGGCGTCAATTGAGTGTAAATTTTCTGTAAAACCATATGATTTTGCGCTTCGGTGCGAGCAAAATAATGAAATCGTAATCTTGCGAATGAGTGAGCCAAGGCTTACGAATTCCGTCCCTCTTGGCTGTCTGGAACAACCTGACTGCGTGAGTCAGGCCGTGGAGAGCTAAGGGGACCTGCCCAGGATGACGCCTTCCAGTCTCATCGAGAGCCATCGCATTCATGCGAAGGGTGCCACAGTCTTTGGTCATCGCGCTGCGTCGGTGACGATTGCGTCCGCGATCGCCGTGGTTTTTGTGTTTGGTCTGAGCAGTTGTGCTACGCGGGTGTCGTTCGACAAGAGTCTGCGTTCGAATGGCGAGTATTCCGAGCAGGAAAACACGGCGGTATTCCGAGGCGGGTATCCTCGTTATCAGGGATTGGACTTTCTCCGCTACGACGAACTGGTCGAGCTTTCGCGCAACGGTCATCCGGGAAGTGACACGGTTCTCGGACGCAAAGTCGACGACCTCTTAACAACTCCGCTGATCGACAATCGTGCTTGGTTCCAGGGCAAGCGTCCGGTGCTGTACACGAACTCGAAGCTTGGCCCGACCTTGCGGGTTGCCACTTGGAATATTGAGAGATCGCTGCGCATGCGTGAGGTCATTCAGGCGATGGCGTCCGCCGAGGCTTACGCTAAACTGATCGACCGTGAGCAGGTCATCGAGGGCAGCGATACCTGGCACAACATGCTTCGCCAACGCGAACGGGTGGCGTCGGCGGACATCATCTTTCTTCAGGAAATGGACATCGGTGTTAACCGATCAGATTATCTGAATGCAGCCGGCGAAATGGCCAGGGCGATGGGAATGAATTACGCCTATGCGACTCAGGCGATCGAATGCGATCCAGTGCTTCTGGGTCTGGAGCCGATCACCCATCACGAGACGGGTGAGATAGACATAGAAGCGACGAATTTTTTCCGTGCCGACTCGGCGCGCTTCAAGGGCTGCTTCGGTTCTGCGGTATTGTCGCGTTATCCGATCAAAAATGTCGAGGTCGTGCCGTTGAAGACGTTCGCTTACGACTGGTATGCGGACGAGAAGAAAAATCTGACTTACATCGAACAGTTGCGTCGAATCGGGACGAAACTTGTATTCGACAACACCTTGACCCGTGAGATGAAAGTGGGTGGGCGAAACTATTTTCGAGTGGATCTTGATGTGCCCGGTGTCGGCGGGAACAACACGCTGACGGTGGTCAACGTTCACTTGGAGATAAAGTGCTTACCTGAGGTGCGCACTGAGCAGATTCGCGAAATTCTCAGCTACATCGCCGAAATTCCGAATCCAGTGGTCATGGCGGGCGATTTTAATGCATCAGCAATCGACATCAGTCCGACGTCAGTGCCGCGCACGGTAACACGATTGGTGAAGAATCCGGAGACGTGGTTTAACGTCGCCAACGAGGTCGTATTTCACATTGAGTCAGGTTCACTGATTCGAAATGTGGTGAACTTCGGCAAGAATCTCCACAGCCCTCGAGCAATAAATATTCCGATGGTTTTCCCCAATTTGGTTCGACCTCTGATTGATGAAATTGAAGATTTTCGCTTCGCCGATGGCTCGACGTTCGACTTTCGGGGTGATGCCGAGCGCTCGATGGGCGTGTGGCATGGTACCTTGTCGAATTCGAACCAGAAGAAGTTCAAGGGTCAGGTGCAAAGTTTCAAAGTTAATCGCCCGCTCGGACCGATTGGCCTTTATCGCCTCGATTGGATGTTTGTCCGATCGGGTTGGTTGGGGTATCCGATGGATCGCGACGCAAGCTATCAACTGGCACCGCATTTCGGCGAGACCTTGGTCGATTTTAACAAATATCTTGAGCGGCCTCTTTCGGATCATCGCCCGTCGGTGATTGATTTGCCGCTGAAGGAGCCGGTATTGTAGCGGTGTCGCTTCCTACAACCGAAGCGATCGGCAGCCGAATGGTGAAGGTGGCACCGTCGCCAGGTAAGCTGCGCACCGAAACAGTGCCGCCGTGAGCGACCGCGATTGCGCGAACCAGACTGAGGCCAAGACCGAGGCCGCGCTCTGAGCGACTGCGATCACCGCGGTAAAGCCGATCCCAAATCCGCGCCTGCTCGGAGGGGGCGATACCGCGCCCCTGGTCGGCGACGATCAGTTCGACGTGGTGTTCGCTGACCACGGCATCGATGAGAATGCTGGAGTCTTCGGGGCTGTACTTGAGCGCATTATCGATCAGGTTCGCGACAAGCCGTTGCATCCGCACCCGATCGCAATCGATGACGAGGTCTTCCGGGACTGCGTTGTCGATGACGATGTGTCGCTCTTCGGCGATGAACTCGTAAAGGTCGATAGCATGACCGCCGATGTCTTTCAGTCTGACGCTCTCGACGTTGAGCCGCATCGCCCCGGCTTCGGCTTCGCCGAGTTCCATGAGGGTTTCCAGAATACTCAGCACGTCCTGCGATTCCTCGAGACAGTCGGCGAGTGCTTCGCGGGTGGCAGGGTTGTCATCGGGGTTTTCCAGTGCGCGTTCGGCGGTGCTGCGCAGTCGTGTCATCGGCGTGCGCAGATCGTGGGCGACGCTGTCGAGAGACAGGTGCATGGCGTCGATGACCTGTTCGTTCTTATCGAGCAGACAATTGAACTGTTCGGACAAGTCCGACAGATCGCGTGCGCCTTCGTCATCAGTGGTGACTCGGCGACGCCAGTCGCCGGTGCGAAGGATGCCGGAGATGGTGGCATTGAGTCTTCGCACGGGAAGCATGGCGCGGAAGGCGACCAGAGTGCCGCCAACTAGGCCAACGAGAATGACTGGGGCTACGGAAATGATGAACACGCGGCGGAAGCGGGCTAATACGATCTCGCCGTCGCGCGAACTTTTGCCGATTTGAATCGTCAGCCCGTTCGTCAGTGGAGCTGAGTAGACCGTCCAACGGTTTTCGATTTGCACCGTCTCGCCGTCGGTGTCGGCACCGCTTTCGAGTTCAGTCTCCGGCGTAAGTGACAGTCGGGCGCCGGTGACGTGCGGGTCGACGGTTTCAAGGTCTTGCGCCTGCAGCATTGATTGACCGCGGGGATTACTGAAAAACACGAATTGATCCATGCTGCTGACCACTCGCAGAAACATGACATCCGGGCTGCTTTCGCTCTGTTCGGTGAAGCGTTTGTCGAGTTCGGCGAGGGTGACTTGGCCTTTGGAGTCGTTAAACCATTTTTGATATTCGGCGACTCGCTCGGCAACGCGCTGCATCTCTGCTTCCTCCTGTGAATTGGCGATCAGGATGTAGGCGACCAAAAATAGCCCTGTGACGGCCGCGGCAAAAAACAGCGCGTAATAGCAGCTCAGCCGCAGGCTGAAAGCGAGTCCGGCACGCCGACGGTGCGGCGACTTGGGTGGTTCAATCTGCTCGGAGGACATAGCCCATGCCCCGCAGGGTGTGGATCAATTTAGGTTCAAAACCTTCGTCCACTTTTTTGCGGAGTCGGTGCACAAGAACGTCGACCACATTTGTTTGCGGATCAAAGCTGTAGTCGTAGACGTTCTCAAGAATCGCGGTTTTCGATACGACACGTTCGGCGTTGCGCATCAGATATTCGAGCAGCGAAAATTCGCGGGCATGCAGTGGGATCGTCTCGCCAGCGCGGCGTGCCTCGCGTTTCCATGGGTCGAGTTCGAGATCGGCCACGGTCAGGGTGTCGGGTTCGTCGCCACTACCTTGACTGCTCGGCGACGATGAGCGCCGGACAAGAGCGTGAACGCGAGCCAGCAGTTCCGAAAAGCTGAACGGTTTAACCATGTAGTCGTCGCCGCCTTTCTGCAGGCCAGCGATACGATCGGTGACACTGCCCTTGGCACTGAGAATGATGACCGGCGTTTTTTTACCGTCTGAGCGCATGCGTTCGATGATCGAAAGGCCGTCGAGATTGGGCAGCATAAGATCGACGATCGCAGCGTCATAGCTATTGATAAGAGCGAGGTCGAGCCCTTTGTAACCTTCCTCCGCTTCGTCGACGACAAAGCCAGCCTCGCGAAAGCCAGTGCTCAAAAATGAACGAATCTTGGTGTCGTCCTCGATGACTAAAAGCTTCATGTGGCAGTAAGAAAAACATTTTCGGACGGTGAATCCAGCTTTTTTAAGCAAATTGTTACATTTGTAAACAGCTTACTGTAAGTGGATAACGGAACATTACCGGAGTGTAATAGTCCAGCAAGGTTGCGGTAATACACTTGAGCGAAGCTGCAACCGTGAAAGAGACCAGCCCTATCAAACCCGAAGGCAGATACGAAACGAACTTCTGAGAAGTCCCCCCAATGCTTCTGCCGATCTTTTTCCATATATCCAACAACCCCAATCCCAAGCACTAAACATTTCATGAAAAACTCACACGACAACCTCAATATCTACATGCGCGAAATTTCGCGTACGCCGCTCCTGACGCGTGAAGAAGAACGCGAACTTGGCTTCAAGACCCTTGCCGGTGATCCAGCGGCTCGTGATCGTATGATTCGCTCTAACCTTCGGCTCGTTGTCAAGATCGCCAAGGACTATTCCAACTACGGCTTGCCGCTCGCTGACCTCATCGCTGAAGGCAATGTCGGCCTGATGAAGGCGGTCGAGCGCTTTCACCCTGACAAAGGCGCTAAATTCAGCACCTACGGAGCGTGGTGGATCAAGCAATGCATCAAGCGAGCACTAGCCAACCAAGGGAAGACCATCCGCATGCCCGTCCACGCAATAGAGAAAGTTTCTAAGCTGCGCCGCATTCATACTCAACTGTTCGAAGAACTCGGTCGCGAACCGACCATCGAAGAAATCGCAGGCGAGGCGGCGATCGATCCGGCAAAAGCCGCGATGCTGCTTGAGGCGGCAATCCGTCCCGTGTCACTCGATGCCCCGGTCGGCTACGACGGTGACAGCGCTTCGTATGGCGACTTGATCGCCGATGTTGGTGCCACCGCGCCCGACCACGAACTTTTCCATCAGGATCTGCTCGACCAATTGGACGAACTGATGGAACCGCTCGACAAGCGCGAACGCAACATCATCATCAAGCGCTTCGGCCTGAACGGTAAGCGCAGCCGCACGCTTGAGCAGGTCGGTAAAGATTTTGGAGTCACCCGCGAACGCATTCGCCAGTTGCAAAACGTGGCAATCGCCAAGATGCGCCAATCACTGCAACGCATGGAAGATCCCAGCGTTCAAGCGCTCGAAGGCGTGATGGAGAAGTTCCGCGATTCAGCTCCAGAGATGGCAAAGGCTTCCTAGGCCGTCTGCCCATTATACCCAGCAAAAAATTAAAATCCCTGCCGTGATGGCAGGGACGACCATCCATAACAATCTAGAACCGCGTATCTACGCATCTGAAAAGATAACGGAAATAGTTAAGAAATTATCAATATTCTGAACCTTACCCTCTAACCCCCGAACCCCTGAACCCCATCCTACAGAAAGAATATGAAGATCAATAAGCGCACTTTTGGTTTTACTGCCCTCATTTTAGCGGGCTCTGTCGCCGCAGTGGTTGCACTGTCGCCAGACTCGCCAGTTATCTCTCGTTTAAAAATTGACCACACGCCGCCGAATCGCTCGGGTGAGCTTGGTGGTTTCGCACCCGTAGTTGAAAAAGTGTCTCCCAGTGTGGTCAGCATCATTTCTTCGCGGTCCAAGCAGCTGACCGGTGGCAGTGTCGAAGGATCGCCTTTCGGTGATCTATTCGATGACCCTCGGCTCGCTCCATTCTTTCAAAATCGAGGCGATCGGAAGAATTATCAGCAGTCACCAGCACCGGCTCCCCGGCCTCGTGCATATGGCCAAGGTTCCGGCGTTGTCCTAACGGACGACGGCTATGTCCTGACAAATAACCACGTGATCGATGGGGCTGATGAAGTCGAAGTGGCCTTTGACGACAGTGGTCGTAAATACGCCGCCGAAGTGGTTGGGCGTGATCCTCAGACCGACCTTGCCGTGCTCAAGATTGAAAGCGACGACAAATTTCCCGCAGCCACCCTCGGTGACAGTGGCTTGCTCAAACCTGGCGACACCGTTCTCGCAATCGGGAATCCATTTGGCCTGAGCAAAACGGTAACCTCTGGAATCGTAAGCGCCATCGGACGGACTAACCTCAACATTACCGCCGGCGGTTACGAAAACTTTATCCAGACCGATGCATCGATCAATCCCGGAAATTCAGGTGGAGCGTTGATCGACAACCGTGGTCATGTGGTTGGAATTAACACCGCGATCTTTTCTCAAAGCGGCGGCAACGTCGGAATTGGTTTCGCCATACCTGTGAACATGGCAATCGACATTGCTGATCGCCTGATTAGCGACGGCTCGGTCGATCGCGCCTACCTCGGTGTGATGCTCGGGCCGTTGACCTCTGAGCTGGCTGCCGCTCTCGGTGTCGAGCAGAGTGGTGTCTTGGTGAACGACGTCATGCCGGACACGCCGGCCGCTAAAGCCGGAATCGAGAACGGTGATGTCATCACTCACCTCAACGGCAAACCTGTCAACGACGTCAGCAAGCTCCGATTCTCAGTCGGAGCCAGTCGCCCAGGTGATGTCGGTGAGTTCACCGTGCTTCGTGATGGTAAAGAGAAGATTATCAACGCAGAGCTCGGACGATTGCCTAATCAGGAAGTTGCCCATGCTGGCGGAAAGGCCCTTAAGGAAACTACGACCACTGAGTCGGAGTTTTTAGCCGGAGTTAAAATAGCACCACTCAGTGACCGCACCCGCTCGACCCTGGGCGTGGCTGAAAATGTCAGCGATGGAGTTGTCGTCACCGAAGTTGATCCCGCCAGCGAGGCTGCTGAAGCCGGCCTGCGGGTAGGTGACGTCATTACCGAAGTTGCGCGTACGAGCGTGGGATCGGTCGATGATGCAATCGGCGTTGCCAAGAAATCAAAGGGAAGTGCGCTACTTTTGCGTGTAACCAGCAGCGATGGTGGCAGCCACTATCTTGCGGTCACAGTATCGTGATTATCTATATTTAAAGATGTTTGTTTGTTTTGTTTTTGACGGTGGTTGTTGGACCCCCTCGCCCTGAGGGGAGACCCAGTCAGAGTAGTGCCGCCCCGGAGCCGAAAGGTTTCGGGGCGGTTTGCTTTTCCGCCGACGCCAAACACCGGCTACATCCTCAACTCGCGCAGACTGAACATGCTGTCGCCGTCGAGTGAGCGGAGCGGTCGTGCTGCTGACTTTCGATTTTTACTGACCTGATCGGGACGCTTTTCGACCAAATTTTCCAAGAAGCTAGATGACCCGAGAGCCGTGCCCGCCGTCAGATGTCTCACCTTGAGCCGAAAAAGTTCGTGGGCAGGCAGCTTGCCCTTTTTTGTAAGGACGTCTGCTACGTCCGCCATCGATGCCCCGCGACGTCCATCTGCTGGTGATGTGCCGCGATCAAGCCTCAATGCCTTTCCAAAAAGGATCACCCGATACTCTTCAGCCGCTTTTTTCCACGAAGATTTTCGGGGCGATTCCGCGCCGTAGCCGTTCTTTTCGAGGACCCTGATTAGGCCAATCTGGGCAGATCGCACCCCGCCCATCGCTTGAGCGTAGCCGCACCAACGGTAATCTTTCGGATCAGTAACGATGCCAGCCCTCACCGGATTTAAATCGATGTAACAGGCGACCAGACGCAGTGCTGTCGCCGAATTTTCCACCAGAACGCTTCGGAACCTGCCGCTCCACAGAGTGCCGTCGCGGTCATGGTTTTGATTATACCAAATCGAGAAGCGCTGCTTCAACTCCTTCACAAAGACCGAAAGGTCACCAATCCGCGTCAGGTAGTTTTCAATGATCCTGTCAGCCTCGTCGTTGTGACCGGCATCTCGAAGTTTGGAAAGTTCGGTCATCAACTCTCGAACATGGCGCTTCGTGTAGAGAATGCTGAGATGGCAGGCGAAGGCAGAATCATCATGCCGCAGCGTCTCCCGCAACTCGGTCGCGCGTTGGTGGGAGACCCGAATCAGCAAATGAAAATGGTTCGACAAGCAGCACCAGGTAAGGACATCAATGCCGCAAAACTGAGCAGCTTTCGTTAATATGCGCCCAAAAACCTCCCGTTCAGCATCGCGAAAGAGAAAGTCCCGCCCCGCTGTCCGACTGACGACGTGGTAACAATTGGCATCCTGCCAGCCAAGTAGGCGCGGTTTGTGCATACACCAAAGAACGGCAGGCCGCATCATCAGTCAAGTATAAATAAGCTGCTTATACTTATATTTGCGCTTTCGCTTTTATTTGCGGAGTATTCAAGTATTCAAAGTGCATCCTCTCTTGACGATATCGTGCCGGATCTGAACACTCTGCTGGGATGCAAGAGTCGATGGCAGAAGCTTTCAAACAGACCAACTTCGGTGTGGTCGACTGGGTGATCGTCGGTATTTACCTGCTGATTTCAGTGGCGATCGGTCTGTGGGTGAAACGATATGTCAGCGACATGGCAACCTACATCGGGGCGGGGCGAAAAGTTGGAACGTGGCTTGGCGTGGCTACCATGACTGGCACGGAACTCGGCCTCGTAACGGTGATGTTTATGGCGCAGAAGGGGTTTTCCGGCGGCTTTGCGGGATTTCACTTGGGGCTCATTGCTGGTGTGGTGACGCTATTCATTGGGCTGACCGGATTTATTGTCGGTCCGCTACGGCGTGCGCGGGTGCTGACGATTCCGGAATTCTATGAAAAGCGTTTCTCAAGACCGGTGCGTATCGTCGGAGGGGTATTATTGGCCTTTGCGGGTATTCTCAATATGGGTTTGTTCCTGCAGGTGGGATCCAAGTTTCTGGTGGGGATCACTGGGTTGCCGATTGATGGCTCGGCGCTGAAATGGGTGATGATAACTCTGCTCGTTTTGGTTCTGACTTACACGACCCTCGGTGGCATGATCTCTGTGGTGCTGACGGACTACGTGCAATACGTAGTACTTTCGTTTGGACTGGTGGTGGCCACTTGCATGGCGATTGCGAAACTCGGTTGGGAAAATATTTTTGCCGTTGTCTCAGTAGAGATGGGAGACGCGGGATTTAATCCGATCGCCGAAGGTTCGGAATTCGGGCCGTATTACGTCGCATGGATGATTGTCACGGCGGGCCTGGTCGGTAGTGCTGTGTGGCCGACTGCCGTTGCCAGAGCGCTTGCCGCTGAGAGCGAACAATCTCTAAAGAAGCAGTATCAATGGTCATCGGTGTCATTCATGATGCGCTTCATTCTGCCGATGTTCTGGGGGATTTGCGCGTTTGTGTTCATCAAGGCGACAGCTGGAGGGGAAGATTTGAAGACCTTGTTCTTCCCGGTCGGCGAGGGCGTGAAGCCGGTGGATGAGCTCTATGCGCTTCCGGTATTCATGGGTCGGTTACTGCCGACCGGTTTGGTTGGGATCATCGCGGCGGCGATGATTGCGGCATTCATGTCCACCCATGACAGTTATCTGCTGTGCTGGAGTTCAGTGATCACTCAGGACATCGTAGCACCGCTGATGGGCGGCGAAATGTCCACTCGGATGCGGGTTAACCTGACTCGGATCATCATCGTGCTGATAGGTGGGTTCCTTCTTTACTGGGGGCTATTCTACAAGGGGAAGCAGGACGTTTGGGATTACATGGCAGTGACCGGTGGGATCTTTTTTACCGGTGCGTTTGTGGTTTTGGTCCTGGGGATTTATTGGAAAAAGGCCAGCAGCAAAGGAGCGATGCTCGGGCTGCTCTCGGGGTTTTTGATGTTGTTCGGCCTCGACCCGATCCAGCGGATGACCGGTTTGAAATACGAAGACGCGGCTACCGGTGATCTGATTGTTCGGCTCAGCAGTGCTCAAGTGGGGCTGCTCGTAGTGGCGTTGGCGTTTGCGCTGATGATCGTTGGCTCACTGCTGTTCCCGGACCACGAAACGACCGTCGACTCAACCTCTTCAGGAGAATTGCCAAGCTGATATGACCTGGATGCTCTTCTGGAAAATTCTGTTTATCGCCGTCATGGTGGTGTTCACCGTGATGTCAGTTCTGGTGACCGTTCTCGGTGCGGGAGACATTCGTCGTTTACTGGCAGGCTTGCGAGATGACGCCATCGAGGCAGACAGTGAAAGCGCAGATGCGGACCCCGAAAAAGCTTCACCCATCATTGACGCAAGCGATGGTGAATGAGAAAAGCTGTGCCTATGAAGACCTTTCACCACATCGGCATGCCGACCACGGAAACGCAGCCGAACGAAACTTACGTCGAAGACACCAAGGTATGGGTGACTCGTCCGGAAAACCATCCGATGCGCGTAGAGTTTTTGCGTTTCAAAGAAGACTCGCCGGTGACCGGTCCGCTTCGTGATTTGCCGCATGTTGCCTTTCGTGTTGATGACATTCGAGCTGCTCTTGTAGGAGAGGACGTCATTCTCGAGCCTTTCTCACCGATGCCAGGCTTGGAGGTTGCGTTTTTTATGAAAGACGATGCCGTGTTTGAATACATGCAGTTCCGCGAAGGCTGCGCCGAGTTCAGTGATCTCGATGAGTAGGCCTACCCGGCTGGACACTGGTCGTAACTGAACCCAATTTTGCTTCTATGAGTGATTCCTTAAAAAACAAAGTCATCGTCATCACCGGCGGCACATCGGGTATCGGCGAGGCGTGTTCGCGCCACTTTGTCGCCGAAGGCGCACAAGTTGTGATGGCTTCAATCCAAGGCGATGAAGGTGAAGCGCTGGCTGAAGAGCTCGGCGATGCGGCGCGTTTCGTCTATACCGATGTCTCCAAAGAAGAGGAGGTTGCCGCGCTGGCTTCTTCGGCGGTCGATGCCTTCGGACGTATCGATGGTGTGCACTGCAATGCCGGTGTATGGGGCAAGGGGCTGGTCACGGATTTTACTGATGCCGACTGGAATAAGGTGATGGGTGTCAATGTCAAGGGCACCATTTGGACCGCCAAACACACCATTCCGGTGATGGAGAAAAACGAAAACGGCGGCGTGTTTTTGATCACGACCAGCGTCGCTGCGCAGATTGGTTTTCCCGCGCATGCTCTATACTGTGCCTCGAAGGCTGCGCTTGAAGCCTTGATTCGTTGCCTCGCCACCGACCACGCTGGTAAAGTCCGCTCGGTTGGCATTTCGCCGGGAACGATTGACACACCGATGCTCGCAGCCACTTGTGAAGGCTGGGACAAACCGGTTGAAGAACTCTACGCCGATGTCGCCAAACGCATCCCGGTGCGTCGTCTCGGTCAGCCGCAGGACATCGCCAATTCAGCAGCCTTTCTGCTCAGTGATGCTGCCAGCTACGCAAACGGTACGGTGCTCGTGCTCGATGGCGGCACGATGGGCCTTCCGCCTTGGTAGCCGGCGTGAAGCTCTGGAGTTTTAGGTTTTAAGTGTTAAGCGGGAAAATTCCGCTGGCGTAGCTGTGGTCGCAAGGCGGAAAAGCGATGTGTTCGTTTGGTCGCATTCGGGCTCTTTCAACAGTCCACCTTCCTGCGAAGGCTGCTTTGGCTGAGGCGCTGCCACCGGACCCGACTTAAGGCTTAACCGCCTAATATTTAACTCTATAGCCGGACCACCTCACCCGTACGCGCGGACTCTTCCGCGGCTAGACATGCTTCAACTGCGGCACGCGATTCTTCCGCCGTTATTACTGTCGGCGCTTCGTTGGTGGCGACGCAATTGGCAAAGTAGGCGAGCTCGTCGCGCAGGGCGCCGCTGCTGCGACCGTGGATTTCGGGCCAGTAAGTGGTGTCCGGGCAACGCGAGCCGTCTTTGTCGACGATCATCAGATTGGGGTGCGTGTCGTGAATCGATACCGAGCCCTCGGTGCCGATGACTTCAAGGCGCTCGTCAATCTGGAAAGGGGTGGTATCAGGCAGGCACCAAACGCTTTCGAGAATACACGAGGCACCGCTTTCGAGACGATACATCACCTGGCCGAGGTCGGGGTTGGCGTGGTCGCGAAACTGCACGGTCTGCGCGTAGGTGCTGACCACTTTCGACTCGCTGAACCAGAGCATCAGATCGGTGTCGTGGACGCCATCGCCGATAATGGGGCCGATTTTGTCCAGCACACTCGAGCCGACCCATGAAGGAAGGTTGCGCCGCGCATACATAGAAATGATTTTGCCGATTTTGCCGGATGCGATCTCGGCCTTGGCAGCGGCGTAGCGGGGATTAAAGCGGCAGATGTGGCCGACCATAAAAAACGAGTTACTGGCCTTGGCCGCATCGACGATCTTGTCGCAGTCTTCGAGAGTCGACGCCATCGGCTTTTCCAAAAAAACGTGCTTACCGGCTTCGAGCGCGGCGAGGGTCGGCTCGACGTGTTGATCCCACATGGTGGTGATGCTGACCGATTCGAGCTCGGGGTTGGCGAGCATTTCATGGTAGTCGGAGTAGCGATTTTCGATCCCGAATTTGTCGCCGACTTCGCTCAGGCGCGCCTCGGTGCGGGTGCAGGCGGAGTGAATGTTGACGTTGGCGACGTTGCTCAGTGCTTCAGCGTGTTTTTCGCCGAACCAGCCGAGGCCGATAATTCCGTGATTGACTTGTTTCATAGGTAAATTAGAGAAATTCGTAAGTTGGTAGCATGGCAAATCGCGACCGGCCCTTGAAGAACTAATTCAACCATCTGGTGGCGTTTTCGGTAGCGTATTTGCGCGTTGGATTGTCGCCGCAAAAAGCGTTTGCACAGGATCACTATTGCCCGCATACTCGAGCATACCAGACCGCGGGGTGGAGCAGCCTGGTAGCTCGTCAGGCTCATAACCTGAAGGTCATCGGTTCAAATCCGGTCCCCGCAACCAATTCAGAAAGCCCGTGGCTCATTAATTTGGGTCACGGGTTTTTTGTTGGATTGATCGCAGCACCCGGACTGAGTGGGGATACCAAGTGAGTGGCAAGGACGAGAATCATGAGCCATTGGAAAAGAAATAGATCCATGGTGAACTCGATTCCAAGATGAAAGACGATCCCCAGATAAATTATTGGACGGCGCACCTGTGGGACCCAGATCAGAAATGCGAGCATAATCTCGAATCCGACTGTCGACCAAGTGAGGAGTTGATAGCCGATCAGATCATAGTCGAGTAGATTTGCCAGCGGCACGCGGTGGCCACTGACGTCGTCGAGGCGAATGACGTATTGGATCGCTGTGCCATTGCGCCAGTATTCACCGGAAAGTTTTTGAATCACTGCCGAGAGGTAAAGGCAGGAGAGCTCCAGCTGGAGCAATCGAAGAGGCCAAACGAATGCGGTGGGCGGTGAATCGGGAGTAGCGACACCATCCCGTCGTTTGCGAATGACTGCATCCAGCGACCAGTGCTGGGAAAGTGGCATGAAAATGAGTAGGAAGCAGACAATCCTGAGCAGCAGATCTTCGCCCTCCCAGATGAGGTTGTTACGATGGTGCAGCGAGACCAGCCAGACGAACAGACAGATGGTGTTGAAGCGAGTAGCTAAGCCGATTCCGAAGGCGACCAGTTGGGCAGCGATCAGCACGAGACATAGCTTCAGCGTTGTGGGGCTGCCATTGAGCCAGAAAAACAAGCTCTGCGTGTGATCGTCGATATTCGCCCGTGCTGAAGCGCGATCGAGAACACCGCTCTCGCTGAACCACATCAGCCAGTTTCTCGCCAGAACCGAAAGGTGGATCGCCAGTATGACGGCAATTGCGATGCGCAGCGCAGCGTAGACTCGAGCGTCGACCGTGGTGAAAAAAAACTCATTCCACTTCGATGAGGAACTGGGTTTCATGGTACTAGCGGCTGTTGGTAAAAGCTACGCCGTGAAGGAAGGGGTGGTTGTCGCGCGGGCAGCCGGAGATCGGCGAGCGGTCGGATGACTTCGATCAATTCGATTTCAATAATTGGAGAGTCGGTCTCTGAGGGGGGGATCAATTCTCGTCGTGCGTAGTCGGCGAACGCTGGCCAGGCGGGAGAATTCCACTCCTGACGGATCCGATCGTAAAACTCCACTTCTCGGATACGCACAAATGTTTGAAAGCACGACAGATCCCGCCACACGGGCGAGCGCCAAACTGTACGTTCGCCGTCACGGTGAATAGCAACCACTTCAATGTGGTGGTTCTGGCGGTCGACGTCCGGTGCAAACAGATCCCATCGGCCCTGCCAAAGTCCGGTAAAATCGAGCAGCGGATCGACGCCATTTTGAAGGTTTTTCCACGCTGATCCAGGTCCGGGATAGGTGTCGATAAATATCAGCCCGAGAAATGCGACAATGAAGACGTTAGTGAGGTGGCGCTTAAGCTTTGTGGACACGGGGCTATGGAAAACGGAGGAAGGTCGGTCACTTTCTGCGACAGGTCGACATAGCTGAAGTGCTGGAAATCCGCTACCAAAAAGGGACAGAATCTGTAGTATCTCGTCTGTCGTGGCTCACTGGTCAAAGCAGTGGAGCCGATAGGAGCTTTAGCTCGTAGGTTCGCATACTGCTGCGCATCACTCCGCGGCCGTCGCGAACTTGGCTTTGATCCCGGGGCGCAACTTACGGCCGTCACCACACGTCTGGTTGAGATAGCCGATAAAGTTTGCCGGCGAGCCTCTCGCGGCAGCTTGACCGTTTTTTCAACTCGCTCAACAGAATTTCGGAGCATCGATCTGTTCGGAAAATCAATTTGCGTGATACAGGAGAAGACAGCAACAGCGGTTGAAATGTCGCCCAACTTGGCTAGAATGATCGCCCGCGATTCGCTGAAACCGCTGAATCTCGTTTTACCCGTCATGAGTGATAAAAAGAAAATCGTTGTCGCCTATTCGGGAGGTCTGGATACCTCCGTGCTTTTGAAATGGTTGCGTGATGAATACGACGCCGAGGTGATCGCTTACTGTGCCGACGTAGGTCAGGAGGAAGAGCTCGACGGGCTGGAGGAAAAGGCTCTCAGCACCGGTGCTTCGAAATGCATCATCGATGACCTGCGCGCGGAATTCGCCAGCGATTACATTTTTCCGATGTTCCAGGCGGGTGCGCTTTACGAAGGGCAGTATCTGCTTGGAACGAGTATTGCGCGGCCGTGTATCGCTAAGGGCATGGTGCGGGTGGCGCAGGAAGAAGGAGCGTATGCGGTGGCTCATGGTGCGACGGGTAAGGGCAACGATCAGGTGCGCTTCGAGCTTTCGGCAGCTTCGTTGGCGCCGGAATTGGAGATGATCGCGCCGTGGCGGATGCAGAAATTTCGCGATCAGTTTCCCGGTCGGGCGGAAATGATCGAGTGGGCGGCGAAAGAAAATATCCCGGTGCAGGCTTCGGCGAAAAAGTCTTACAGCATGGATCGCAATCTCCTGCACATCAGTTTCGAGAGCGGTGTGCTCGAGGATCCGTGGTATGACGGCACCTGTGAGGAAAGCCACGACATGTATGTGCTCAGTGTGTCGCCGCAGGATGCGCCGGACAAGCCTGAGGCTCTGCAACTGCTGTTCGAAAAAGGCAACTGCATCGGTCTGCAGGTCGACGGGCTGGGCGACTTGCTCGGCAAACTTGGAGAGAGCGCGACCGGTGAATCGGACGGCTACACTTTGCTGACGCCGCTCGGGATCATGCGCGTGCTCAACAAGCTGGCCGGCCGCAACGGTATCGGTCGCGTCGATATGGTCGAGAACCGTTTCGTCGGCATGAAGAGCCGTGGTATTTACGAAACTCCGGGCGGTACCATCCTGCTGCACGCGCATCGCCAGATGGAAAGCCTGACCATGGACCGCGAGGTGATGTTGATGCGTGATTCGTTGATCCCTAAATACGCGCAGCTGGTCTACAACGGTTTTTGGTTCGCTCCCGAGCGTGAAGCGCTGCAGGTGATGGTCACCGAGACTCAGAAAAACGTCAGCGGCGAGGTGCGCTTGAAACTTTACAAGGGCAACGTCATGTCGGCCGGTGTGAAATCACCGCTCAGTCTCTACAATGAGGCGGTGGCTTCGATGGAAGGTGGCACTGAGCATGCGTATAATCAGGACGATGCTACAGGCTTTATCCGACTGAATGCGCTGCGCTTGAAGAATGAGGCGTCGCGGCGCGAGCGTCAGGTCTGATAGACGCTTCGCTGAGTCCTACTTCGGGCGTTCGCTCAGTAGCGCGGCACTTCTGCATCGATCTCCTGCGACCAGGCGTCAATACCGCCCGCCATACTCCAGACCTTTTCAACTCCGCGCTGGCGAAGGAAATGCGTCGCTTGTAACGAGCGCATGCCGTGGTGGCAGTAGATGACTACAGGCGTCTGTTCTACCACTTCACCGATCAGTTTTGCGGGTGCCAGTTCGGCAAATTGCGACAGCGGGATCAGCTCCGCCCCGTCGATGCGGTTGAAGGCGAACTCGTCGTCCTCGCGGCAGTCGATCAGGCGCAGCAGTTCGTCGGACTCACGCAAAGCGCTCAGGCCGACGACGTCGATCTCAAACTCGTCGACAGGCGGAAACACAATTCAAAATCCAGCCAGCTTTCCAAATTAGCGAATCACGCGCACCGGCGTGTTCTTGTCGACATTCTCGAAGTAAATTCGCGCCATTTCGATCGGCATGCGGATGCAGCCGTGAGAAGCAGGGAAGCCTGGAAGATAGCCGCCATGCATACCGATGCCGCCATTGAAGCGCATGAAGTACGGCATCTTAGCACCTTCGTAGACGGTGCCTGCAGGCTGGGGGTCCCGTGAAGTATCGACATCTTTCTGGGCCATCGTCCCGTCAGGGTACTTGTAATCACCATAAAGGTTGGACTCGTGATCCTTGCTCTTCTGGGTGATCTTGAAGTCGCCCGCCGGTGTCGGATGCTGGTCAGTGCCAGTGGAGATCAGCGAGACGCCGACCAATTCGCTGCCTTTATAAAAATAAGCGCGCTGCTGAGAAAGGTCGATGGTAATCCCGGGAGCGCCGGATACGCCATCACCATTCCAATAAGAAACAGTATCGGTCTGCATGTAGGAACTGGTATCCTCGGCGGTCGGGCCGCGACCGTAGCGATTCGGCTGGGTGGTGCCGTTGCCGGCGATGTAGCTGGGGCCAGAGTAGCGCACGGGAGTCTCCAGGCAGCCTACGGAAAGGCCCGCCAAGGAGGCGATCATGAGGAAGCGGAAAATTTTTGCAGAGAGCATGATTAGCAGGGAGGAGCTGAGTGAGGGTGACCCTTGAGAGGTTTTCAATATACCTTTAATTAAGCTTAGATAAAGTCGGATTCGACGTTCGCTTGCCGGGAGCCTTACCAGGGCGCATAATTCGTTTTGATCATCGTCGCAAGCGAGGCCACGGTGGCGATGCTCAGAGCTTAACGTTTTTACAACTTCTTATGCCGACCTACGAATACGAGTGCGAAACCTGCGGACATCGCTTCGACCTGTTTCAATCGATGAATGACCGGCGCCTGACCCGCTGCCAAGCTGACGTCTGTCCGTCCGCAAAAAATAAAGGCAAAGGCAAGGTTACGCGCCTGCTGGGTACCGGAGCCGGCGTCATTTTCAAAGGCTCAGGCTTCTACGAGACGGACTACCGCAGCGATTCTTACAAAAAAGGTGCGGAAAAAGCCGCGACGGCCGAAAAATCCAGTTCCAGTAGCTCCGAAGACAGTAAATCGAAGAAAAAAACGGACGGCGACAGCAAGAGTAAACCGTCGAAAAAGGCATCGCCAAAAAAGACCAGCTGAGTTTTCATCCCCTTCGGTTAGGTTAGACCCTTACCTTTTCAGAACGCATGAAACCGCAACGCACGCCGAGAAGACGAAAGCCACCCAGACGGGGAGCCAAGCCCGCCGCGAAGAAAGTGGCGACCGATGCACCGGTGATGACAGTCGCCGGAGGTGGACGGCGACCGCCGTCAAAGCGTGCCACGCCGCGGCCAAAATCGTCCGGGGGTGAGGGCGTTTCCTTCGTCACCGTTTTGCTCTTTATCGTCGCGCTAGCCGTAGCAGGCTTGATGGTAAAAGTCATGATGGCGGGCGGCCTCAGCCACATTGACGGCTTTCCCAAGGCCCGATGGGCAGGCGCAGACCGTAATCTTCTCGATGAAGCACAAGCTGGATTGGGAGAGCGCGGCGGTAGCATTGAATTGACCGAAGAAGAGGTGAATGCCTACCTGCGAGATCGTATTAACGGAAAGCAGGGTGGTCCTTTTTCCGCGGTGGTTAAGTACCAGGGCACCTACGTCAATTTCGAGAAAGACTCTGCAGAGATCTACGTGGTCCGCACCGTGTTCGGCAAAAATTTTCCGATCAGCACGCGCTTCACATTGAAGAATCTCGGTGCCAGTGACCAGAAGTGGATGACCACTGCAGGATCGATTGGTGGCTGGCAGACCGGGGCCAAGCAGTTCGCGCCCGTCGCCAAGGCGATTTTGCGGGTAGCGACGACGTGTGAGGCCGAGATGGAGGTTCTGAAAATGATGACCAAAATTACGCTCGTCGAGGGTAAGGTGATCCTTGAACCCTAGGTTAAAGTCAGAGGCGGTGTAGCGTCGGCACGTTGTCTGATGGCGGAACAAGGATCATTCACCGCTTTTGAGACGACGCTCAACGTGCGTCCTGACGACATCGACATGCATCAGCATGTCCACAACAGTCGCTATCTCGATTATGTGTTAGCCGCTCGCTTCGATCAGATGGCACGCTGTTACGGGATGGGAATGGACGCATTCTTGGAGCGAGGCTGGACCTGGTTTGTGCGCACCGCCCATATCGAGCACAAACGTGCGCTGGCGCTTGGCGACACAATGACCGTTCGCACACGCATCGACGAAATCGGCAAGCGCAGCGTCCGCGTCGCCTTTGAAATTATTCGTCAATCCGACAGCCGACTCAGTGCCGAAGGCTGGATCGACTACCTCATGGTCGAACAAAATTCGGGGCGCCCGATGCGCATTCCGAAAGAGGTGATCAAGATGTATTCGGTTTAGTTTTTACTGCGGCCCTCGCTCTTTATTAGATTCTCAAGGAATTCACGGTCGACTGCAGAAAGTTTTGAAATCGCGTAGTCGGGGAACAATTGTCCTTTGTTATTTCTCAATAATAGCACGTTTCTTTCGGCATCGTAGTGGAGGGCCGAAGCGAGCATAATTTTTCCGGAGAGATTAGTCCAGATTCGCTCCTCAGTCGGAAACACCGACGGTTGAGGGGCGCCCCTAGGTGGCGTCACAGCAGGTTGCATTGGGGCCGTTTTTTCTCCTGCATCTTCTCCCGCAGAGACCAAGTTGTTTTTAGCGGAAGCAGCTGAATTGGGTAACGAAGGGGTCGATGGTTGATCGATAGATACCGGATCCGGCAATTCATCGGCCACCGCGGAAGGCGGTGCGGTTGAGCTGTCCTCGAAAACAGGGGTAGCCAACTCTGGAGCTGACGTTTGCCATACGGTGAACAAAACTACCACGACAATTCCCGCCGGGAGCACGCCGAGCAGTAAAAACATATCCTTCTTGCCCATGAACAGCGAATTCACGAAATGTGTGCACCCTGCGTCTCGACGTATACCGCATACACCGACGTGCTCGCGGTCATGAACAGTCGATTGCGCTTTTTGCCGCCGAAACAGACGTTCGAGCAGATCTCCGGCAATCTGATCTGACCGATCCGGCGACCGTCCTCAGGTGCGAAAACGTGCACGCCATCGTAGCCGTGACCGACCCAACCAGCGCTGGCCCAGATGTTGCCGTCGACATCCGCGCGGATACCGTCCGCGCCGCCTGACATGTCGCCTAGTTGCATCGATGCAAAATCGCGACCTTTTGCCAACTTCGTGTTGTCCGCACTGAGATCCCACACGCGAATCTTTTTGTGCTCACCTTCCGGCGGCGTCCCTGTATCGGACACGTAGAGCTTTTTGTAGTCAGGTGAAAAACACAGCCCGTTCGGCTTGATGATCTCGTCGGTGACTTTGCTGATTGCCCCTGATGTCGCATCGATCCGGTATACCGCTTCTTTCAGCTCAAGTGGTCCCTTGTTGCCTTCGTAGTTCATCATGCTGCCATAGCCAGGATCCGTGAACCAGATTGCGCCGTCCAGCGGATGCACCACTGCATCGTTGGGAGCGTTGAACGGTTTGCCCTCAAATTTTTCCGCCAAAATCGTGACACCGCCATCGTGTTCGTAGCGAACCACCCGCCGATGTCCGTGCTGACACGAAACCTGCCGCCCTTGGTAATCGAAGGTGTTACCGTTGCTGTTGCCCGACGGGCTGCGGAAGGTCGAACTGTGGCCGTCCTCCTCCAACCAGCGCAGTTGGACATCGTTCGGGATGTCACTCCATAGCAAATATCGGCCTACACCGTTCCACGCGGGACCTTCCGCCCAAAGCATGTCCGGACTGTGAAAAATGCGTTGGATCGGCGTATTGCCCAGCTTGTATTGATTGAATGCCGAATCGAGAGCGATGATGTCGGGATCCGGATACCGTGTCGGAATTTTCCCTGTCCAGTCGCGCGCCGCTCCAGGTATCGCGGTTCCCTCCTCTGCCAGAGCAGCCTTGCCGATCAGCGCCGCAGCCGCAGCCCCGGCAGTAGCCGCCATCCCCGCGATAAATTGGCGGCGGTTTGCCCGGCACCGTTGAAGTCGCGGCGGCAAGTTTTGGTCATCATTCATGCCCTCAATTGTAGAAATCACGCCGCCGAGAGCGAGCCGGAATTTGCACGTTATTGAGCGTGTCGACGTCACGCGATTAGAAAATATCGCCAGGCATATTATACTTGTCATATCATTGACATGAGCAGACAGGTGTTCGAGCCAGGCGTTACGGCCGGAATTTGACGCAGGGGACCAGGGGCTTGCGGGACGTCGGAGCGCCTTCAGGCGGAGATCTCCGAACCAGCCGCTCAGGCATCGGCCATTCGCCGCGCGATCATTTTTGTGATGAGCGGTATCCGAAGAAGCATGGGTAGCAGCAGCCTGCGAAACAACTTAGGTCCGCGTTGCGGCGATGCCATTAGGTAAGTCAACGTGCGGACCAGCCGAACTATATTGGCACCCTTTTCGTGGCGCAGCCGGTGGTAATCGTTGAGCTGGCGCTGGTCGAGCATGCGGGCGAATTCCGCGGCGTCTTCGATGCCCAAGTTCATGCCGCGACCGCCGAGTGGAGAGTGAATGTGCGCGGCATCGCCCGCCAGAAACAGGCGGCCCATCCGGTAGGCATCGGCCTGTCGGTGATTGATTGAAAAATCCGACTGCCAGACGACCTCGTGAACGGTGCTGCCATCGGGCAGATGATCCAGCGCATCGGACAAATTCGATACCACACGAAAGAGGTCGTTGCGCAGGCGGAGAAGAAACAGCAGACGGTCAGCACCTGCGCTGATCACGGGCCCCACTTCCATACCGAACGGCAGTTCGCCCCGAATATCGGTCAGGCTCCAGTCGCCCGGTATCGTCTCGCCCGAAAAACCAATTCCGAGGGCTTTGCGAACCCGACTCCGAGCTCCGTCTGCGGCGAGCAAAAACTCCGCCTCAATCTGCGACTCGTTGCCGTTGGCGTCATGAACGGTTGCGTGGATCCTGGTGTCGCTCTGATCAAAATCGATGAGCTCACAACCGCGCTCCACCTGAACGCCCAGTTCGGCCAGCAAGCCCTCGAGGATCTCCTCGGTATCCGACTGCGGAAGGATGAGTAGAAAATTCCAAGGTTCCGCAAACTGTGAAAAATCGATCCGACCAAGCTCGCGATCACCCCGAACAAAGGTCGCGGCGCTGACTTTTCGACCCTTGCAGAGCAGCCGCGCGGCTGCTCCGACGGGCTCGAGCAACTGCATCGTTCTAGCAGTGATGCCAAAAGCTTTCGAGAAATGACTGCGCCGTCGGTTTTTCTCGATGATGCGCACCGATTGGCCTCGGCGCGTCAGCTCCAACGCGGCCGTAAGTCCCGTTGGCCCCGCGCCGATGATCAAGACCCGTGGCACCCTGGGTCTCGGCACCGAGTCAGTCACGGTTTACTCCGTCACCGGCTTGAGCACGATCTTGTGCACGTCGAGCGCAGCTTTAGCCGCTTTGCTGAGGGGCTTGAGCGACAACTTATGCACTCCCGAATCGAGATCCAGCTCGCCGACCTCGATCGATTGCCAATTTTGAAAACCGCCCGTGTCGACCACCTCAAACTCAAAATCTTCGCTGCCCACCTGCACGCCGACTTTGCTGCCGCCCTGGCCTTCTCCGCAGCCTTGCACGACTTCGACTTTGTAGCGCCCGGGCGTGTGTACGCTGAAACTCCACTCAGCCCAGTCATCGATCTCCGTCCAGAAGCCTAGGCAGTTCTTCTCATCTTTCGGCTCGTAGCGCATCTTCTCCGACCAAGTCGTCGCACCGCCGGCAGGGAGCACTATCTCGCCATCGATGCTCTGCCCGACTTCGCCGCTGTGCGGGCGAGTGATGATGGCACTCTTGTCGCTGCTGTGGGTCGGGGAACTTTCCGGCGCGGGCACTAACTCGACGCGTCGCACGAATACCGAGGGTCCGTCCGATTTGTCACCGGTCAGCAGAAATATTGGATACTTGTCAGCTTTGTCGATGTAGACACGACCGAGTTCGATGCTCTGTTCCTTGTCGACGCCACCCGATCGAGGGATGTAACTCTTCAGCGCGGGGAACTGCCCGATCTTCGCCTGCACACCGATTTTAGGACTCACCGAAGTGTAGACCAAATTCACGTTGTACATCCCCGGGCGAGGCACGTCGAGATTCCAGAACCACTTGGCAAAATGCGAACCGTCTTCGTATTGGCCATCCTTTTTGCTAACTTTCAGCGTACCCCGGCTACGGTCAAAACCGGTTTCCGCTGCCTCTTCTTCCTCGACGGGCTGCTTCTCTCCTTTGTCAGCTTCCGCGTCATCGACTGCTGCTTCTGCGGCCACTTCCACAGCGGTGGCAGAAGTTGGCGGAAAAATCAAAAAAATCGCTGCGAGCAGCGCTACAAATGCCAGAGCGTCAGAGGTTTTCATGAGCGCCAATCGTAGACTGCCAGTGCCGCAAAGCAAGCCCGCAAGTCGGTAAGCGCTTTGCGTCACGCCGGGTTCTCCACTAGAATCCTCAGCCGGTGTCGCACCGCTTATCATAAAAATGTCCCGACTTTACCTCATACCTCATCTCTGCCTGATGGCGATCGTAGATGCGATCACACCGCCTCCGTTGTGCGCCGATGCTCCGCGACCGAACATCATTTTGATCATGGCCGACGACATGGGCTGGTCGGACATCGGTTGCTATGGCGGAGAAATCGCGACGCCGAATATCGACCGAATTGCTGGAGAAGGAATGTTGTGGACAAACTTTTACAACAACGCCAAATGCACCACGACCCGCGCGTCGTTGCTGACGGGTCTGTATCCTCGAAGCGGCGGGAAGGGGCAGGAACTGCTGACGCCGAATATGCTCACGCTCGGCGAGGCGATGCAACTGGCCGGCTATCACACCGGAATGAGCGGTAAGTGGCACAATGGATCGAAGGCGCCGCATCGACCGTTTGATCGAGGTTTTGAGAAATCCTACGGACTCTGGGATGGCTGCTGTAACTTTTTCGATCCTTCGCAGCCGGATCCTAAATTCAAAGGCGGCAAAGTGCGCCATTTCGGCGAAGACGATCAGCGCATCACTGAGTTTCCCGAAGACTTCTACACCACCGATGCATTCACAGATCATGCCATCGAGACGATTCGCGATCAGGTGAAAAGCGGTAAACCATTTTTTCACTACATCGCGCATACCGCACCGCACTACCCGCTGCATGCGCCGCAGGAAGATATCGCGAAATACGACGGTCGCTACGACGCGGGCTGGGATGCCTTGCGCGCAGAGCGTCGCCAGCGACAGATCGAGATGGGCCTTTATGATCCGAAAACGTGGCCCTTGCCCGGACCGAACGAAAACAACACGCTGTGGGAAAAGCGTCAGCCGCAAGATCTCGATTGGCAGACGCGACGCATGGAAGTGCTGGCGGCGATGGTGGATCGCATGGACCAAAACATCGGCCGCGTGCTCGATTTACTCGATGAATTGAAGATCGGCGAGAACACCATGGTGCTGTTTTTGGCTGACAACGGCGGCTGCTCCGAAACGCCAGGAGGTAACGATGTCACTCACGTGCCCGGGCCGCGCGATTTTTATTCCCACTGCGGACCGGATTGGGCTTACGCCGAAAACACGCCGCTGCGAAAATACAAAAGCAGCACCTACGAAGGGGGAGTTGCGACGCCTCTGGTAGTGCGATGGCCGAAAGGCATAGAGGCCGGCTCACGTAGTGATCAGGTCGGCCACATCATCGATTTCTTGCCGACATTTCTCGCTGCCGCCGGAGGTGAATATCCGACCACTCGCGATGGTCAGGCGTTGCTGTTGCCCGAGGGGATCAGTTTACTGCCGGTGCTGAAATCGGACACGGCGTCGATTGATCGGCCGGCGCCGCTGTTCTGGCATTGGGCAGGAAGTCGCGGGGTGCGTGAGGAAAATTGGAAGCTGGTGTGGGACAACTCGGCCAAAAAATGGGAACTCTACGATCTCGCGAGCGATCGCACTGAGACTCGGGACTTGGCGGCCGAGCAGGTTCCGGTCGTTCGGCAGATGGCGAACAAGTGGATTGCCTGGGCGGCGTTGACGGGAGTGAAATACTGAGTTTGCTGTGCGCTTTCGAATTATGGCGGAGCCCAAAGCAAAATCTAAGACTCACTCGCAGGCTTTTCTCGATCGGTTTGCCGGTGTCGGCAGACTGTTTGGTCGCGTTACGCTCGAGCGGATTCACGACGCCAAAGTGGCGGTCATCGGAGTCGGTGGCGTTGGCTCGTGGGCGGCCGAGGCGCTGGCGCGTTCCGGGTTTGGTGCGATCACATTGATCGATCTCGATGACGTATGCGTGTCCAACATCAATCGACAACTACATGCCCTCGACGGCAATATCGGAAGATCAAAAGTCGCGGTCATGGCGGAACGGATGCGCCGCATCCAGCCCGAGTGCGATGTGCAAGAGATCGAGAATTTTTTGACCAAAGCTAATGTCGCTGAACTGATCGCGACCGAAGGCGAGACTTTCGACGTGGTGATCGATGCAATCGATGATGTCGACCACAAGTGCGTGCTCATCGATCACTGCTACCGCCATGGTGTTCCGCTCGTCGTCGCGGGTGGGGCAGGGGGTAAGAGCGATCCTGCGTCGGTGCGCTGTGACGATATCGCCAAGGCGACTCACGATCGCTTGCTGAAAAAAGTGCGTCGTAAGTTGCGGCAGGAATTCGCCTTTCCCGATGACGGCGGAGGGCAGCGCACGCCGTACGGCATTACCTCAATTTTTTCGATCGAGGAAGCGCGGTTTCCCTGGTCGGATGGCACCGTGCACGACACGGCGGAACCGAACAATGCGGTCCGGCTGAACTGCGAGAGTGGCTTCGGCACGGCCAGCTTCGTCACTGGAGCTTTTGGGTTCGCCGCTGCCGCCGCTGCGGTCCGATTGCTGAAGTAGACGGCTTAGTGCTTCAGGCGAAAAGCGCAGAATAATTGCTGGCGACCTGCTTCATCAGTTCGCCTTCTGCAACCTCGCGCAACTCAGCCACCCGTTGGTAGATCACCGGTAAATTCGCTGGATGATTGAGGCGCTCCGATGACTTGGCAGTCGGCAACTGGTGCGCAACAAGAGCCTTAGGCAGGGGCATGTCCGGAGCATCCGTTTCAATCAGCAATCGATCGTCCGGGACCTTCGCAAAGGCATCGCGCGTAGCCGATTTTTTTTCCTCCAGAAAATACCCCGAAAACGAAAAG
>JBBKXR010000010.1:0-17117 GCA_037969585.1 Verrucomicrobiales bacterium
CCCCAACCTTCCACCGCGGCACCACATTCTCAATGTAATGCCTTTCCTGCTCCGCCTTATCCGCCGCATTGACCGCCGGGGCATGCGGCTCACTGACACTGACTTGCACATCGTCAACGAGGAAACCGGCGCTGTCTTTCTCCGTCGCCGCCGAGCGCAGCCGCAAATACGACAGACCGTTCAGCGTGGGGTGGCGCAGCCTTAACTCGCTCGCCAACTCTCCATCGACGGTGACGCGACAGATGCCGCTGCCCGCGCCTGCGCCAAGGTCCCAGTCAAAGACAAGCTCTGACCACTCGCCCGCCTTCAACTGCACATCACCAATTTTCCCATCACTCGTCAACTCCGCCCGGAAAATGGCGAGGTCTTCGCCCCAATCATTCACCGGATCAAAGAAGCGATCGTTCAGGCTGATCACCCCGCCCTGAAACCCTTCGCGGAACATGACCCGTGTAGTCAGCCTCCCCTTCCAGCCATTGGGAAAATTCCAGGTCGCTCCGTCGGCGGGGAGATCATCCGCTTTGCGCAGGTGCAGGCATTTCTGCGTGGGGTGCGTCGGATTCTGCACCAACTCACAACCGACATCACGCGCCCGCCACCAGCGTTCGGCCGGGCCGTGATGCTTGTAGACCGACCAGTTCGCGAGACCATTTTTGGTAAAGTCCGTCTTGCGCTCCGTCGCCACAATCCACTCAGGATCGACCAGGATCGGATTGCGGCCGCCTTTTCCCTGGCCGGCGAAAATCACCATCCGCCCTTCCTGATCATAAGCACCCAGCGGATAGGCCGTGCCGCGGTCGCCGCTCTTTTCCGGGTTGTCGTTGCGCCGATGATCGAGATAGATCTCGCGAAATCCCCGCCAGGTTTTGCCCTCGTCGTCCGATACCGCAATGTGCAACGCATCGCGTCCGCCATACACTCCGACGCCAGCTTCACGGGGCGGCATTTCGCAATTGTTCCAGGTCATCACCAGCCAGCCATTGCGGTGACGCATGATATTGGGCGGCCCGGTCGAAGTATAAAAGCGGCTGGCGCGAGCCGGACTCCAGGAAGTGCCGTGATCGGTCGAGCTCGATTCGTAGAGGAATCCCGCCTGGGTCCGCATCAGCATCCACAGGTCACCGTTGTCGAGCGCCTCAAACGCCGGTTCGCAGGCGCCTTCGTTCGATCCGTTGAAACCGTCGTAGCAGGGCGAGACCAACTGGCTGACACTTTCCTTCCAGGTCGTGCCGGCGTCATCCGAGTACTGAATGACCGTTTGGTGTCGGCCATGCGGTGGCACGGATTTTCCATGCGGCTGAAAACTTCCGAAAGGCACCAAAAGCCGACCGTTGGAAAGTTGTTCGTACTCCATTTGCGAACCGTTGTATCCCCGCCAGATCATCTTCGGCTCCTGCGCCGTCTTCACGCCCGATTGTTGAAACCAAACATCGAGGTAGCGTGGCAGCCCGACTTTCTTGATCTCATCAGCGCTGAGCGATTCGGATTTAACGAACACCCGATTGACGACATTCTCGGCGGTCAGGATCACCTGGGTCGCATTGAGAACCTCGCTGTCCAGAATCGCCGGACTGTTGAGGACTTGCGGCGGCAGGTGCGGCAAAATCGCGTGCAGCTTTCCCGACGCATCGGGTAAGGTCACCGGTCCTTTTTCAGGCGCGTAGCGATTGTAAAAGGCAAAGCTGCCGTCGGGCAATCTCATCAGCGAAAATGCCGTGCGCGATCCGCTCGGCGCTTCCGAATCATGAACGGCGCCGTCCTGAAAAAGCATCAGCGGTGGAGACTGCGCGCCCAGCTGCGTAGTAGCAGCGACAAACACAACGGCGATTGTGACGAGCAAAAACTTGCGAACAGACATGCAGACATAGTGCGGCCTCATTCTGCAATTGTCACTGCTCCACTAGCAATCCCGGCCTATCAGATCGAACAGATCTAAAGTAACGGATCAAAATCTGACGCTGCCTAAGTAATTCCGTAGGATGGCTTTGAAAGCCGTCCCGAACGTCGTGCGAGCTTGTCACCCCTCCTTCGCCAACGCAACGGGGACGGGATGGGAATCCCATCCTACTCGCTAATGACGCCTATCTGGATTGGTTCGACCACGAGACACGTAGGCGCTTTTTCCAATCGGTGGACCCTCGAACGCTTGACCCACCACTGTCACTCCACGTCATCGCCCGCCACCGGCCATTTCTGAAGATCACGCCCCAGAAAAACCGTCACCGGACCACCGGCGACCTGATCATAGCCTTCGAGCTTAGCCAGCATCTCGACACTGGCAAAACGTTTGCGCAAGTCCGACGGCAGGTGCCGCGATTTTCCGACCAGCAGAATCAGCGCATCGGCACCGATCTCGGTTTCCGGGCCGGACCAGAAAGCGTGCTGTGAATCGATGCCGGGTTCGGTGAGGTAGCGGTAGATCCGCGGATGATCCGTCAGCAGGAAGGCCATCTGACTGGTCAAAAAGCGATGCGAGCGGGAGATGAAAATCGTCTCATTCGGTCGCGGCACCTCGGCGCGTAAGGTTTCAATTTCCGCCGCCAGTTTCGTCCAGCCATGCAAACGCTGAGTTGCCGGCAACCACTTCGACGCGCCTCCCCACCAACAGCTCAAGGCCAACGCGACATAGATCCCAACCGTCAGCGATCCACCGGTGACGATTGATGCTTTCAGCCACGATCGCGCGGCCCCCGGAACGCGTAGCACGCTTTGCCCGTGCGCCGCGCGCGTGATCCACCCGGCGCACAGCACGATCGCCGCGAGGTAGTAGACCGCCGGCCAGTTCGGGTTGATGCGTTGCGAGATATTGCCAGCTGCCATGACTAGAATTCCCGGCGCCGAAAAAAGCCACAGCGAGCGGGTCGCAGGATCGACAGCATTCCAGCGACGCACCACGGCGACGCAAACCAGCACGATCAGCATACCGATCACCGGACTCGCCAGTCCCAATTGACTGGCGGCAAACTCGCTGAGCCGTCCCAAAATCGCCGCAAAGCCGCAGTCCGAACTGGCCGCGAAATGCTCGGCGGTGTGTTGCGCGGTCGGCCAGCCGTTGTGCGAATTCCACAGCAGGTTGGGCACCAGAATCAGAATCGGCAAAAGCAGCGCGGCGATTACAGCGCCTTTATTGTTCTGCTTTGAAAAAAGCAGCAGGGCCAATAGTCCGATGACGGGGAACACCAGCATCATTTGTTTGACCAGCGTGCCGCATGCGATGCACAGCGCCAGACCGATGAGCCTGCGTCCCCGTCCGCCTCGGGAACACTCATCACCGAAGGCAAGCCGGAAGAAAAAGTACAGCGCACCCGACCAGAAAAACATCAATGGCGAATCGATGGTCAGCAGAAAACTCAGGCCCGCCGCCGCCGGAGTGAGATAGAACAGCAGCGCCGCGAGCAGTCCAGCCCGCTGACCGTATAAGTGGCGACTCAGGAGATAAATCCACCAACCGCTGCCGACGCCGAACGCGGCGGCGACCAGCCGAATACCGATCACCGAATCGTTACCGAGCCATCCCGCCAGCGCCATAATCCAGGCGATGCCCGGCGGTTTGCTGTAGTAACCCCAGGCCGGGTGTTGTCCCCACTCCCAGTAGTAGGCCTCGTCGCCCGCAAGGTCGCAGGGACACAGCAGTGCAATCAAAATTCGCACACCTAACACGCCCACAAAAAACCACGCCACGGTGGTCGCTTTCAGGCGCCCGGCACCGGTCGCTTCATCGACATCGACGCTCATCGACAATCTTGAAAATCCGATCGCTGAGCGGCCATCAGTGCATCCGCATGATTGCGCGCGTGACGGCGCTCGAGACGTAAATTGTAAAGCGCAACGAAGATCGGAAACAGGTTCGACATCACGCCGACGGAATCATTTTTACCAAAGATGAAGTAGCCCAGCAACAGCACGCTGCCGCCGAGGCTCATGAACCAGAACAACTTGGGCAGCGACGGTTTGCCGGACTTTCGCGACACCCACAACTGCACCAGCCAGCGACTGCCGAACAGTAACACGCCAGTGTAGCCGACCAGTTTCCAGCCGGTGACATGCACTCCAAAAAAATCAAATAGCAGATCGTTCATCGTTTTTTAAACTACTTGAGCGGACTCCTCCAACGCCGACAGCAAAGCCAGATCCCGACGCGCATCGACGCCGCGCAACAGCCACGCCACCCCGAACAAATCCGAAATGCCGACCATGGCGCGTCGCCAGTTGCTGTACTTCGATACCCCGGCCAACCTCGCCCGGTGACCGACCGGCAGCTCGGCAATGCGCCAACCGTTCTGTCGAAAAAAGGCCGGCAGAAAACGATGCAAGCCGTTGAACGGAATCAGCCCCTGCAGCGCCTCGCGGCGAAACACCCGCATCGCACAGCCGCTGTCGAGAATGCCATCATCGAGAATGCTGCGCCGGATGCGGTTGGCGATTTTGGATGCCTTACGTTTGCTCCAGCTGTCACGACGTGCCTGACGATGGCCGCAGGCGACATCGCTGCGTCCAGAGGCAACTTCATCGATCAATTTCGCAAAGCCGCTCGGATCATTTTGGCCATCGCCATCCAGTGTTGCGCAGATCGCTCGACTGCATTGCATCAACCCCGCATACACCGCCGCGCTCTGACCCCGGTTGCGATCGAAGCGCAGACAACGCACCCCGTCGACCGTCGCCATGGCCGCGCCAGTGGCATCGCTGCTGCCGTCATCGACGGCGATGATTTCCGCCAGCGGATACGCCGCGCGCAGTTCGTTGAGCACTTCAACGACCAACTCGGCTTCATTGTAAAAGGGCACCACGAATGAAACATCCGCCTCGCTCAAGGCCACAGCCGGACTCGGCAGACGCATGCGCATCGCGGGCAGCGGTGGTCGTATTTTGCCCGGCAACGACACCAGCCAGCGACACAAACCAACGCCCGCCCACCCGGCGAGAATGCCAATCGGGATGGCCATCAAGACATCGCCGACCCAATGCGAGCCGACATAAATCCGCGACCAGGCGACTAGAAAAGCGGGCAGTGCCAGCAGGTAACCGAGCCGACCAAAAACCAACACCGCCACCGTCACCACCGCGACATTGTTGACCACATGCGACGACGGAAACGAACTGCCGCGCACGTTGAAGCGGGCCTTGGTGCGCTGCTTGATTTTAACCGGTTGAAACAGGCCGAGAAACGCCGGCTCAGTCAGCGCCGTGTGCCGTGAGTAACTGCCCGCCACGACATCACCGGGCCGGGCACGACCAACCGTGTCCTTCATCGTGTTCGAGATCAGCGTGTCACCGATCAGCAGCGCGACGGCGACGGCAGCGACCGCCAGCCGCCCCCGACTCCCCCCTTTGATGACCAGAATCACCGCGCCGATGATCAACAGCGGCAGCCACACACTGAGCGAGGAGAACGGCACCAAAAGCCGATCGAGAATCGGATGCGACAACTTCTGATTGATCCAGAAAAAGAGCCAGTTTTCGACATTCATGCGCAGCCAGTTGTCTTCACACGCGGCTTGGTGACCGGTCGGAACCGGTCGGCTTGAAGACGGATCGAAAATAGCGGGGAGAGATTATCGATACGTTAGCGTTTGCCGAAAATCGTGCGGCGACCTGCCCTTCACGAGTGACGGATGGGACAAAATTGACTACTCTCCCGACTTGGCCAGTATCCTACTCGCCAGCCTGCCATGAGACTTCTTTACGTCGAAGATTCCAAAACTCTGCGCGAAACCGTCGCCCGCGGACTGCGCAAAGCGGGCTTCACTGTCGACGTCGCCGCCGATGGCAGTGAGGGTCTCGATGCAGCGATGGCCAGCGTTTACGACGTGGTCATTCTCGATGTCATGATGCCGGAGATGGACGGCTTCGAGGTGCTGCAGGAAATGCGCAAAGCAGACATCGACAGCGAAGTGCTGATGCTGACCGCGCGCATCGCCATCGAAGATCGCGTCGCCGGGCTCGAGAGTGGTGCCAACGATTATCTGGTCAAACCGTTCGCCTTCGACGAATTGCTCGCCCGGGTGCGCGCGCTGGTTCGTCGCCGCTACAACAACCAGTCGTCGAGTATCGAGATCGGTCCGCTGACCATCGACGTTGGCGCACGCATGGCGACGTTCGCCGATCGGGAAGTCGCCCTGCGGCCGCGCGAGTTCGACATTTTGGAATATCTCGCGCTGCGCAAAGGCGAGACCGTGTCACGCATCGACATTCACGATCACATCTACGATCACGCTGCCGAACTGAAGAGCAATGCCATCGATGCTGCAGTCTGTGTGCTGCGCAAAAAGTTGGCCGACGCCGGCGTGCCCGAACTGATTGCCACCGTGCCGCGCCGCGGCTACCGCCTCGCCGAACCTGTGTCGACGGCGAAATCGGCGGCGACAAATCCTTCCGGATCCTGAGCCATGGCCGCCAACCCATCCATCCGCCGAGCCATGCTGCGCTCGGTTACGATCGTACTGATCATTGTCTACGGACTCGGCTCGTTGGGCGTCTATCTGCTGGTTAAGCGCTTTCTCAACCACCAGTTCGAAGACCGCCTGCTACACGAACTCCTCGAAGCCGTCGAAGAAGCCGAAGTGGAACCGGACGGCACAGTCTCGTTTGATTTCCTTGAGCTGCCTGAGGGAGCAATCGCCCCGGCGTTCGAGGACGTGACCGAGTTCGTTCAGCTGTGGAACCACCAGGGTGAAACGCTGCACCGATCCGTCAGCCTTCCTGAATCGATCGATCTGCCTCGCATGCCGACCGCCGATGGCAAAATCAAATTTCACAAGCTAGCCCTACCCGACGGACGGCGCCTCCGGGCAGCCTCGACTTCGTTCCAAGTGGCAGTCGAGATCCTCGACGAAGAGGATTTGGTAACTGCAGAGGAGCAGGCATTCATTGCAGCGTTCGACCCCGATGCCCCTGAAAATCGCGCCCACCTCACCGTCACGGAGAGCGATGCCGCTTTGAGAAAAACCCTGACGGTGCTCGCGCTCGCACAACTGTTCGTCGGCCTGTTAATCACTTTAGTCACCACGCTTGTGATGTCACGACTGGTTGCGCGAACCTGTCGACCGATCGATAATCTCGCCGCCGTCACCGCAGCGATCCGTCCGAGCGAACTCGGCGTGCGCTTGCCGACTGACAACGCCCCGGAAGAGCTGCTACCGCTGGTCAGCCGCTTCAACGAACTGCTCGATCAGGTCGAGCGTGCGCTGCACCGCGAGCGCCGCTTCGCCACCGACATCTCCCACGAACTGCGTAACCCCGTCGCCGAGCTGCGCAGCGTCGCCGAAGTCGCCATGATCGATCCCGGCGACGGCGCTGATGACGACGATGCCGAGAACCCCCAGGTCATCTACGCAGAAATGGCGACCATCTCGAAACGGCTCGGCAGCATCATCGACGTGCTCACCGACCTGCATCGGGCACAGGCAAAAGCCTTTTCCGTCGACCTGCAGAAGTGCACCCCTGAGCCTATCTTTATCCAATCGATCGAGTCTTTGAAAAAGGCATCCGTCGCACGCGAGATCACCATCGATTTCTCACCGCCGTCCGGAGGCGCCGACGAATTCGTCACCACTGACCCGAACCTGCTGCGATCAATCATCGACAACCTGCTCGGCAACGCCATCGCCCACTCGCCAGTCGGCAGCACCGTCGAGTGTTCGATCGACAAAAACCGTATAGTCGTTCGCAACCCCGCCGTATCACTCGAAGCCGCCGACCTCGAGCATTTGAGCGAGCCTTTCTGGAGAAAAGACGCCGCCCGCTCCGACCAATCACACTTCGGTCTCGGCCTCAGCCTCGTCGATGCCTACGCCAACCTGCTCGGCGCCGAAGTCAGTTTCGACATCCGCGACGGTAAGTTCAAAGTCAGCGTCGTCCTGCCCACAGGCGACCCTGACGAAGCCAAAAATTTGTAGGGCATGCGCTCCGCTTGCCAACCGTGGACGAGCCGCTCCGGACGTCACGTAGTGACCGCTCTAGCTAGGCGGGGGATTCTTCCCCCGTCTCTGCCCGCCCTCTGCAGCGCCGGAATTTATTCGCACGGGATCGTGGGTTAAAAACCTACGGCTATCCAGACTGGTCGCTACGCGACAGGCATATGCCGATCAATCATTCATCCTCATCCAGCTCCTCCTCACCAAAAAACACACTCACCCCCAAGCCAACGATCGTCTCGCGCTCGTCGGAGAACTCGCGCGAGACCATCCACTCCAGCGAACAACGCTCCGACACCAGATACTCAACCGACAACTCAACGCGATTGGTGCCCGCGTCCGCCGCCCGCCCGAACACCAGCTGCGCGAAGAAATTCTCGCTCGGCAACAAGGCAAATCCCGCCAGATATTCGTGTTCCCATTGATTCTCATCGTCGTACTTCGATTCGACGCCACCGACGATACCGACCGGGCCAAAATATTTTTCCACCTCGACCCCGACAACGCCCGCCGTCGAAGCTCCGCCGAAAAAATGGCCAAGCGTGTTGGTCGGTAGCTCGACACCGAGCGAAAGTAAGGCCAGCAACGTTTCGTCCTCCGATTCCCAACCGTAACTGATCGCCACCTCGGCGTCACCGATACCGGTCGCGTCGCGTGTTCGCCGCTCACTCAGCCGGTCCCTTTCCGCCGCCTGAAACGACGCGTAAACCACCGGCAACATGATCGACAGCTCGAAGTCCTCGATCAGTCCGATGTCGACCTGCAACTCCGTCGTCCACGAATGATAATCGTCGGCAATGAACTCCCGTTCTTCCCCCGACCGGCCCAACACCTCATAACCGAAATCGAGCGTCGAGTATTCCGTGAACAAGCCGACCTCGAGAGAGCCTTCGGGGGCTGCCGATGCCGGCAAAATGCGTTTCAAATTTTGCTCGCTTTGAGTGCCTTGGGCTAACACCTCTGCGCACCCGCCGGCGAAAAAAAACACCGCAAGCAGACGCGGAATTCGATAGCCGACTGAAGATACCCAACGAAACATCGGCGGCAGTCTAACACGAAGAGCGAAAAAAGCAGTCTCGCTCATGACCGTTTGAGTGTTACGCATGCAACCAATTCGTGTTCGGTCACGTCTGAACTGGCAAAGCGAAATCCTGAGATGTTTGTCCGCGCCAGCCGTATCGATCGCCGTACGACGTTCGCTGGCAAGGTGGAACTTGCCCCTCCAGACGACTGCCCTGATTCACGAAAAGACCCGACAGGGTCAGGAGGGGCTCGCTCCCGCGTGCCCGCTCGAAGCCAAATTGCGACAGACCTCATCAATGGCCCCCGAAGCCTTGGTCAATCGACAGTGAACCACCAGTATAGATTCGCCCTACCACCAGTGCTCGTGCAGATCTAAATCGACGTATCGCAACGTCCCGTAAGGACCGGTCTGGTTAGACAGGTGATTCATCCCCGTGGTATTTTCTCGACGGATGTAGCGTCGCGTAGCGACCGCTCTGCAACTACATGCTTGGCGATGTTTTCCCTGTCAGAGCGGTCGCTACGCGACGCCGGAGTTTTCGGCATAATTTGCCCGTGGGTTAAAAACCCACGGCTAGCGAGACTGATCGCTAAGCGACAGCTTTAACGTGGATGAACACTGGCTTTCCAGAAAGTCTCCGACCGACAATGCTTCGATAATGGCCCGGCATTAACCTCAAGACATGAAAATGATTCTGCTCCTGACGTGTGCGATTGCTGCAGCCGTAGTCACGCTGGTGATCACTTCAGTCAACGCGCAGAATCCGAAGCGAGATCAATGCCCTGCCACCGGGGAAACTGAGAGGGCTGAAACTGAACAGTCCATCGCTCTCAGCGAAGTTCCGGAAGACCTGCTGAAGATCGTCCGTGCAGTCGCGCCCGATTTCGAGATTAAGGAAGTCGAACGCGAGACCGAAGGCGACGAAGTGTCGTACTCGTTCGAAGGCAAATCGAACGGCCACCCCATCGAGATCGAGATTGAGATCGGCGATGAGGACGAGGACGATGTTTAGCCTGGCTGAGTCGCCGCATTTCACCTCTACCCAAACACAACCGATGGAATTCCTGTGGTTGATCGATGGATTCGATCGCTACCCCTGGTTGCTGTTTTTCGCCATCGCCCTGCTTCCGGGACTGGGCGTTCCCAACTGCCCCTTGTTGATCATCTGTGGCACATCGATGACCGCCGCGCTCGGCCATTGGCAGGCCATCGGATTGGCCGTCGCCGCAGTGATCGTCAACATCTTGTGGACGTGGTGGGTCGCCGCTTTTCCCTTGCGCCAATTTTTATGCCAACGAGTCGGCAATCGCGTCGGGAAGTATCTGAAGCACACCGATCAGCACCAGGAACGGAACATCTTAACGATCACTTTCCTACTGCACGTCACCCCGGGCGTGCCGCTGTTTGTGCAAAATTACTTCCCCGGAATCCACCGCCTCAACTATTGGAAATATCTCGCCATCGCGATCCCGGTGCAGTCGCTCTACACCGCCCTGATCGTCGGCAGCAGTGGCCAGATATTTCTCGCCTTGAAAAGCAGTCTGCTCTTGGTGTTGATCGCGGCATTGGCGGCAGGCGCGGTGGCGCTCCACCGGCGTCACAATAAATCCACGGCGTTAATCACTCGGTAATTGTGCCAGTGGCAGGGTATGCCCACGATGGCTGATACTCTTGCTCCTTCACCGAAAAGATCTGCAACTCGCGCGAGCGCCGACCGGGACGCCGCTGCGGATGACAGCAGGGCTACACCCACCAGCGTCAACATCGGCATCAGCATCGTCATCCCCTTTCACAACGAACAGGACAGCGCCGGGCGACTGCTCGACGAATGCCTGAGCGTGCTCGACGGCATGTCGGCAATCCGCGCAGAGATCGTCGCCATCGATGACGGCAGCGTGGACAATACCGCCGCCATTCTCAACGCCGCCGCTGCGACCGACGCGCGGATTCGCGTGCTCACTTTTCATCACAATCGCGGTCAGGCACCGGCGCTCTACTACGGGCTCGAGCAGGCCCGAGGCTCACTTCTGGTCACCCTCGACGGTGACGGACAAAATAATCCCGCGGACATTCCGGCGATGATCGAACAACTGCATTCAAGCGGTGCCGATCTCGTCTCGGGAGTCCGGGTTCGGCGTCGCGACTCTCTGCTGCGGAGATTCATGTCGCGACTCGCCAACCGGGTCCGCGGGATACTCCTCAACGATGGCGTCACCGATTCCGGCTGCGCGTTGAAAGTGTTTCATCGCTCCGTGACCGAATCGCTGATTCCGATTCAAACGCTCTACTCGTTCATACCCGCGTTGGCTCGCGCGGCTGGCAAAAAAATCGTCGAGTGCCCGGTCGACCATCGCCAGCGAATCGGCGGACGCACCCACTACGGTCTGTCGGTTTTTCTGTGGCGACCGGCGCTCGACATGCTCGGCGTCTGGTGGTTCAGCCGTCGACGTTTTGCCGAGGCACAACTGATCGATCCGGAAATATCCGAAGTCGCAGTCATCGTTGGCGAGTAATCCCAGAGCGATGCCTTCCGCATACGAGAGCGCACGCTCACGGCTAACGTTGTTACTGATATTCGTCGTCGCCACGGTGTTTCTCAGCCAACTCGGCAGCTACGGATTGCTCGAACCCGACGAAGGCCGCTACGCGGAAATCGCTCGCGAGATGGCGGCACCCGATGCCTCATGGTTGGTGCCACGACTTAACGGCATCGCGCATTTCCAAAAGCCACCGCTGGTCTATTGGTTGACGACGATCTGCGTAAAATGGTTCGGTGCGCACGAGTTCGCAGTGCGTCTGCCGAGCGCGCTCGCCGCTATCGCGACCCTGTTGATGAGCATGGGCATCACGCGACGATTGTTTCCCAAAGCTGATGAAATGGCGGCGCGTTGCACGCTGATCGTTCTCGCCTCGTCGCCGCTGTTTCTATTTCTCGGCCGAACCCTGACGCCGGACATGCTGATGACGGCATGGATCACCGGCGCGATCTACTGCCTGGTGCGCTGCCGGGGCAAAAACGATTACGGCGCGCGTCACCGCCACCACCGATGGGGCTGGGCCTTCTTCGTCTGCATCGGCTTTGGTTTCCTGACCAAGGGGCCAGTCGCGTTCCTGGTGCCGATCGCAGCCGCGATCGCCTATCGATTCACGCTTCGACGAGCACAGGCGGCATTCGTGCACCGGGAACAACTTCACCTGCCGTGGTTCTGCGGCATTCTGCTGTCGATGGCGATCGGCTTGTCGTGGTTCGTCGCTGTGGCGATCGATCAGCCGGACTTGCTTGGCTATTTTCTAAAATACGAACTACTCGACCGCTTCACTTCCGGCAACCATGGACGTTCGCGGCCGATGTGGTTTTTCATTCCAGTGCTGCTCGCAGGATTTCTGCCGTGGACCTTCTTTGCGCTGAGTTCGCTGCCCGTTGCGTGGCGCGCTCGTGGCGGTGCCGAGTTTGGATTGTTCGTCGGCTGGATCGTCGTGCCGTTCGTGGTGCTTTCGCTGTCGGGTTCAAAATTACCCACCTACGTGCTGCCACTGTTCCCGGGACTGGCGGTCGCGTTGGGAGCGCATATGGCGCCCCGTGCCGTTGCCTTTTCGCTACCGCAGAAGTTGTTGGCGGCGGCGACGCTTTTGATCATCGCCGCGGTGCCCGTGGTCGCGCCGACCTTGCTCGACGAACCGACGCCGACACTACCGGTGTTCGCTCTAGTCGTGGCGGGAATTGCCGTCGTCGCCGCGGCTGCCTGGCTGATACTTTCCCGCAAACGAACCTCCGCCTTGGTGACCCTGTCACTTGGTGGGATCGCTCTACTGCTCTGGTCGTCGTACCCTTCGCAGGTCTCTTCGTGGAATAACCTTCTCGAGCAACAGGCCTGCGTGCGCTCGTTGGCCGTGCGAATTTCGCAGGAGAAAGCGCAACTCAGCTCCGAAGCCGTGCGCGTCATCGCCTGCGAAATCCGCGCTCACGGCTTGGCCTTCTACCTCGACGACATCGTCGAAATCACACGCAGTGAAGCCGACATCGTGCTGCTGCCTACCAACCTCGACCGTCGCCTGCCGGTGATCCACGAAAGGCCGAAATCGGTCGCCACGCTTCCGTGTGGCAAAAGCGAACGAGGTCTCGACACCGTGCTCTTCGTGGTTACGCGGCTACACCGTTTCGAACGCGACTTCGCTGCGCGCGGCTGGACGATCATGCACCGCGCCGGCGACTTCGTTTTGCTGCGCCGATAAAATCGAAATTTGCTTTGCTACCAAAATCAGGCAATCTTTCCCTGTTGTGAATCTCGTTTCTCGAACCAAAACCAGCTGCTGCCGTCGTCTTTCGATGGGCAGCATGTTCGTCGGTTCGAAGCATCGACTCGGCGCCTACCGGGCTTAAGCGGCCTGTCCTCTCACGGAGAATTTCACTCCCGGACAGGTCCGCGATCCAACCTCAGCCTGCCCGGCATCAGCCGGCGACCGATCGTTGCGTGTATAGACGCAGCCATTGCGTCCGAGGAGTGCCGATCGGTCGACAGCCTCCACTGGAGCGCCGCGCCCGCCCGATCACGAGCAACGCCATTATTTACCTTAAACAACTAACCGTAAGTCGGTTACCCATTACACTCCAACCAACTTCAAAAATGAATACCATTCCTCCAACCTTGACTGTCGACACCTCGCCAACGGTCGATCAACTCATCGATCTCGAACTGCAAATTAGCGACGAGATCGAACACCTTAAAAAGGAAATCGCTGACGCAGCCTACGAAATCGAAGCGATCTCACCCGAGAAATCGATCGGCCAATTATCGCGCAACAATACCTTCCAACTATATGACATGGCTGTTCAGGCACAGCAGCGGCGCATCGAAAGAGTCGAAAGCTTGAATAGCGCGCTCGACCGCATGGACGCCGGCGACTACGGCGAATGCAAAAGCTGCCGACAGAATATCTCCTGGGCACGTCTCGAGGCTCAGCCAGAAACCCGCTGGTGCAACCAATGCGCCGATAAATCCGATTGGGGTTTCGCCACCAATCATCATTACCCAGTGAGAATGACCAGCGTCTGACCACCAAGACGGTGGCTCCACGGCCGGTTATTCAGCTTTTTTCATCAGCCCCATCATCGCCTCAGCGTAGCGCTCACCGAGCGCCCGCTGACCGGCGCTGTCAAAGTGAGCGGTGTCGATCGCTTTCAAATCATCGGTGACGATGCACGCGGTGTTCGGGATGTTCGCCGGTTGCTTGACGATCATCTCGTTGAACGCGGGGTAAGCGGGATTGAATTGGCCGATTTGCGAAAATACGAATGGTAGCTCAGGCTTTTTCAGATCAGCGCGGAAGTCAGCGATCAGTTCTTTCAACTGCGCCGGATAAAGTTCAACGCGTCCTGAGTTGCCCTCACCTTGATGCCAGAGAATCCCCTTCAGCTCACCGCCAACTGCCAGCGCCGCCTCGGTGATCTCGATCGCCGAATTAAACAATGGCCAGGGCTCGGTCTCGCCTTTTTTCCATTGCTCAATAGTCGTGCCGCCGCGCACCGGACAAATGATGCCGACGGTGACACCGGGGTTGGCCGCAGTATAGGCCTTCACAAAAGACGGACCCGGGTTGAGCCGCTGCATTGAGAGGCCTTTGTGATGCGGCGAGTAGCGATTGTAGGGCGGCACGGCGACTTCCCATTTTTTGTCGACGATGTTCCATAACATCGCTCCCTCGACGATCGCCTCGTCCTGTTTCTCAATTGTGGCCCTACCCGCCATATTCGACTGACCGGTGAGCAGAAAGATGTGCATAGGCGCGGAAGCTTTTGGCTTGGCGTCTTGGGCTGAAGCCGAAAACGGGGCCCCGAAAAGGACGGCAACGGAACCTGCAAGAATCGAGAGGGAAAAGTACCTACCTAGCGTTTTCATAAGTCTCGATGATCGACGTTAATCGCTGCCAATGTCCACCCTCGAAACTCCGAGATCGCGTCCGCCTGTCACCTATCGCCAGCTACTTCAGCTCGACGCCGGTCCACGGACAAAACTTCCAGGTTACGTGCGCGCTATTGCCGTTCGGGCATTTGCGCGGCACGAACAGGGCATCGACCGGGCCCGCCAGTTTTGCGCTCAACGCTGCTCCGTTGCGAGTCTTGAGATTCATCGTCAGCTCACCAAAAGCGTACGGATCCCAGGCGCGACCTGCATCGCTTTCGCTGACTCCGCCCTCGTCTTTAACGACGATGAAGTGAAGGTTCTGCCCGAGCGGCCCCATTGCCGCCGTAAGAATCGGCTTGATGGCGTCGAGCAATTGCTGCGCGTCGGCGGGAACGCTTTCGCTTTTCACGATCACTCGCGATTTTCCGTCGGCATCGGTGACAGCCATGTTCAGCGCACCAGCGATTTCCGCTCTGCTGTAAAAATCGAAAGCTCCCGTCTCGGCGATGTTCGCCTGCACCACCCCAAAGACTACAAACTTCTGCAACGCTGCAATAAGCTCCACCCGCTGCGAATCTGTCATCGACGGGTCCTGTTCGAACACCACCTTCCAGAATTCGACCGGAATTGCCCAGATCAGATTCATGTGATCCGCACCGCATGGCGCCGAAAACTGCGTCTCGCGAGTCAGCGCATCGATATCGACATCCGCCATCGCCTTGCGTTGTTGGGCATCAGAGCGGACGGGAAATGCCAACACCATCGCAAGGCTGGCCGTCACGAGCGGGAAAATCAGAGAACGGTTCATAGCGTAGCCCAATGCTCTCCGCCAGCGTCGACACGGTCAAGGTCGCTTCGCTGCAATGTAGCAAAATGCCTCAGCGCACTTCGCCGTCGACTTTGATCTCACCTTCCGCCCGCTTCACCAGCACCGCCTTACTGCCGTCCTCACCCGCATCGCGCAGAGTAAACTGGTTGGCGTTCAGAGTGACATTCTTCACTCCGTTCAGCGACACCCCGGTCTCGCCGGCACTGACCTGATTGTCGGCGATCACTACATCCTCGCCCGGCTGATCGTTGTAGCGCGATTTTCCCCAGACGTAGATGCCGACCGTATTGCCTTCCTGGTTGCCCTCGATGATGTTGCCGCGAATCACCAGCGAGCGGCAGTAGCCGAGCTGCATGACGCTGCCGGAATCCGTGTTCGAGCGAAGCACATTGCCTTCGATAACCTGGTTGGTGTTGCCGTTGCCAACCAACCGCCCGTCGATCGTGTTGCCGCGAATGATCAGTCCGTCGACGCCACCGGCGAGGATCGATTTGCGGCATTGATTGTTCTCGATAATCACATTTTTCAATCCGCGCGCATGCTCGACATGAATCGTCGATCCACCCGGCTTGACGGTATGCTCAAGGTCGCGGCAGCCAGTCACTAAGTAATCGCGTGAGCCCTCGCTGCCACCCATCTGAATGCCCTGCCTGAGGAAATTTTTCAAAGTGCAATCGCGCACCGTAATCCCACGGCAATTGTAGGAAAAGGCCATGCAGTCGCCGGAAAAATTTTCCGCGAAAACATTCATCACCGTGACGTTTTCGATCAGGTGATCCTTGTTGTAAAACCAAAGACCCGAGTTGTGCTCTTTGGTCTCGCCTTTGATATAAGCCGGCCACTTGTTCGAACCATCGAGATGTAAATCGCGGATCACCACGTTCTTCGTCCCCGTTGCCAGCGGTGCACCGATCATGCGCCAAAAATTGCCTTCGTTGACCGCCTCGGTGTACTTAATGGTGGAAGCATTGCCCTCGCCGCGAATCGTCGTGTCCGACGGCACCTCAAGAATCGGCGATTCCGCCCCGTGCCGGGAGATTAAAAATACACCAGCGGGCACCAGCACCGTGCCTCCGCCCGTCTCACCGCAAGCCGCCAGCGCCTTCTCAATCGCCTGCGTGTCGTCCGTGTCATCGTCCGCCGTCGCACCGTAGTCGGTGATGTCGAATAACCCGCTTTCAGCACCGTCACCGGGTAGCGGAAGAAACACAAAAAGCAGCGCCACAGCCAGCCTGGCAGCGATACTACGGATCCAGAAAAACGAGAGTCTCTTCATCTGGAAATCATCTTCGCTCCGTCCCCTTCACAGCAAGTATGAAACGCCCGCAATCAGGCGGGTCATTGTGGCGCGTAAATTCGAAGCGGCACAGTGAAGCTGTCAATCGCTGCATAAACAAACGCCAGCGCAATCCCGATCGCCAGTACCGCGCCGACGATCACCGACC
>JBBKXR010000011.1:0-4900 GCA_037969585.1 Verrucomicrobiales bacterium
AACCGCTTGAAATTGAGCTCGATATTGACTCCAGAAAAGTAGCAAGCGGCCACTCATTTGGCCGAACTGATTGGCGATGGATCCGCGCTGATGACGGAGGTTCCAAGCCCAGATTCGACGAATCTGCCGAGGCAAAAACCGGACAAAAAGAGGGTCTTCAGAACTGTAAATTGCCAGCGTCGAACCGGGGTCACCCTGACGCGCTGAGCGCCCGAAAAGCTGTCGATCGACCCTTGCACTCTCATGCGGTTCCGATGCCACGACGTGCAGTCCGCCGAGTTCTTCAACCCCGGAATCGAGACGAATATCGGTGCCTCGGCCGGCCATATTAGTGGCGATAGTGATGCGTGAACGGTGCCCGGCCTGCATGATCAGCACCGCCTCTTCACGGTGACGTCGAGCGTTGAGGACCTGACAAGCCAGCCCCTCATCGGCAAGAATTCCGGCGATATTTTCGCTGGCATCGACACTGCGCACGCCGGCCAAAACCGGCTGACCGCGGGCATGTCGAATCTTGATTTCAGCCGAAATGGCCGCGGCCTTAGTCTCGATATCGGGATAGAAATGCCTGCCGAGAAACTGCCGTTGACCGGGTAGGTTTCGAGGAATTTTCACCGTGGGCAGCCCATAGGTTCGCCAAATTTCAGCGGCCACTTCGCGCACGGTTCCAGAGGCTCCAGCCAGCGTTTCGTAGTTACGGAAAAAGCTTTGAAAAGAGATTCGGGCGAGCGTTTCCGAGGCGCCGGACAGGGGCACCCCTTCTTTCGCTTCGATCATTTGGTGAAGACCCTGCCGCCAGGTTCGCATCGGCATGGGACGTCCTGTGGCTTCATCAACGATGACCACTTTGTCGTCTTCGATGACATACTGATCATCCCGCTGGAAGAACTCTCTGGCTTCGAGAGCGAGCCGAAGCAACTCAACTCGGCGCCGGACGCTGGCCCACAACCGGGACCCGGGAGCCTCCCAATTGGCAGCGACCGCCTCAAGGTGGCCGGGCTCGGACTCGATCGATTTGCGGCTGGCGTTGACCTTGTAATCGATGCCGGCAACAAGATCGGCAGCAAATTGCCAAGCCGCTACGCAGGCGTTTTCGAGTTCACCCGGCTCGAGACTTCGACTGATGATCAGCGGCGTAACCGCTTCATCGATCAGCGCGTTGTCCGCCTCATCGATCAGCCCGAAGAACAGCCCGCGTTGCACCGGTTCCACCGCCGGCGCACGCCCCGCGCCGGCAAGATGAGCAAGGCCTAGTCGTGCCCCCGATTGTTCGAGTCCCTGCAGCCGCAGACGGTCGCGCAGGTAGTCAGCTGCCACTTCCTTTGCCGTGGTGTAAGTCACATCACACTGGTAGGCCTTGCGCCGATCCTGTTCGATAGTCTCACCGAGAACACTTGCCGCGGTCAGCCCGACTCGCCGATAAAATTTCGTCAGATACTGGGCATCCCTTTCCGCAAGATAGTCGTTGGCGGTGACGACATGACAGGGGCGCCCAGTCCATGCTTGAAATGCGGCGCTCAGGGCCAGTGCCAGGGTTTTGCCTTCGCCGGTATCAACTTCGGTCAGAAAACCGCGTACTAATGCAATCGATGCCATCAACTGAACGAAGTAGGCGGACAGACCCAACTCACGCCGTGCAGCGACCGCGAGCAGGGCCAGACCTTCTTCGAGGGTTTCATCGATTGCGTCGGCATCAGCCCGTCGATTTTTGCGGACGCGGTAGATTTCGTCATTCAGTTCGCTGTCCTTCAGCCTCTCAAATTGATCTCGCAATCGATCAATTCGCTTAGCACAGGCTACCAGTTCCCGGCGGTGCCACGGAGCACGGCGCCACCATCCAAGGCATCGGTAACTCAACGCATCGAGCCCCTCGGGCTCTGCAGGCCGGCGACTTACGTGGACAGTTCGCTGTCGTTGAGTCGGTGTGGACATGGCAACAGTGAAGCAATAAAAATCAAATGCGGTAGTTGCGCTGGAACAGCTGACGCAAACTGCGATACCACTGAGAGAGCAGCGGCTCCGAGGGAAGATCAAGCCGCGCGACGCCCTGCTGACCGTGCACAAGATAGCACTCCGGCTCGGGCTGAAGATAGATGCGTACTTCGAAAAACGGTTCGGCCCCTGGAACACTACGGGCCGGACTGACTCCCGCCAGCGTACCATCGTCAGCATCGCTGCGCGAGTCGGACGCGGGATCGTATTCGGCCGGAATCGCCTGAAGATCAGACACCGCGAGCGTCCACTTCTCCTGCCCCCGTACCTTAACCCCGGCACTGCCGATACTGCCCCTGAACAACCGCGCCACATCAGCCTGCCGCACCTCGGCGGCAAGGTAATGACTGCCCTCACCCTGCACCGTTCCCAACTCCAGGCCGCGCTGCACTGTACCGCCCACGAACGAAGTTAGTTCCGGTGCGATCCATCGCCCGCTTTCGGGAGCATGCACAACTAATAAGTCTTTCTGCGTAATGAGCTTATCCAATTGAGCACGCAACGCGCGCTCGTAATCTTCGAGACTTAGATAGCGAACTGGATCCAGTTCCAGCGCTTCGCGTTTCTGAGCGTTGGTCTTAGTGATATCCAGCTTTACCAACTCAATCTCTTTTTCCAGTTCGAAGTTGGTCAGGCGCATCAGAGCCGCTCCCTTCTCCACCAGAGTGCCGGATGGTACCAGCATTTCGTGCAGCTGTCCCGAGGCCCCGACATAAACCCGCGCAAACGCCTCTGCGCGAATCGCTCCGTCGGCGCGGAAGTGACTGGGAGCGGGAACCAGCGCCAACGAGGCGAGCACGATCGCCAGCAGTCCGAAACACAGACTCACCGCCCGCGTGCGCCGCGCTTGCAGTCGGGGACTGCTACACAGATAACGCACTGCTTTAAGTACTGGAACCACGAACCACAGGAAGCCGAACACAATCGCAAGAATGATACCGATCACGAAGAACCAGTGGGAAACGAGCAGTAGGATTCCTACCAGCAACAGGATGCGGTAAAGAAAGGAAGCCACAAAGTATGTCGCCAACCAGAACGTCTCACTGCGGGTCGCCGCCGGGTTGACGGTATCCGGCACCCGGAAGAAATAGCGTTCCAATAGATAAAGTGTCGTCCGCGAGGCCCGTCCCTGCAGATTGGGAACCTCGAGAATATCCGACAAAATGTGGTAACCGTCGAAGCGCAACAGAGGGTTCAGATTAAACAACAGCGTGCCGACCGAAGCGATAACGATCATGTTGTGAGCGACAGTATGCACCACTCCATCGGCCGTGTTCGACCAGACCACCACCGCGACGGCAGCCAGGAAAACCTCAACAATCATGCCCGCAGCCGCCACTAGAATGCGCTTGCTCTTTTCCCGGAACGCCCAGCTTGACGAGGCGTCGACGAACGGAATCGGATTCAGCAGCAGCAGCATGATTCCCATTTGCGGCACCTCACCTCCATACTTCCGGCAAAAGTAGCCGTGGCCGTATTCGTGGAGTGCCTTGACCAAAATCATGCTGCCGTAAAGCCATGGCAGATTGGACACTCCCAGGACGTCTCCAGTTTCAGCGCGAAACTGCTGCCAGTTCTCCACCAGAGCCTTGGCACCAATGGCAAGCACTACAAGCCAGGCGAAAAAGCCAGCCCGGGAGATCATCCAATTCACCCATGGCAAAGTGCGCACCAGAAAACGATCCGGATTAAATAATGGGATTCGAATGAAAAGCAGACTGGCCCATTGCCGATTGACCTTGCTGCGATGCTCTTTCTGCTCAGCAGCGAAAAGGCTCGCGGCATCGCCTTCCAGATCACTGCGCAACAGACCATTTTGATGCATCTGCGATAAAAGTTGTACGACCTCGCCCTGTCCCGGCGCATCCTCGGGAGAAGCGTCCAGACTGCGCTGCCACGCCTCCCCGACTGTCGAACAGCGTTCAAGTTCACAGATGAATCGGTAAGCAGGCGGGCGGATACGGAAGAACCGGTTTCCCAATGCATCGCGTACGACATACCAGCGCCGCCCCCGGAAACGCTGTGGAAAAATTTCCACACCCGGACGGAGTGCCACCCTGCGGCCTTCCACCCGATGCCAGGATTCGTCGAAGGTGGGCGCGTATTTCATAACATCACGGACGAAGCCGGCTTAAATCCAGAGCCAGAGGCGCAAGGTCTCCACCAGGCGATGACCACCGATCCACAACAGTGAACGTTTGCCGACGCTAATTTTGCTGACTCCACTCATACCGGGGCGCCACCATGACTCCGGATCACCCGTCACCTGAGCTCGCAATAGAAACACGGTGCCTCCCGCCCGCAGTTCAGCAACCGGTTCGAAACGGTCGATCCTGATCGAGTGCCGTTCCCCCGGTCGACTTGCGAATGCCAAATCACCCTCCAGGTCTGCCGACAGGTAGGAAATGTCCCGATCATCGACCTGCAACTGCCCGAAAAGCTGATCGAGTTGAACGATCTTTAACAGCGCCTCCCCGGTCTGTACCGGCGACGAGATTCGCTCGCGCAGGTCGCCTTCGACGATCACACCGTCAAACGGCGCGGTGATCCGGGCAAGCTTCAGACGATGACGAATGATCGCAAGTTTGCTGTCAGCCTGAGCCAATTCCGCCTGAGCCACCCTCATCTGAGCTAGATTGGATTCAGCCTGGTATTGGCGCGCCTCGCGCTCATTCTTGCTACGCAGGGCCACGGTATTCGCCTCCTCGAGGAGTAACTCTTTGTGATCCAGGTCGACTAACACCTGTCCTTTTTTGACCAGATCACCGAGATGAAAATGAGCGTTATCGATATAGCCGGGAAACGGCGCAGAAATGATCGCGGCGACATCAGCCTTTAAAATAAAGGGCGCTCGAATCCGGTACTCGACTTTGATTAAAGCCATCGCGATAAGGCTCGCCACGGTCAA
>JBBKXR010000012.1:0-2839 GCA_037969585.1 Verrucomicrobiales bacterium
TCTGGAGGGGCAAGTTCCACCTTGCCAGCGAACGTCGTGCGATTTCCGCCCGGTCGCGCACCGCTGCCTCGACCCTTCACGGTGATTCGCGCCCGTCACCAACCGGCGCGGGCACGCGGGAGCGTGCCCCTCCAGACCCTGACGGGTCTTCGACCAGCTCTGTCAGAAGCCGGTTTAGCGATATTCGCTTTCCTGTAAATGACAAAAACTTGCAAGAGCCAGGCGATTTATGGGTTCCTTATTATTAAGCACGCAGCAGCAGGGCTAAAGAACTCACTAAAAACGGCAGCTGGCGGTTGATCCCTGCCCGTCCCTTGGCTAGCATCGGGGATGGCCGGAAAGTCTGCCGACACGGGGAAAAAACTGACGCCGATGATGCAGCAGTATCATTCGATACGCCGTAGTCTGCCCGATGACGTGCTGTTGATGTTCCGGCTCGGCGATTTTTACGAAATGTTTTTCGATGACGCGAAGATCGCCTCCGGCATTCTCAACGTCGCGCTGACCAAACGCCACGGCACGCCGATGTGCGGTGTGCCGCATCACGCGGCCGAGGGCTACATCGGCAAACTGGTCAAAGCGGGCAAACGTGTCGCTATCGCTGAGCAGACCAGCGAACCGAAGCCGGGCAAAATCGTTGAGCGCGAGATCGCGCAAATCATCAGCGCGGGCAGCATCGATGACCTCAACCTGCTCGACGCCGACCGGCCGAATTATCTGGCGGCCGTGTTTCGCGTCGGCTCGACCTTTGGCCTGGCGCTGGTCGAGCACACCACCGGCGAGTTCCGGCTGACCGAGTTTACGACACGCGATGCGCTCGACGACGAGTTGTCGCGGGTGCGACCGTCGGAGTTGCTCTACGCGGATGAACAGAGCGAAGAGTTCGGCGCTTTGGTCAACTCACTCGCCTACGATGGCTTCGCGTTCATTCACGAGCAGGCGATGTTTGCGCTCAAGGATCACTTTAAGGTGCAGTCGCTCGAGGGCTTTGGCTGCGGCCATTACGGCGCCGCGATTTGTGCAGCGGGCGCGGTGTTCCACTACCTGCAAACTCAACTGCGGCGCAGCGTCGGGCATATGCGTCGACTGCAGTCCTATCAGGTCGATCAGCACGTGCTCATCGACGCTTCGAGCCAGGCGAACCTGGATTTGATCACCAGTCGGGCGGGTCCTAAACACACCTTGCTGCGTGCGCTCGACCGCACCTCGACACCGATGGGTGCGCGTATGTTGCGCGACTGGGTGCTGCATCCGATTCGCGATCTAAAAGCTCTGACCGAACGACAGGATCTGATCGGTGCGCTGCTCGAGCAACCGTTCGTGCTCAGTCAGATTCGTGATTCGCTCGGCGAGATCCGCGACATCGAACGCACCATGAGCCGGCTCAGCCAGGGCTCGGGAAATGCCCGCGACCTGCGCGCCCTGTCGACCTCACTGCAGCGCATCCCCGATCTCAAAGCGCACCTAACAGCACTCGGCGAAAGTCAGGACCTCGCTCTCAATCAGCGCTGGCAACCGCGCCTGCGCGAGTTCACCGTGTTGGTCGATCTGCTCGAGCGGGCCATCGTCGAAGAGCCGCCGGCGCACTTAAAGGAGGCCGGCATTTTCAGCGACGGTTTCAGCGATGCCATCGACGAATTGCGCAAAGCGACCACCGAAGGCCGCCAATGGATCGCCGACCTGCAGTCGCGCGAAGCCGAACGCACCGGCATCAAATCGCTGAAGGTGAAATACAACGCCGTGTTCGGCTACTTCATAGAGATCACCAAGTCGAACCTCGCCGCCGCACCCGACGACTACACGCGCAAACAGACCACCTCCAATGCCGAGCGCTTCATCACGCCGGAGTTGAAGGAGATGGAGGGCAAAATCCTCGGCGCCAACGAACGGCTCAAGGCGCTCGAGTACGAGGAATTTCTCAATCTGCGCGAAACGGTTCTCGAACACCTCGAAGACATTCAGGACACCGCTGCCGCGCTCGCCGAGATCGACGTGTTGTGTGGGCTGGCCGAAACTGCGCAACTGTTTGGATACTGCCGCCCGCTGCTCAACGAGTCGCTGAATCTGTACATCAAAAACGGTCGCCATCCGGTGCTCGATCAGAACATCGCTGAGGAAAAATTTGTTCCCAACGACACCACGCTCGAGCCCACGCAAAGCCGCCTGCTGCTGCTTACCGGCCCTAACATGGCTGGTAAGTCGACCTACATTCGCCAAGTCGCGCTGATCACTCTGATGGCCCAAATCGGCAGCTTCGTGCCCGCCGAATCGGCCGAGATCGGTCTGGTCGATCGCATTTTCACCCGCGTCGGTGCCAGCGATGATCTGGCGCGCGGTCAGTCGACCTTTATGGTGGAAATGACCGAGACCGCGCTGATCATCAACACCGCCACCGACAAGTCGCTGGTCATTCTCGACGAGATCGGCCGCGGCACAGCGACCTTCGATGGTCTGTCGATCGCCTGGAGTGTCGCCGAACACCTGCACGATGTCATTGGTGCGCGCACCCTGTTCGCTACCCACTACCACGAACTGACCGCTCTCGCTCAACAACGCGAAGCCGTGCAAAACTACAACGTCGCGGTGCGCGAATGGAACGAGCAGATTATTTTCCTGCGCAAAATCGTCGCCGGAACCGCCGACAAAAGCTACGGCATTCAGGTCGCCCGACTGGCCGGCCTGCCACCGGAAATTATCAATCGTGCAAAGTCGATCCTGCAAGGGCTCGAAGGTGATGGCGGCGCCAAGGTCGAGGTGCAGGAGGCACCATCAGCGAAGCCGAAGAGGAAACGGGCATCGAAGGCGCAGGCGAAAGACGACAGCAAGGTTAAGGAAACAC
>JBBKXR010000013.1:0-6391 GCA_037969585.1 Verrucomicrobiales bacterium
TCGTAGGTATCGATCACCGCGTCGGTCATGTCTTTGGTCCTGCCACCCAAATTCTAGCCATCTCCCCCCGATTATGCTATTGTTTTTATAATATTTATGGTTTTATCATTGATCTTCAGGATTTCCATACTAAATTAGCAGCGCACGATTCCCTGTAAATACCGTCATGAATCCCGCCATCCGCATCGAACCCGAACTCACTATTGGCTATCGCAGCAAACGCTGGCGTAGCGCTGAAAAAAGCGTCCGCCTTGCCGAGGCCGGCGACGCCATCAAATTGAACAGCGGCCGCCACCTTCTACTCGCCCGCAATGGCCGAGGTAAAACCACCTTGCTCAAGACCCTCGCCGGTTTGATCCCCGCCTACGACGGCAAGTTTGGTATCACCGGTCAGATCCAGTTCATCGACGAAGAGCTGCGCTTCGACCCCGAGATCACGCCCAGGCAGATCTTCAAATCATTGTTCACCAACGGCCTCCTCGAAAAAGCTCTCGAATACAGCGAGCGCCTCGAACTCGACATCAAGAAGCCCTACGGAAAACTCTCTAAAGGCAACCGCCAGAAAGTCGCCCTCATCCTCGCCGAGGCCCGCGCCAGTGACGGTACCAAAAGCGGTCAAGTGTTACTGCTCGACGAACCCTTCTCCGGTCTCGATTTTCACGTCCGCGACGAGGTCGACGCGATCTGGAATGAGAACAGCGACGACACCGTGCGTCTCGTTTGCGTTCACCCTGACGAACCCACCTTAAAAGCCGAAAGTGCCATCGTCATCAGCGATGGCGAAATCCGCCAACTCGGCGTCGACGGCGCCCTCGACTGGTTCGAAACCCGCGATTCGCTCAACTGATCGACCGAGTTTCGAAACCTGCTAACCCATTTTTGCCATGAGCCTCTACAAACTCACGCTGACCACCATCCTCACCCGCAAGACCTTCGTCGTCTTCGCCGTGCTGTTCCTCGTCCTGCCGGCCCTGCTGCCCTTGGTCACCCCCTGGGAACAGAAGCCGCAACTCATTGAACCCGCCCGCGCCCAGGCCGCCTGGGGCCTGCTCTGGCTGGTCGCCCTCGGCTGGCTGTTCTATCAAGCCGCAGCCTTCGGTCACCACTGGGCCTCTCAGGGAGTGCTCGAGTATTTCAAAACACTCGGCATGAGCCGCCTCAAACAGATCAGTCAAATCTGGCTCAGCGTCCTCACCCTGTTCGCCGGTTTCGTCGTCATGGTCGTCGCCATCTGTCTGTTATTCGCCATGCCCGGCGACCCGGATGAGGCAAAAATGTGGGTCGCCACCAACTTGCAGTATGCCTGGCTATTCCTGCTGGTCGTCTCACCACTGGCCTTACTCGCCATCGCCCTCGGCACCCGGCTCAACGCCACCGCCGCTTATGTGATCACCGCCGGCGTCGCCGTCTACGGCCTGTTCGGCATCGGCTATCTCGACTTCTTCCTTTCGCAGACTGGACACCCTTTCTTTGACCTCCTGTATATTCTCTCTCCTCACTATCACCTCTCCGATCTGACCAGCCGACTGGTCTACAAACTCGGAGAGATCGGCACCATCAGCTTCATCAACATCTCCCTCTACTTGATCGGCCTGGGACTGCTCACCACCGCCATCGCCTGCGGCCTCTACCGCGAAAAGAAATGAAGTCCTTTATCGCCATTACCGCCATCGCAGGACTGGCGCTCACCGTCGTCGGCGCTTGGAACCTCAAGCGCAGCGAAGCTGGCATTCGCTATCACCACAATCCTTTTGCTCTGCACGAAAGTGCCTACGGAAAACTGCTCGCCGAACTGTCCCAGGACACCGTCGACCAGATCTGGCACATCGGCATCGAACAGGTAAATCCTGAAAGCCACGATCACTCTGGCGATCACGAAGGCCACGACCACGGCCCAGGCGAAGCATGCGAAAAAGCCGATCAAGCCAACGACCTTCTCGACAGCGTCACCTCAACCGACACCGCCGCCGCCGCCGCGCTCGCTAAAGTCACCACTCCAAATGTGAATGATGCACATGCCGGCCACGATCACGCAGAGCACGAGCACGGACATCCCAAGCACGTTCACGACGAACATTGCAGTCACGGTCACGCCGACCACGATTACACCGGCAGCTTTGTCGATGCGATTTCATCGGCCAAAGATTTTCTCGTCGGTCTGAAAAACGCCCGCTACGAACGCACCAATCCACAACCGATCTCCGACGCCCACAAGCTCCAGATCGCCGGTGAGATCGAACAAATGCTGATGCGCAGCTACAAAATGGACCCGACCAACTACGGAGTCTACAACGCCTACTATCTCTTCCTTACCATTCACGAATTGGGCGCGACACCCGCCGCAATCCTTCAGGCCCGCAAAATTTCCGAGTTCACCATCGCCCGCGCTCAAACCGAAAAAACCGCACCTGCCGCCTGGCTGACTGCCGAAATGGCCCTGCTCAACCTGTTCCTGCTCGATCAGCAGGACTGGAATCAACAAGGCATCGAACCACCCATCGAAAAGCTGCGCGAATACCGCGATTTTTCCGCCTACTGCAAACAGAATTTTGCCGTCCTCAAACAGCGAGCCATCGCCGACGGCAGATGGGAAACCATCTCTCAGGACAAACGTGACGAGATGGACGAACGCCAGCAGTTCGCCAAGAAAACCTTCGAACAGTTCGACGTCATGATCGCTCGCCAGAGCACCAAAAAGCCCACCATTCCCGGGCTGCCCAACCTGCTCGACCTGCCGGTCGCGACTTCTAAATCAGAAGATGCTGACGCCGGCGCTGAGACAGCGAAATAAAACTCCGCCTGTCCCGGCGAACGACGCGCTGCACCGCAGTCGATCACTCTCCTGCTGCCCGGCTTTCCAGCCGATGCAGCGAATCACGTATCTCGCGCAGCAGAGCGATGCCCTCCGCACCAGAGATCGACGCGTCCGTTCCAGCGCCACCGACAGCCGCCGATTCTTCGTCTGACTTACCCTCGGCCAACAGCTCTTTCTGACGCATCACCGCGTCACGAAACTCCCGGGCGTTGACGACACCTACCACCGAAGCCAAAGCACCCGGCGCAGAGCTACCGGCCGTTTCCACCGTCAGTCGTTCGAGGTCCATCGCCCGCATGATCGGTCCCTGGATCAAGCCCATGTCCGTGATCTTATCGAGAGGAATGGTCTTCTCCATGCGATTCAAAACACCCGACTTGAGCTTGACCGACTTGTTGGTCAGCACGCACTCGAGGCTCGCCAGATAGCGACCGCAGACCATCAATCCGATAGGCACCCAGATCAGTAAAAACGGGATACCAACAATCGTGCACACCAAGGCAAGCGCCGGCGACAGCACCCAATAGGTCTTCACCTTCGGGTTGAATTGCGCTTTCAAAATGACTTTCTCTTCCTTCATAATCGTAAAATTTACTCCCTCCTCTCGATCCGGCGATTACAATCATCACTATCGATTCCACCTGAGGAAATCAAAAACCTGAACCCGATACCTCCAGCCGATCTCCGCGATCAACTCGCCTCCGCCGCCGCCACGCTCGCCGGGCAAGGTGTCCTGCTCGGTACCAGCTCATGGAAATATCTCGGCTGGCTGGGCATGCTCTACGACGAGCAGCGCTATCTTTATCGCGGCAAAGTCGCCAAAACCCGCTTCGAGAAAGGCTGTCTCGCCGAATACGCCACCGTGTTCAAATCCGTCTGTGTCGATGCCGGCTACTACCGGTTCCCCAACGAAAAATATCTCGAAGGTCTCGTCTCTCAGGTACCCGAAGATTTTAAGTTCGCCTTCAAAGTCACCGACGAAATCACTATCAAAAAATTCACCAACCTGCCTCGCTTCGGTGATCGCGCCGGCAAGCCCAACGAACATTTTCTCAATCCCGACATTTTCCAGCGCGCCTTCCTCGCCCCCTGCGAACCCTTCAAGAAAAATATCGGCGTGCTGATGTTTGAGTTCTCACGCTTCTACCCGAGCGACTTCGAACGCGGCCGCGATTTCGTCGAAGAACTCGACACTTTTTTCGCTGCCCTGCCGAAAGACGGATGGCAGTACGGCGTCGAAATCCGCAACCGTTCCTTTCTCGAACCCGACTACTTCGAAATGCTCAGTCGTCACGACGTCGCCCACGTCTACAACAACTGGACCCGCATGCCCCCCGTCGACGAACAGATGGCTATCGAAGGCTCCATGACTACCGATTTCTCCGCCGCCCGATTCCTGCTAAAAGCCGGCCGTAATTACCAACAAGCAGTCGACAATTTCCAACCCTACGACAGCACCAAGGAAGTCAACGAACCCGCTCGGAAAGCCGGCGGCAGCCTCATCCGCCAACTACTCGACGCCCACGCCCCCCGCAAAAGCTCCAAGCGCCCCTCCTTCCTGTTCGTCAACAATCGCCTCGAAGGCAACGCCCTGCTGACCCTCGCCGCCATGGTCCAATACGCGACCGCCAAACAGCCGTAGCCGTAGCCGTAGCTGCGAGCGTCAGCGAGTGGCCCCCTGGACGATCAAATTTTAATCATCCATCGCCATCTCATCGACAACGTCCCCCAACGCAAAACCACCCTCGCCCGCCGACTTCACCTTCATCACCCGCAGCACCCCACTCTCGAGATCCACCACCTGCGCCCCGCCGATCGACACAAAGCCGCCGGTGTTGATCGCCGCCTTTCCGCCCCGCCGCCAGCATCCCGCCCAATGCGTGTGGCCAAAAATCACCGCTTTCGCCCGCGGAAAAAATCGCTCGCAAAGTTCCGTCGCCAAACGAGGCGCCACCCACCACGTCCGCAACATCATCGGCACCCGCCACGGCGGCCACATCAACCGCAGCGGTACCGTCAGCGGACCCGCGTTCTGCATTTCATCAACCTCATCGCGCTTGCCCGGTTTCAGCACTCGGCATGCCTGCACCGCGTCGAACCACCCCTCTCGGCTGCCTGTATCAACGTCTTCCCAAATCTTGTCCATTTCGTCGCGCAGTCTCATCACCTTCGGACTCCACGGCGACAGATGCCGAAACAATGCATCACCGTGCGTCACCACCACCGCCCCATTCGCCAACTCCAGCCAATCCATTTGCGACACCCACGGATCGTGATTGCCACGCAAACAGATCAACTCAACCCCCTCCGCATCCGCCACTTTCCGAAACGCTTCCAATATCGCCTCACCCTCTTCCCGCCACGCCCGAAACCGCTGCTCGCAGGCATCACCATTGATCACCAAAGTCGCCACCCCATCGAGTAAAAATCGCAAATCCTCCGCCGACTGAATCCGCGTCGCCGGATGCCCCAGATGCACGTCCGACACGATGCGCACCGGCTCCCTCAACGGCCCCGTCGGCCGCACAGCATGATCGTCTACCGCCACGCAGAAATTAATTCAGTAGCCGAGCTTGATCGAAAAACGGCTTCCCACACTCACCGCGCGAAAAGACAGAGGCGCCAGCCGACAAGTCGTCGTCCCATAGAACTGTCGCCCAAAGAAATACGGTGCATAGACCGGACTGACCACGATCGGCGCCGTCGCATACCGCTGATGATATCGCCGCGGACTGCTCACCCGAGGTCCGAGGCGTGACTTGCGTGACGTCGAGCGCGAACGCCCCGACTGATACACATACCCCTTCACCGCCTCACCATCCGCCGTCGTCCCCAAATTCCGCGACACAATATCCGCAAATCCATACGAAGGCAGGCCGATCGCAAACGCGATCGTCATTAATTGAAGGTATTTAGTCCCCGCGTGCATCGCTTCAGAGTAGTCGAAATCACGAAAAGGTGCAAACCCGACCCAGCTGATCGATCATCGGCCGCTCTGGCCATCGCAGCAAAATTCCCTTACACTGCCCGCCCCAACATCAGCATGTCTTCCAGTTCCTCCAGCCCCAAGCCCGTCACCGACGATGCCACCTCCATGCATCGCGTCTGCCCCCTGTGCCAGCGTGACAATGCCGACGCAGCTGCCTCGCGCTGGTCACGTGACGAATGGATCATCAAAATTTGCAGCGACTGCACATTTCCCTACCTCGAAAACGCCCCCATTTACGAACGCCTGAAGGACGAATTCGCCTGGGAAAAAACCTCCGTGAAAGTCACCGCAGCTCGGCAAACGGCCGCCCCGGTGCGCACCGCCGTCAGTCGAGAAGTCAAAAAGATCAAGAGTCAGGTTTTTAAACGTCGCAAAATTCGCGACTTGGTTGTCGAGTCGCTCGCCAATTCAAAACTCAGCGGCCACCTGGTCGACGTCGGATGCGGTACTGGCAGCGCCTTGCAGAAAATCGCCATCGAACTGCGCGAGGCCGGATACGAAGTCACCCCGATTGGTATCGAGATTTCCGCCGAACTCGCCGCCAGTGCGCATAAGAAGTGCAAAAAGCTCAAGGGCCGCTGCCTGCA
>JBBKXR010000014.1:0-17675 GCA_037969585.1 Verrucomicrobiales bacterium
TCTCCCACGCTACCACTCATCCTCAACGTCATCTCCTCCAGCATGGCTCCGAATGATCTGACACCCTTTTCCGTAGCGGTTGTCCCAGCAATTTCAGCTCGGGTATTCTCCACTTTCAGACCTAGTGTCATCTGCTTTTCCTCAAGCATTTTGATCCGTTGAATGATTGCGTCTGGAGCTTCACTATCGGCGCTCTCGACCAAGCTGACCAGACGCTCGATCTTTCCAGGAATCTCAACTAATTCGGCCTCAATCGACCGGAGCTGTACGCGGAGCACCTCGTTCTGGGAGGCATTGAGATTCCTGCTGAGAAGCTGCGTAAGATCAAGCTCACGAAGCGCTTGCAAACAGGCACTTTCGAAAAATGGATAAGAAGTGGACAAGTATTTACACCCCTTACCCATTACGGCATTCGAGCAAACGAGATAGCAATCATTTTTAGGCTTCTTGCCTTTGTCAACGAAGCGAAGAGAGCTACCGCAGTAGCCGCATTCACCGATCCCAGTAAACAGGTTGCTGATGACACCGTTCCGCGTCGCAATTCCACCCTTGATCGAACTACCTGCAAATTTTGCGATACCAGCCCGCCTGCCCTGCCGAAGACTCGTGACCTCATAGAAGGTGCTTGGGTCGATGACAGCGGGAAAGTAATCTTCGACCACCTCCCCTGTTGCCTTTCGCTTCTGCCCACTTTTTTGGGTGTGCAATTCAAAGTGCCCCATTACCGCCGGATTCGTAAGGATTTTGTGGAGATATGACGAGTGCCAACCCTTACCCTTCTTCTTACCTCGCCCCCAAGGTTCCAAACTTTCTTGGTTAAACCTCTTGGCTATGACCCCCTGACCATGCCCCTCTTTTGCCATGGCGAATATTCTCTGAACGACTGCACCTCGGTCTGAAATCACCTCGAACTCACTTCGGTCATCTTTTAGGCGTAACCACGCTGGGCAAATAGCCGTGAGCTTCTGCTTACTTGCCCCCTTCCTCTTCTCTTTCCAGGCTTTCGAAAGGCGTCTGGATTTTGTAGCTGATTCCTCCCCTGCCCTCATCAAGATCATAAGGCTACCAAAAAGTTCGAACGGGTTCTTTCGTATGGATTCTTCCTCGTATTCCGCTTCGTCGAGAAGTGTCACTATCTTGACACCGCTCCTTATGATTGAGGTGAACACGTCCAGGGCTGAAAGAACATCTGCTCTCGAAATCCTATCGAGACTTTCGACCAAGAGCACCGAACCTCGCTCGACATTACCCTTTTTAATCTCATGAAGAAACTTGCCAAGGTTACCCTTTATGACATTCGACTGGTCGAAGGCTGAAACTCCTCGGTCCGCCTTTAGTGTCTGATCAATCTTGAGTCCGTGTTTCTTGGCATATTTCTCAGCCAGCTCTGTCTGACGACGGAAAGAGTCTCCAGCCGCCTGCTTTTGACTGCTGAACCGGACATAGCTGTAGGCGGTAGTCATTACCCATCAACATGATACACCAATGGGTTTTTTCAACCACACAATGTTAATGTTAGGGCCACCAGGCACGGGCAAGTCGATGCTCGCCAAGCGCATGATAACCATCATGCCGATGATGACTGAAGCCGAGGCGATCGAGACCACGAAGATCCATTCGGTCGCCGGCCTGATCGACAGCCGAAACGCTTTTCTTGCGACCCGCCCGTTTCGGGCGCCTCATCATACGATCTCGGACGCAGGTTTGCTCGGCGGCACCAGTCACCCGACACCGGGCGAGGTCAGCCTCGCTAACAACGGGTTGCTGTTTCTCGACGAGTTGCCGGAGTTCAAACGCTCGACGCTGGAGGTCATGCGCCAGCCTCTGGAAGACGGTCAGGTGACAATCTCGCGTGCCGCCGGAAAGTTCACTTTTCCGAGTCGCTTCATGTTGGTCGCAGCGATGAACCCCTGCCCTTGCGGCTACCTCGGTGATCCAAAACGCGACTGCCGCTGCTCACCGGGTCAGATTGAAAAGTATCGTCAGCGCATTTCCGGACCGCTGCTCGACCGGATCGATCTGCACGTCGAAGTACCGCGCGTCGAGTACAAAGAGTTGACCGGTAAGACCGGTGCCGAGGGCGAGACGTCGGAGGAGATTCGCAACCGCGTCGAGGCCTGCCGCGAAGTGCAGTTGCAGCGTTTTGTCGACGAACCGGACGTCACTACCAACGCGGTCATGCACCCGAAACTGATGCGACGTCACTGCGAACTCAACAAAGCCAGCGACGCTCTGCTCGAGCGGGCGATGACCGATCTCAACTTCAGCGCCCGCGCGCACGATCGAATCCTCAAGGTCGCCCGCACCCTCGCTGACATCGAAGGTGAACGCGACATTTGCCAGCGACATCTGCTCGAGGCGATTCAGTACCGGACCCTGGACCGAAATTTGTTGGGGTGAATTCTATCCAAAAACCAAATACAAAACCGAACTGGAATACTCTTAATTCACCACCAAGGCTATGAGCGAAGAAAACAAACACGAAGAAGACAAGACACCCGGACTCTTTTGCTGGCACGAACTGATGACCAAAGATAAAGAGGGCAGCACCGAGTTTTACTCGAAACTATTTGGTTGGACCCATGAGGACATGGACATGGGCAGCTTTAAGTATCGCTTTTTCAAAAACGGTGAACAATCCGTCGCCGGCATGATGGAGATCACTCCGGAAATGGGTGAATGCCCTCCCCACTGGATGTCCTACGTGACCGTAGAGGATATCAACGCCTCCACTGCCAAGGCTCAGGACCTCGGCGCCAAGGTCGTGAAAGAAGCGACCGATATTGGCATGGGCAAATTCTCGATCATCATCGATCCGCAGGGCGCCGGTATTGCCCTTTGGGAATTCGGCGAGGGCGAGTGCGAAAACAGTTGAAGAAAAATCGCCCGTCGTAATCGCGAAATTCTCACGAGTTCCGCCAAACTGGACACAAAAAACCGCCCGCCGCTGACGAATCAGCGAGCGGGCGGTTAGCGTTTAGGAAACTGTTAAACGCGATTCTAACACGCTTCAGAATGCTTTCTGCCAACCGACCACGACGCTGTAGTCGCGATTCATGCCGACCCCGTTAAGGTCCTGATACATCGGCACCAAAACTTCGCCGGCGAGGCGATGGCCTTTGAGAAAACCATTGGTGAAGTACCAGTTGAGGCCGATACCACCTTCGAGGATGTGACCACCGTAGTTCGCCTGGAAGTGCGGAGGGGCAGCATGACCATGCCCGCCGTCGTAATGACCTTCGATGTCGTCTTCCCATGTATAGTTGACTCGACCGGAGGCGCTCAGGTTGTCAGTGAGACGATAAGCAAGCCAGGGAGTGACATTGACACCATCGCCGTAGGCAAAGCCGCTGTCGTTTGCGTCTTCGAGACGAATCGTTCCGCCGACCTGAGCACCCCACGAAAGGTTGTCCGCCTGGCCGAGGTAGGTGATGCCGGGTTTGAAATCCCAGGTGCCGCTACCGAGTTGCATGCCGTAGGGCAGAAACACGCCGCCTTGTTTTTGATCAACTTCGGCCGTCGGCAAAGTGAACAGCAGATTCAAATGCGCACGCTGTCCGGCAGTGTCGAAAATTTTCACCAAAGCGCCAACGGTAGTGTCGCCCCAACCTGAGCTGGAGTGCTCGAAGGTGCCAGTGTGTCCGCCGCCACCGTGACCACCGCCGTGACCGTGTGCGTGTGGATTAGCACTCATCGTCATGTCTTTTTCGACGTAGTTGGTCATTGCCATGAGCGTCAACCAATCGGTCGGTGCAAACATCGCGCCGATCATGTGCATCTGCATTTCCATCTCAACAGTTGCGACGTCGAAGCCACGATCATAAACCTGTTGCGTGGAGAGTTTCTGATCGCCGGCACGGTGACCGTCCATCGACATGTACATCCAGCGATAACTGAGCATAATTTCGCCGGCTTTGTGGGTATGATCGGCCATGACACCGATGGGTGCATGGCTGTCGACACGGTGTGAATCCCACAGATACGAAGACGGATCGTGCACTGGAGGATTGGTGATGGCATCGGCGGGATCGCCGGCCTGTAGTGATGATGTCGCGGCAAGCGCGGCGACCAGGAATGTGATTTTCGTTTTCATTGAAGTATAGACTTTGGTTTGTTTCTAAAAATTAAGTGGGGTGCGAGGCGTGCACCTGCTCGGAAGCCGGATGCGATGCCGGGAATAGGATTCGTCACGCCGCAGCGGCCGAAGTAGCTCAGGCTGGCCTGGAAGGAACACCGCTCAGGCGTGCCGTATGACGAGGCCCATCGAACTGCAGATCAGTTCGAATCGACCGAGCTCGTAAAATCCCGTGGATCGTACCTAGCACTCGTCTCTTGCCAGTCGGTTGCGGACACGAAAAATGTCTGCAGCGCCGGATCAGCAGGCCCGGGGAGGCGGCGAGTGCGGTTTAGCGCGCCAGCCTTCGGCTTGCTCGTCGGTAGACACGACATTCATGCGTTCGGGTCGATGCGGACGCAACCACAGCGACCGGCTTTCTGCAGGCACCAGTTCAATGCGCTGATTGGAGCGAAGTTCCCGCTCTTGTTCGCGATCACTGGATTGCTCCTCAGTGATCGCGCGGCAGAGGTTGCACTGCATCTCACCGGAAACATTTCGCACCACGACGGTGAGAAAATTCACCCCGTCGGCATCGGTCAACGATTCGACCTGCTGGAGATCGCTACATATCATCTTCACCCATGCTACCGACTGCAGGCTGACCCAGTGCAATTCGAGCATGCTGAACAACGCCGCACATGTGAGCAGCCGTCCAAGTTGGAAGAGGCGAAGATTCAAGATCGCGACGATGCCTTGGCACTGCCGCCCTGTCAATGGAGGGCGCAGACGCAAAGCAGCGACCTCTGGAACGTCTATCACATCGTGGAAAAGGTGTTGTCGACGCGATGCCACGCGCCTAGTTTCGACGGGTGAGTGAAAAAGAGGAGCCGAGCTACAACCCCGAGCCGATCAACACCGACGGCATCGAACTGAATGGTTCCCTGCAGCACCTGCGCGAGATCCTCGCCGAAAATGTGCACGACCGCTGGGCACTCGGCCGACGCGCCGACGGCTGGACGTGGGGCCCCGAGCGCGATGACCAGCAGCTCACCAACCCGACGCTGGTGCCTTACTCTGAACTCCCTGAGAGCGAGCGCGAATACGATCGCACCACTGCAGAACAAACTCTGCGAGCGATTCTGAAACTCGGTTACCGCATCGAAGACCCACCGGAGCAGCATTTCCTCGAACGCTACGCGAGAAAAGCGCGCACGGTTTGGGATCAGTCGGGCGGTGGCGTGCGCGGAGTCCGCCAAGTGATGGCGCTGCGTGCAGAGGGGTTTCACTGGGGCGCTGACCCGAAGCTCTACTGCCAGTTGACCTCGACCGCGCTTTCAGTCGGCGACTTGGCGCTGGTTTACGAACTGGCCAACGAAGGCCTGCGTGTTATCGACAAACCTAGATTGATGCTTCGCCTGGCTCGCGACCGCGCCCTCGCGATGGCGCATGAGGGCCGCACCGAAGAAGCCGAGCAGGAACTTCTCAGCTGGTTGGATCGGTGCGAAGAGAGCTCGCCGGAGCGACGCGACATCTTGTCAGCACTCGGCCGTCTGTCTAAGGAAAGTTGGTACGACGAGGGCAAGGCCGAACATTTAGAAAAGGCGATCGGCTGGTATCAACGAGGCTTTGAAGAAGGCGACGGAGATGTCTTTCCTGCGATCAACGTGGCCGCTTTGCACGCGATGAACGGCGACCAACAGGCGGCTCACAATTGGGCGGCGAAAGTACTCGAACTGGCCGACGACAGTGAGTGGGGATGGGCCAGCAAAGGCGAGGCGCAACTCATCCTCGGCGATCTCGAGCAGGCCGCTGTCTGTTATCAAAACTATCACGACACCCGCAGCAGTTCGCCGCGCGACATCGCCACCACTCGCAAACAAGCGGAACATTTGCTCGATGCGCTTGGCGGCGATCACGCCTGGCTCGACAAAGTGTTGCCACTGCCATCGGTGCTGGTCTTCGCCGGCGTTGTGCCTGACGGCGAAAGCGAAACCGAGCCTAACGACGCTCGTTTTCCGGCAAGCGAAGAGAGCCGTGTGCGCGCCGAAATTCGAGCCGCACTCGAGGAAATCTCACCCGTTACCGTTTATTGCGCCGCCGCGGCCGGATCAGATATCCTGCTCCTCGAAGAAGCGGCCGCATTAAAGATCGAGACTCAGATCATTTTGCCGGCCAGCGTCGCGGAATTCCGTCGGCTCTCGGTCGAACCCTTCGGTGCCGATTGGTGTCGACGTTTCGACGCCGCCACCGCTGAGGCCTCACGGGTCGAGTGTCTGGGTCGACATTTTCCTCCGATCTCGGAGCAAGCGCTGATGTTTCGCTACGGCAACCAGGTGCTGGTCGGTTCGGCGATGCTGCGCGCGAGGTTGGGTGGCTTCGCCCTTGGTGCGCTCGCCGTCTGGGATGGCGAACCGCCGCGCGGTCCAGGCGGCACCGGCGAGTTTGTTGACGATTGGAACCATCGGTCCGGGCAGTCCGCCAGCGAACGCATTTCACCGGCGCGAATCATTCTGCCCTCCGATCCGCCACCCGAAAAGTCGACCCATACGCGGCGCAGAAACAAGATTACCAAGCCAAGCAACGTCGGCCAGGAAGTGCGCGCCATGCTGTTCGCCGACGTGAAAAACTTCAGCTTGCTGACCGAACAATTACTGCCGCAGTTCCAAAATCGCTACATGCGCCAGGTTTCCGAGCTGCTCGACATGAGCGAGCATGCACCGGTAGTGGTCAACACTTGGGGCGACGCGATCTATATGGTCTTCGACACCGTGCATGCCTGCGGCGATTTCGCGCTGGCGATGTGTGATCGGCTCAACTCACCGAACGCCGTTTGGCGCAGTTCCGACCTGCCGTCCGATCTGGCGATCCGCACCGCCGTTCACGCCGGGCCCGCCTTTCGACTCAGCGATCCGGTGACTCGCGAGTTCACCTACACCGGCTCGCACGTCACCCACGCCGCGCGACTTGAGCCCGTCACGCAACCTGGCCAGGTGTACGGCACCGAAGCCTTCGCCGCACTCGCCGCACTCGAAGGCGTGCGCAGCTTCAACTGCAACTACGTCGGCCAACGCAAGATGGCCAAAAACTACGGTTCCGCCGGCGTCTACCGGCTGGTATCGGCGGGGCAAGCCGACACCTAGCGCCCATAGCGATAGCGCCCAGAACTTCCCCACCGCTGAAATGCGGCTGCCGAGCGTCAAAACAAGGCAAAGCATCAATTGGCAGGAATATGTCAATTTATTAATAGGTTGCTTATTTACACTAAAATGAGCACGGGCTCAGGTCCGAATGCCCTGTTGAATGGCTCAAAAACTGCCAGCTGCCTTCCTCAGTTCCTACCACCAACCAATACCACTACCAGTTCCAGGCGTAGCGATTCCAAAAACCGTGCAGTTGTGCGGTTGTACCGTTGAACGCATTGCGCTCGATCGGTCGATCGAGATTACCGAAATACTCCGGCGATCGATATTTGCCGCGATTGTAGTGTTTAGAATTCGAACGCCCACCACTCCACTCGACGCCTCCATACTGCCACATGATGCAGTGATTCCAGACGCCGTATTTTTCCATCAATTCCGTGGGCGTCTGCCGTCCGTCGTAATTATCAGAATAGAGCGCCAACCAGTAGGGACACTCTTTCAGCCTGCGCTTTTGCGCACCGGTGGCAGCTTTGAGCCGATTCATAAAAGGCAGACTGTTCTCCAGATAGACGACCGGATCTTTACCGGTGCGACTTTTCACCCGATTCACCACCGCAACCATCTCGGCAGGGGTCGACTGGCTGTCGAAATCGACCACCATCAGCACCCCTGACGACCGCAGGCCCTGCGATGCCTTGATCTCACGCATCCGATCGACGAACCGATTCGCCTGCCACAGCGGGTCGACTCCTTTAAGAATGAAATAGTAGGAACCGATCAGCATGCCCTCCCGCTCAGCAGAGCGCAGAAATGTTGCGCATTTCGAGTCGGTGGTCCGCCCCTTGCCAGAACGAGCGATCATGCCGAGCGCCCCATTGCGCTTCAGAGCCGATAAATCGGATGGCGAATAAGATGAGCCGCTGCGTTGACGCTCTTTCGGATCGTAGCTCGAAACATTGATCACTTGCGGAGCCCCCGTCAGCGTCGGGCCGAACCCGGCACCGACTGAGCACGAGCTGAGCAAACCGGCACCGAAGCAGATTGAAACGAGCGGAAACAGAGCTAGAGTCTTTTTTATTTTCATAGAAACTACGGCCAGTCAAAAAGTGACACCCGAAACCACCCCTGCGCAACCCACCATCGCGTCAGCTCCCCGCCTGACATTGCTACCCATTTCGCATTGCCGGACCGGTATAGCAGTGATAAATTTTTTAGATAATGTCTTTCCGTAGAGCTCTAATCGTCGGCCTGTCATATCTGTTCGCGGTTTCGACGCATGCTCAGGACGGTGCCCAATACGATCCCGTAGCCGACGACGCCATCGTCGTCCCCAAAGCGATCAATGATCCGCTTGAGCCCATTAATCGGGCGATGTGGGGATTTAACAGCGTGGTGATCAACCGCCTGCTGCATCCCGCCGGGAAAGGCTATCGCTTCATCGTGCGCAAGCCGGTGCGGGAGAAAGTCAACAATTTCACTGACAACGTCACCTACCCCAAACGTTTGATTAACAACCTGCTGCAGGGCCGCTGGAACGGTGCTCGCCAGGAGACACGCCGTTTTGCCGTCAACAGCACAGTCGGTATCGGTGGCCTGTTTGATCCCGCGACCGCTTGGGAAATGCCACGTTCCAAAGCCGACTTCGGCCAGACCTTCGGTCGATGGGGCTGGGATCCAGCGATGTATTTTGTCATTCCGATTCTCGGCCCGAGCAGCGAACGCGACGGCATCGGCCTGCTGCTGGATACCGCTTCAAACCCGGTCTCTTGGGCGCCCAACCCCTACAACTACGCCCTCTACGGACTGAGCTTTAACACCATCTCCGACAAGACCGGCGAGTTCAAACGCCTGACCGAAGCCGGCACCGATTCCTACGCCTTTGCCCGCCAGGCTTCCGCACTGGTCCGCGAGAACGACGTCAGCGAATTCCGCATCACGGAAATGCCCAGCGAGCCGGCACTGAGTTCGCTGAATGCCGTGTTCTTCACTCATCGCGATGCTGAATTCCCGGAGCGAGCCAGGACCCGTTCGGTCCGCCTGGCGACTACCGGCAAACGCCTGCCGTATTCGCTTTGGCTGCAGCCCGGCCACGCGCCCGTCGTCTACGTCTTGCCCGGACTGGGCGGCCACCGCATGGAGCGCCCCTCACTCGCCATCGCCGAGCTTCTTTACTCTCGCGGCTACTCCGTGGTCACCATCAGCAGCGTGTTTAATTCCGAGTTCATGGAGGCAGCATCGACCGCCGCCGTACCTGGCTATGCCTCCGTCGACAATAGTGACATGCACGTAGCAATCGACGCCATCCATCTCGATCTTGAGGCCAAATACGGCGAGCGCACCGGCAACCGCGCCCTGCTCGGCTTTTCGATGGGCGCCTTCCAGGCAATGTTGCTCGCTGCCCGTCACGAGACCGAGCCGAACCACCGCATCCACTTCGACCGCTACATCGCCATCAATCCACCCGTCAATCTTCTCCATGGCATGGACGCACTTGACTCATTCTATGATGTTGCTCTGAAGTGGCCCGCTGACGAACGCACCGCCCGCATCGACCAAGCGTTCCGCAAAGTCGCTTTTCTGATCGCCGCCGGAGCTGCCAACGCCGGAACTGGCGATGCTGACGAAGCTCCCCCAGTCCTGCCTTTCGATCGCACCGAGTCCGGATTTCTCGTTGGCTACGCCTACCGCACCATCCTGCGCGATATTATCTACTCCAGTCAATCGCGCCAGAATCTCGGAGTCATTCAGCAACCGATCCGAAAGTTTCGCCGAGCCCCCGTCTACGAGGAAATCGGGCAGTACAATTACTCCGACTATCTCAACCACTTCGTCGTGCCCTATTATGAAAATGGCGGCTACCAGACCACCGACGGTCAGACCTTACCCGTGGGCAGCAACGACATCGTTCGATCCGCCAACCTGCGCAACTTCACTGCCGGCCTTCGAAGCGTGCCCGACCTGCGCATCATCGCCAGCGACGATGACTTTCTGCTGCGCGACGGCGATCTCGACTGGATGCGCTCACTCGTGCCAGCCAATCACATGAAGGTCATTCCCAAGGGAGGTCACATGGGACACCTCGCCGCCGAACCCGGACAACGCGCCGTGGGCGAGAGTCTCGATGGACTGTGACGGCCAGATTCGGCCTGAATAAAAGTTAGGGCTTGCCGGACCACCTGAACGGTTTGCATACTGCCGCGTATGATCATTTTCGGCACGCGCGGCGTCACCACCACCCCCGACAAGGGCCAATTCCACTGTCCGCAGTGCAACGGACAAACCGAGTACAAGCTGAAGCGCGTCAGGAGTTTTTTCACGCTCTACTTCATTCCGCTGATTCCACTCAATAAACTCGGCGAATACGTCGAGTGCCCCCGCTGCCAAGGCACCTACGACATCGGCATTCTCGACTACGACCCGAGCCAGGAAAGTGCCAAGTTCGAAGCGCTGTTTTTCGTTGCCGTAAAACAAGTCATGATCGGTATGCTGCTCGCTGATGGCCACATCGATGACGACGAAGTGCTCATGCTGCAAAGCCAATTCCACGACCTGACCGGCTCCGAGATTTCCGAACAGGACCTGCGCGAAGAAATTGCCGAAATCGAAAAATCCGGCACCGACCCGCTCGAACTCGTCGGTGGTCTCGCCGGTGGACTTAACGACAGCGGCAAAGAAACCGTCATCCGCGCCGCCTACGCCATCGCCCACGCCGATGGCGAATTCGACGCCAGCGAAGTCGTCATGCTGCAAAGCATCGGCAAATCACTCGGCCTCAGCAACGCCCACCTGAACGGCATCCTGCAGGAACTTGCGCAGGGCGGCAGTAACAGCCTCCCCGGTTCCGGCGCCACCCCCGCCATCGGCAGCTCCGATGGACAAGGTTGAAAATCCCGTCGGTATCGCACGCCGCGTGCCTGGGCTGATCGGCCTGGCGCTAACCCTGTCGATCGCGCCCGCGATAGCCCACCTCTTCGGACCCACACCCAAGGGATGGCCGTGGGTCTTGGCGTGGATGTTGGTGGCGCTCCCGCAGCTGATCTGGTGCGGATTCGAAAGCCGCCATCAGGCCGCCCAAAGAGCTAACACAAGTATTCGACAGTGCGGACTATCCAGCGCTCAGGGCATCGCTGCTCTCGCCGTCATACTGCTCGCTACGTGGAAAACGGCGAACCGTGCAGCAATACCCAACACGTGGATCTGCCTGATAACCCTGGCGGTTATTTCCATCGGCATTGCAGTTCGTCTGCGAGCAATTCGTGACCTCGGTGAAGGTTTTCGCGATGACATCGATCTAAGTCCAGGACATCGGCTTCACGTCACAGGCATTTATCAGAAAATGCGCCACCCGTCGGAGTTCGGCCTGCTACTGATTCTCGGTGGGACCGCGATCCTCGCGGGAAGTTTTCTCGCTGGATTAGTATTTTTGTTAGCCAGCTTGCCCCTGTCCGTGTGGCGTAGCCGACGCGAAGACCAACTGCTGATCGATGAGTTTGCGGAACCGGCTCAGCGCTACCAAAAGACGACGCCTGCGTGGAGTGTGAAATTGCCGGTCATGGCCTGGATCGACAGGATAAAAAGCTACCTGAAAAACCTCTGCCAAAATATACGCCGCCCGCTTGATCTTCTCATCGCAATCAGCGTTCTGTCAGCGGCAATTTGGTATGCTGAGGTGTGGCTGCGCGGCTGGGCCGGACTGGATTGGATCAGCTACTTTCACTTAGCGCTTCCGGCTGGACTGACAATGTTTCTGTTTTGGGTTACCCATCAAGCCGACTTCAGGGGCCCCATTCGCCCCTACCTATTCCTGGCAGGAATTGCCGGATTCTCTGGCGTCAGCTACCTGCTGATCCGTTGGGGAATCTACAGTCACTACGGCTCTGCATGGGCAGGCCTGATGGTGCCCGAATCACTTTCACCATCACTTCGTTGGCTGGTGATGAATTCCATCTATTTCACGGTCACATTGATACCGCCAGCCTTCTGGCTCATATCGCGACTGTTCGGAATTCGCTTGCGCCTGCGCAACCTAGCCCTCGGCTTAAGTCTCTACCTCCTCGCCATTCCCTCCGCCATCCTCGTGCTGCACCTCATTCCTCATCCAGGCCACGCCGACGCTCTCCATGCACTCAAAACCGGCTTCTGCATTCCCCTGCTGATGATCGGACTAGGTTTGCCGTTCTGTTATCGTGGCGAGCAGCAAATTGCGCCTGCCAGCAAATTAGGCGATTATCTTTAGTGGTGAAAAACGCCCGCCCTTCTATCGAGCCAAAATTTACAAAATGATCCTCGACGCCATCATCGCCCTGCTTGCATCGGTCTTCGACTGCATCGCGGGCGCTGCTGCGATAGTCTTTGTTCCAATCATCAATCTGTTTATAGGAGTCGTCGAAGCGATCGTAGGATTCTTTGTATCCGGATTCAGCTTGAGCCGGATCGAACGCAAGAAGTCCAGTGATAGGCCCTTGGCATCGGCGATTTGGCAAAGCACCGTCTTTGTTTTGCTAACCTGCGCAATCGCCTGGCTTTTTGTTGTTCCCAAAATATTGAACCGCAAACTGACTATGGTCGGCAAAGATGGTCACAGTCTGCCTTTCGCAGCACTGATCATTCACACCGACGACGGTGACCAACACGAACGGACTGATAATTCAGGAAATATCCGAATCCCACGATTCTCAACGACTGGAGTGACGGTGAAGGACCCACGCTACATCGAGAATACATGGACAAAGAATGAAATAGAATCGCAGCTTATTGTGGGACGAACTATCCTTGGCTCCGGACTGGACGCGTTGGCGGACCGATTGTTGATGCCCGCTAAAGAATGATCTCACCAACTGCCTGCGGAGTCACTCATTCCCGCGTAATTGCCTCGTCGAGATTCAATAGCATGTTGGCTAGAGTCATGGCGGCAGCGAGTTGGGCGGGAGTGTTTTCGCCCGGGTCTTTGCCTCCCCCAGTGGTCAGCAGTTTAGTGGCTGCGTCAGGATCGGCGGCGAACGTTTTCAGATACCCAGTGTAGGCTGCGGTGAGCCGGGATTTTTCGGCCCCACTCGGGTAACGGGCGGTGATCAGGCGGAAGGCGTAACTCACCGGATCGTCGCTGCCTTCGTTGATAATGCGGTCGGCGAGATGGCGGGCGGATTCGATGAAGGCGGTTTCGTTGAGCAGGGTCAGAGCCTGCAGCGGCGTGTTGGTGCGGCGCACACTGATGGCGCAGGTTTCGCGATCGGCAGCGTCCATGACGGCCATGCTCGGCGGCAGCACGGTGCGTTTCCACAGGGTGTAGAGGCTGCGGCGGTAAAGCTCGTCGCCGCTGCCGACTTTATACGTTTCGTTGCTCATCTCCTCCCACAACCCATCGGGTTGCATCGGCCGCACGGAAGGGCCACCGATTTTTTCGATCAACAGTCCGCTGTGGGCGAGCGCCTGATCGCGAATCGCGTGCGCGGCGAGCCGTTGGCGTGGTCCGCGCGCGAGCAGGCGGTTGTCGACATCGCGCTCGACTAACTGAGGAGTAAGTGCAGAGCTTTGTCGGTAGGTGCTGCTGGTCACTATGAGTCGCTGCATGGCTTTGACGTCCCAGCCGCTGGCGACAAATTCATTGGCCAGCCAGTCGAGCATTTCGGGATGACTGGGCAGTTCGCCTTGTTGCCCGAAATCTTCGGCGCTCTTCACTAACCCGGTGCCAAAGTAGCGTAACCAGTATCGGTTGACGGCGACGCGAGCGGTCAGTGGATGGTCACCGGACACCAGCCAACGGGCAAAGCCGAGACGAGTACGCGGCGCATTGTCGGGCAAGTCGGCGAACACAGAGGGAACGTCGGGCTCGACTTTTTCACCGAGATTATCGTAGACACCGCGGTTGCGAATAAATGTATCGCGGGGCACCGGCAGTTCCTCCATGACCATCGTCGTCGGTAAGCTGTCCCAGTATTTTTGCCGAGTCATGCGCGCTTGTTCGCGGGCGGCGGCGAGCGCTTTCAACGTGGTATCGGCGCCTTCGGGGTCGGCGAGGAAAGCGGTTTCCGATTCGGCAAATTGATCGGGCTGCAGAGCGAGCGCGGCGATTTCATCGGGCCAGAGACTGCGGTCGTAGAAACGAATTTCATCGACCTGGCCGCGATAACCTGCGCCGTGAACTCCGGCACCGATCAGCAATGGAGTCGTGGCGACTCCGCCGCCGGTGTTGCTGTTGGTATTGTGCAAAATTTCGACTTCGGCTGGTTTGCCGTCGAGATGGATGCTCATGCCGCCCGCCCGTTGGCTGCCGTCATTCATGACCGTGACATGCAGCCACCGTCCGGCGACGATGGGTGACGTGGTTTCGATACCGTTGACGCCCGCCAACCAACGGGTGATCGAATAAACGCGCAGTTTGCCTTCATGCAGCTCGATAGCGAGACCCGGACGGCGGGTGTTGGGCGTTTGCTTGGAAAGGATCACGCCGGCTTTGACATCGTCAGGCCGAATCCACATCGACACAGCCCAGCGTTCCTGTGTCTGGAAGCGGTGATCACTGGTTGCTTGAAATGCGTCCTTGTCAGCAGCGAAAGTGGCCGCCATGCCGAGCGGCCCGGAGCTGCGGTTCGGCGAGCCGCTTTCTATGCTGACCCTGCCATTTGGTGGGCTGACCTGCTTTGTCTTGCCCTTTCCCGTGGCGATTTTTTTCGGTGTAGGCTGTGTTGCGACGGGCGGGCTCTCAAAGTCCAAATACAGACTGCGTTGGCTGGAGACCAGCGCGTCGGCGATCCGTTGCTGCTTAGCTGCAGTAACCGACTTCGTCCATTGCTTACGGGTGGCGATCGTGGACTTCGCAGCGAGTGCCTGACGGAGATTTTTATCAGCCAATGCCTGAGCGCCATCCAATTTGGCAAGACGCTCCTGCTGCTCAGCGGTCGGTGCGGTGATGTAGGGTTCGGAGTTGCCGATTTTAATGGCGCGCCCGGACTCCGTGATATTGTCGAAGAAGGCGATCAACTGGTAATAATCGCGGGCACTGATCGGATCGAATTTGTGATCGTGACATCTCGCGCAGCCCATGGTCAGGCCCATCCACACGGTCGAGGTGGTGTCGACGCGATCGACGGCATTTTCGAGACGGAACTCTTCGAGCACCAGACCGGCTTCGGAATTGTAGCGGTGATTGCGATTGAATCCGGTGGCGATTTTTTGATCGAGCGTGGCGTTCGGCAGTAGGTCGCCGGCGAGTTGTTCGATGGTGAATTGATCGAAGGACAGATTGCGGTTGTAGGCATCGATCACCCAGTCGCGCCAGCGCCACATGTTGCGCGGACCGTCGTTCTGGTAGCCGTCGCTGTCGGCGAAGCGGGCAGCATCGAGCCAGGGCAGCGCCATCGTTTCGCCATAACGTGGTGAACTGAGCAGCCGGTCGACGACTTTCTCGTAAGCTTGCGGCGAAGTGTCAGCGAGAAAGGCATCGACTTCAGCAAGTGTCGGCGGCAGTCCGGTCAGGTCGAGAGTGACGCGACGGATCAAGGTTTCGCGTCCGGCGATAGGCGACGGCTCGAGCTTTTCTGCGTGAAGGCGTTGCAGCACAAAAGCGTCGATGCCGTTGCCGCTTTTCACCCAGGGATCGGTGGCAGTCGCGGCTGGCAGCTCGGCATTTTCGGGAGCGACGAAAGCCCAATGCTCCTGCCACTCGGCGCCCTGCTCGATCCAACGTTTGAGCAGCTCCTTCTGCTCGGCAGTCAAATGCCGCTCGGACTCTTCCGGCGGCATCTTTTCATCGGGATCGCTGGCGAAAATGCGATGGATCAACTCACTGGCATCTATGTCGCCGGCAACGATCGCAGTCACGCCATCGTTGTCGCCTTTCGCAGCGTTTTCCTGATCCAGGCGCAGCCCGGCTTCGCGAGTGGCAGAGTCGGGACCGTGGCAGAAAAAGCACTTGTCGGAAAGGATCGGGCGAATGTCGCGATTGAACTCGACGGCCTTGTCCTCAGCGCGTGCCGACGCCACTGCGCAGAAACAGAAGATAAGGGCGAACCGGCGGTGGATATTCGACAGGGCAGGCATTCGGATCCGACAAGAGTAACCGATCTTCCAACGCAAGGTCCACCTTTTGACAAAGGCGGCTACGGACCATCCAGCTTGGCCACTCGCTGACGCTAGCAGCTACAGGCTCATCCATGTAGCCGCGGTCCGTCAGGCCGTGGTCGGTCGACCGGTCAGGCGATCGACGAAAATTTCGACCTGTATAAACTCTATCTAAAGCTTGGGATGCAGTCCGTGGCGTTTGAGTTTTTCGCGCAGGGTCAGTCGGGAAATGCCAAGCCAACGCGCAGCTCGGGCCTGGTTGCCGCGAGTCATGCGCAGGGCTTCGCCAAACAGCTCGTGCTCGACCCGATCACGCATCGCTTCGTAGGCGGACTCGACGCGGCCTTCGCGGGCCTGTTCGAGCACTTCCCTGACGTGGTGCCCGAGGCTTCGCGACGCAGCATCGGCCTCGACCGGCGGACTCTCGGCGTCGCGAATGATGTCATCGAGATCGGAGCGATCGATGGCATAACCGCGGCGCAGCAACAGAGCTCGGCGGATGACATTTTGCAGCTGGCGGACATTGCCAGGCCAGGGCTGCTCTTCGAGATAACGCAAGGCGCGTTGAGTGATCGCCGGGCTGGCGATATCGAGTTCGCTGCCGTAGCGGCGCAGAAAGTAATCGATGAGCAGCGGCAAATCGTCGCGCCGATCGCGCAGCGGTGGCAGATCGATCGAGGCGACATTGAGTCGGTAGTAAAGGTCTTCGCGAAACGTGCCTTCGGCGACCATGCGCTGCAGGTCGCGGTGAGTGGCGGCGATGACGCGCACGTCGACGGCGATATCGTCGCGCCCCCCAACGCGTTGAAAACGCCGCTCCTGAAGCACGCGCAACAACTTGGATTGCAGCGACAGATCGAGGTCGCCGATTTCATCGAGGAACAAGGTAGCGTCACGAGCCTGTTCGAATTTTCCGATGCGCGTGGCGACCGCGCCAGTAAACGAGCCTTTCTCGTGGCCGAACAATTCGCTATCCACCAGATATTCGGGGATCGCCGCGCAGTTAACGGTGATGAACGGCTTGTGCGCGCGGTGACCGTGCTGATACAGCGCGCGCGCGACCAACTCCTTGCCGGTGCCGGTCTCGCCGCGAATCATTACCGTGACTGGCGTCGCGGACAAAAGACCGAGCTCGCGGTAGACGCGCATCATTTCCCGGCTGCGTCCGATGATGGCATCGCCACCGGGTTCGGATTCACTAAGGCTGCCAATCTCAACGGCCTTTGACATGCGCCGCGAGGAGGTGATCGCGTCGCCGAGCACCTTGCGAATCTCGTCACCATTGACCGGTTTAGGCAAAAAATCGTAAGCGCCCGCCTTGATGGTTTCGATCGCTGCGGCACTACCACTGTCCTCGGCGACGACCAATACGGGCAGACGTGGCATCCGTTTCTGCAGTGCGACGATCAGCGCAAGTC
>JBBKXR010000015.1:0-14123 GCA_037969585.1 Verrucomicrobiales bacterium
TGCGCAAGATGATGCGCAGCAAAGGCAAGATGAAACAGATGATGTCACAGTTCGGCGGCGGCCCCGGAGGTGGTGGTGGCGGCGGCGGCGGAATGTTTGGTTGAGGGGGTGAACGTAACTCGCAGTAATTTTACGCAAAAACTATCGCGGTAGATCGACCGTGGAAACGCCGTCTTTTCCCGGCGGGAAGAGGTTGCCTGAGAAATGCAATCCGGTCGGAGCGTTCGGTCCAGCGGGGATGATCACCGCGTACCGATAGCGGGCAGCACCGGATTGAAAAATCATGTTTCCCTGAATCATGACGTCAGCGAGAGGCGGGTCATCAGGCTGTTGACCGGTATCAAACTTTATCGGGGATCGTTCGTTTCCCCAGATCCAATTGGCATCACCGTAGCCAAAATCCGAAATGATATTGTTGGCAACGATCGAGCCGCCGTCCCGGTTTTCGGCGTCCGCCGCGGCGCCGGGCATCAAGCCGATCGCCCAGAGGCTGTTCCTGACAAATTGATTTCCGGTGATCAGGACATTGCGCGAACCGTGCATCGCTTTCATTCCGACGAAGGAATTCGCGACGATGTTATTCGCGACGATGACATGGTCGCTGTGCAGATCGATCCCCTGAGCAGCATTTTCGATATGGTTGCCGAGAATGCGTGTGAGATCGCTTTCCTTAGGAGAGGTGACGATGATTCCTGAGCCCTGCTGCCACGAGTCGACATACTCTGCGTCCCAAGTCTGTTGATTGACGATATCGCCTTTCTCGGCATTCTTTTTCACGAAGTCACCCAACTTGTGCTGCTCTTTGATTTCCGGTGTTGGTTTGAAGTCTTCCTCGATAACCCGGTTTGCCTCGATCAAAGTTCCGGTGCTGGTCCGAACGCTGATGCCTGTGCCGTCCGTGCAATGGAAGGCATAGCCGTAGCCCGCGCTTTTGGTGCGATCATCGATCGTGATGCGCATATAATTTTTTACCAGGCAATGGCTGATACGGCAGTGCTGGGTGTCGCGAAGCGTGATGGCACCGGAGGCCGTCTTGTTGTTGATCACTCGAACGTTATCGATCACCAGTTCGCGGCACTGGATGGCGAGGATACCTTCGTTGTTGGTAACCAGATTTCCCGCAGAGCGGGTTAAAGTCAGGCCGCTGATTTCGGCACCGGTTGTGTTTTCTATCTCGATGATAGGTTGCTCTGAATTTTCCTGGATGATACGACCGGGACCGAACAAGCCGCTACGATCTCCGCGAATTCGAATCTTTTCGGAAATACTGTAATCGCCGGCAGGAACGAAAATCTGGCGGTTGGGGTTGGCGTCGAGCGCGGCCTGGATCGAAGGATAATTCGTCGCACTCGGAGAGCCTTCCGGTTCGTCGGCTGTCACCAGCGTGATCGAAATTGTCACGATGAGAGGAACGACAAAGAGCGCTTTTACGTAGGGCATAATTTGTTAGGTAGTGGACCCCGGCATAGGCTCGAGGCCCGAGGTCAAGGCTGTTGTTGATCGCAGTTCGGCGGCGGGTCGTTTGGCTGAGGAGAGGGGCGGTGTGAGCGATTTTTTCACTGGATGGGGAGCGAAAATCGTGAAGACTGGCTGAAGTTATGAAAGCACTTCGAGTCACTTGTCGCGGACAACAACGGACGATTGCGCTCGAGTCTCAAGGGGTGCTGTCTGCGATTGTGACGTGCGTGGAAGGTTGTAAGCATGATCCGGCCGAAAAGAACGACATGTCGCTTGGTGGATTGGACAACCGGACCAATTCTCATTTGGAATGGAACAAGCTAGACTTGGAGTTGGGTGATCAGATCGTCATCGAAGTCATCGAAAATTGTGTCGGCGATCCGCCTGATGCGATCCGGCCGATGGACGATATATTACTGGAGGGCAGGAAGCGTTCCCTTCGGGAGGAGGCGAAGGCGTTGGGCTGGACAGTCGTTGAAAGTGAGGGTGAATGATGCGCCGACAATTGAACAGCGCTTTGCCCTGCCGATGATCCTTCGCCTCACGTGCGAGTCATACCCAGGGCTTCCAGCATGATGCCGTGTGCGTCGCGGTTTTGCATGAACGCGGGGAAGAGGTTACTGCCTGGTCCGAGTGCGCAGAATTCGACCAGTTCGCCGGTGTGATTCTGGCTGGTCCAGCCGACGCCGGTATGTTCAAAGACCGCCGTTCCGACTCCGCCTTTGAGGCCCTGAGCCAGTTTGGTTTGTTCCTCGGTGAGCTTCAGACCGGTGTGTTTCTCGAACGCGGCGGCGAGTTTTGGTCCACTGAGAGCGGCGATACCTTCCGTCTTCATCCACTCGTAAGAATGGCGGAAGTCCTGCAAGCGATCGAAATAGGCGTTGCTGCCAGAATAGCTTCCGGGGCCAAATTGCTCGTCGGGATTGGCTTTGACGCCGTTCATCTGGATGCCGCCGCAACCGTGATCGGTGGTGACCACCAGCAGGGTGTCGGGATGCTTGTCGATAAAGTCGAGCGCGACCCCTATGGCGTCGTCGAAGGCCAGTTGATCGTGGATCGATGCCGCGGCATCGTTGGCGTGCCCGGCGTGGTCGATTCGGGCACCTTCCACGAGTAAGAAAAATCCTTGCGGTGACGTGCCGAGATGTTGCAGGGCGACATCGGTCATCTCGGCGAGGCGGGGCACTGTCGAGTTCAGTTTGGGATCGTTGAGGCGGTCGATCTCGTAGGGCATGTGGCCATCCGAGAATAGACCGAGCAGGGGAGTGCCTGCTTTACTGCCGACTTTCTGCAGCGCCTTGCGATCGCCGATGAAATCGTAGCCTGCGGCGGTGTATTTTTTGCGCAAGTCATCGCTGAAATACTTAGTGCCGCCGCCCAACAGCAGGTCGACTTTGCGGTCGAGATACTGACCGGCAATGACGGCCTCTTCGCCGCGGCTATCGACCGTCGCCGCGAACCCCGCTGGCGTGGCGTGGGTGATCGTGGCAGTACTGACCAGACCGGTGCGCTTGCCGGTTTTTTGTAGTTTTTCGTGCAGGGTGGGCAGCGGGTTTCCGTCCGGCAGAATATTCAGCATGCCGTTGGTGATCCGTTCGCCGATGCCCCAGGCGCTGGCCGCTGCTGCCGAATCAGTGACGCAACTGCTGGCGGAGTGGGTTTCGACGAGAGAGCGGACCACGGGTCGCTCTTGGTAGATCTTCGTCCAATTGGGTTCGGCGCCGCCGCTGCGTTGGCGAAACAATTTGGCTAGCGAGGGCGCGCCCAGATTCATCCCGTCGCTGACCATAAAGATCACGTTGCGAGCCTCGCCGCTATTGCCTGCGGCCCTGCGGGTGTCAGCCGCCAGCAGGGAGGACTCAGCACCAAATACGGCACTGGTGGCGAGACTCGCGCTAAGGAAATTACGGCGACTGGTTGAGGACGAATTCATGATAATGGGTTGATCTGCAGAGTTGGGACCATTCAACTTAGGAACAAATATCGTCTGCCAAGCGAAAGATAAAATGGCCGGTTCAGGCCAGCGATCAATGCCAAATTGGCGGTGTGTTAAAGTAGGATGGGATTGCATCCCGTCCCTGTTGCGTTGGCGATTGTTGCCGTTGCGTGCGCCACTCTTGGTTCGACCGGGTTGAGCTATTGGCCGCACCGGACGACGTCCGGGATGGCTTAGAAAGCCATCCTGCGAAGCTTCCTTGTCGACAGCCTCGGCGTCATTATTTCGATGACTCGAGAAATGCGATCAAGTCGCGCAGTTCGCGATCGGTCATCGCCATCGGTAGACCAGTCGGCATGAACGACATCGGCAGGTCTTGGATCGATTTTACATCGTCGCGATTGAAGGTGTGGTTGCGGCCGAGCGCATCGCGGATCTGCTCGTAGATGTAGGAGCGCAGGCGAATGCCGACATGAGTGCTGCCGTCGTTGAGGGTGAGTACGCGCGGCATGAACTGTGGGGCGATGTCCTTGTTCGGATCGAGGATCGCGCCAAGCAGCCAGCTGCTGTCCTCACTGTTTGCGACATGACTGAGGTCGGGGCCGACGACATTGCCGCGTCCGTCGGAACGATGACAATTCGCGCACAGGGCTAATTTGGGATGATGAAAAATGCGCTCTCCGGCAGCAGGATCAGCCGGGGATTCAATTGCGGCGAGGCGCTTTTGCCAGCCTGTGGTGTCGGTCAGGGCGGGGCGATCTTTGGCGAGAGAAGTGGGATCGATCAGGGCCGCGACCAGAGCTGCCGATTGAGGAAACTGGCTCGCGACCGCGTTCAATGAACTGCCTTGTTCGTCCGTGAGTTTGACGCCTCGCAGGGCGCGCAGTGCTTCCTCGCGGAGAGTCGCATCGTCGTGGTTTGCGAGTTCCATTACCAGCTCGATCTGTTCGTCCGCTACAGCGGCGAGTCCGAGAATAGCCTCGGCGCGGATCTGCGGGTTATTGGATTTATCCACTGCTGTCTCGGCAAGTAGTTGTTGGGTGGTCTGCGGATCTCCCGCCAGCACTCGGACGACTTCGAGGGAAAGCGTCGCGTCCTTCAGGTCCAGCAACTGTTGCAAGAGCTCGACCGTGAGACCGGTAGGAAATTGGACTTTTTGCATCGCGTTACCTTTTACCGGACTCGTCGAGCGAACCGGAAGAAGTCGCAGGGCAAAAGCGCGAACGGTGGGGGAACTTGATGGATCCTTCACCTTGGCGAGCAACAGTTCGGGGTTGCGTAAACCCAGTTCCGGCTGGCCGCTGAGGGCGGTGTGGGCGGCGACCGCCCCCTCGAATACCTGGTAGGCGAGATCACTTCGCGCGAGCAGTTTAGCGACGGCCGGGAGATAGGATTTCAGATCTTCATCGGCGATCCAGCGCAAGGTTTCGAATTGAACCTCCGCATTTTTGTCGTCGAGTAAAGCATCGACCCACGTCTGCGGATCTACCGTCGCGAGTCTCAGTGCCTGAACGGCCTGGATGCGGTCGGCGTCGGGCCACGATTGCAGGTCTTTTAGATTCCAGTCGGGCGCGGATCGTCGCAGGGAGGACAGTGCCGCGCTGGCTATAAAGGGATCTTTATCACGGCTTAGTTCAAGTAACTCTGTCTGGGAAACGTCGGTCTCACCCTGGCGCAGCCTGTCAGCAAGAGTGGCCGCTTCACTGCGCGGCTCAAGATCGAGAGGGCCGACCCAACCCGCTTTTTCCAGATCGATCTTCAGCTTCCAAAGCCGCCCGTAGCCGTGCACCGGATATTGTCCGTCGACCCAGTCGGTGAGATAGAACACTGCGCTGCCATCGTCCTTGTGATACTTGTCCCGGGCGATGCCGACCGGTCGAAAATAGCGTGAACCGTGTAGCAGTGTGATCTGTTTAGCGGTGAAGCTGGCACCCTCCGCAGTCAGCGGGAAAAAGTCGATGCGGTGATCTCCCCATGACGGCATCAGTAGGCCGCGTCCGAGCGGGAGCACGCCGCAAGGGGCTTCGCCGGAAGGGTGAATCATCGGCAGTGTGCCGCGCAATTCGCCGTTCCAGCAAACGAAGGGGTGGGGCGTAGCACCACCGTATTTCCGGCGGTAGCCGTAGTCACCGTCCTCGACGATGTGCAGCACTTTGCAGGGCGGATACTCGCCGGGATCATTTTCAGCGACAAAAATCTCACCGTCCGCGCGCACCGTGACGCCGAAGGGATTCCACAGACCTTCCGCGACTTTGCGAAGGTCGCTGCCGCCGGCGCCGAGCCGGAACACTCCGCCGCGGTCGCTGCCGATGACCGCCGAGCCGTCCTTCGCCTTCAGCGTCCAGGCTTTGGCGAAATTTTCGCCGAGTCCGAAAACGAGATCGCCGTTCGGGGCCCAGGCGAGTCCCGACAGGGCGTTGTGCGGGTAAATTGCCTCCGAAACGAGATCGACGAGCGTTTCTTCGACGTCGCCTTTGCCATCGCCGTCGCTGTCTCGAACGCGCAGGATGCGGTCGCGTTCCGAGAGATAGACCCAGCCATCGGGGCCGAGTTCCAGATCCATGGTTTGCTCGGTCGCCGCGTAAAACACGTGGCGCGTGCCGTCGGCATCGAAGATGAGAATTTCGTCCTGCTTCGGTCCCTGATAATCCTCGGGTGGCAGGTGAGTGTGACAGGACACCGCCCAGACCCTGCCCTTTTCATCGACATCGACTCCCGTAGGTGTGGCAATGTCAGGGTGTTCGGCGACCAGCGATAGCTCGACGCCGGGTTGGAGGATCTCGATCTCAGACGGGCGATCATCGGCCGCATTAACGACCGCGGTAAGCGATAGAAAAATGCCGAGGAGAACGCGGTATTTAGTCATGGGAATATGAGGTAATGCCATTCCTTGGATGGCGTCGATCGTAACAGGCGCGGTGGGGCTTTTCGTGTGGCTGTTAGCAAGGCGGGAGCCAGAGCGGAGGCAAGCCTTCGCACTCCCCTGCGCCGCGACCGCATGCGGAGTGCGCGTGGCTTGCCTCCGCTTTCGAACCGCTTGGGGACGAACTCCTACCTTCCGCCTGCGGAGGCTTGCCTCCGTCTCCTTTCCCTGTGGGGTGAGGGGACGGGCAGGTGCGTTCAGTGCATCACTGAGCATTACGTTGGTCGGCAGTCACCGTGGCAGTCGTTGACTTTGCCGGCAAATCCCGAGGGCTGCAAATCTCCGACCTACTTCGAAATTTCTTTCACTTTCAGATTCTTCCAGTTCACCTTGATGCCGCCGCCGGAGTGAATCTGAAGCGCAATCGATCCATTTGCTTCGCCAATCTTGGCATCTTCCAAATCGATCATCTGCACGCCGTTCAGCCAGGTGGTGACGTGACCGCCGACGACGCGAATTTTCATGGTATTCCATTCGCCGTATTTGAGAGCTTTTTCCGCTTCAGCATCCGGCTTGATCAGCCAGCCGCGTCCTCCGGATTCGTATACGCCACCGGAAAACTTGTTCGGCGGCGCGACTTCCACCTGCCAGCCTGAGATCGTAGTGCCATCGAGTGACGAACGGAAAAAGATGCCGCTATTGCCATCGGCAGATTGTTTGAAGTCGACGCTCAGTTCAAAATCCTTGTACTGTTTCTCGGTGGCGAGATAGCCATAGGCGGCATCCGGTCCGCTTTCGCAAACCAGCTCGCCGTCTTCGATATACCATTTTTCGGTGCCGTGAACTTTCCAGCCGGTCAGGTCTTTGCCATTAAAAATGGGCGTGCCTTCGTCAGCGGCGACGGCATTTGTTTGGGTAGCGGCGAGACCGACGAAGAGAGACAGAAGCAGGATGGTCGTTTTCATGATGCCCTGATTGAACTCGCGGTCGTCAGGGTCGTCAATCATGGCAATGACCGGAGTCGCGTAGGTCAACGAGATTGCGCCAGCAATTGAGCTGGGAAAAATTCGCGGACCGTCTGTTAATAGGGAAACGAACTCTCTGAGCTATGAAACCTGATTCCGCGCCCCGTTTTTCCCGCCGCCATTTTTTGTCCACTGCCGCTGCCGCCACGACAGCCGGAAGCATCGCGCTACCCGGATTGATCGACCTCAAAGCGGCGGTCGATGGAACCGGTGAGACCGATCACTTTTGGTACCGCCTCGCCCCTGTGGATGGGCCGTATATCGATTCCCATCGCGACAACAAGGCTTTTGCCCGCACTGACGACAAGCTCCTGCTTTCAGAAGACAATGGTAAAACCTGGGCGCACAGCCTGGATTTTTCGGAGGCAAAAAAAGTCAATTTCAGCTGCATCCTCGCCAACGGAAATGTCGTCTTTTCGACCGAAGCAAAATTGTTTTTGAGCACGGACAATCTCAAAACGCACCGGCAGATCGTGGTCAAAGATCGGGATGGCAGCGATTACATCGAGCACACGCCGAAAGACCCTGAGCTGCCGGGACACTACTACCATTCGCTCGACGGCGTCCACACCTGGCAAATCGACGGTGAAGAAATGCTCGTCTGGGGGAACTACACCAACGTCATCGGTGGCATGGCTCCGGTGAATATTTTCTATTCGACCGATAACGGCGAGACAGTGAAGATCGCGTATTCCTTTGGACAAAATCCCAAGTTTCAAGAAAAGGGCACCGATCTGGAAAAGGATCCACTGCTTGGTGCGGCCGACAACGACGTCATTTGCCGACACATTCATTCGGTGATGTACAATCCTGACGAAGGCGCCTTCTACGCCTGTTCCGGCGACATCGATCGCGGTTTCGGCGACGAATGCCACTGGCTGCGCGGCACTTACGACAAGCAAGCTGACTCGTGGGATTGGAAGGTGTTGGTATCGGTGAATTCCAACTCACGGCACAAGTCCGGCGGCATTCACTTTGTCGATGGCGAGCTCTACTGGGCGGCGGATGCTAACGGGCCCAAGACGCTGCGCGAGACCTATGATCGCGGCATTTTCCATTGTGCGCCTGGCGACCTCGCCGATCTCGATAAGCACATTAATATGCACAATCCCGGTTATGAGATTGGCGTCATGATCATCGAAGACGACTTCATCATCGCCGCGCATTGCGCTCCGGCATCGCCCCACGCCTGTGGATTTCTGGTGTCACCCGATTTGGGAAAGACCTGGGCGCAGTACGATCTCAAGGAATTCGGTAAGCGCTCCGGAGTTCGCTTTCATCAGAAGAACAGCGACGGCTGGTTTCGCGTCGATCTGCGCACCGGCTGGGTCGATCCGAGCGAGGTGCTGTTTATAAAACCCAAGCCGTTGGCGTGAAAACAGGCAGGCTTATTTCAAAGATTGCCTGAAGAATTCCGTAGCGGGTTCGAGGGCAAAAGCATGCCCTCCTTCCGGTACGGTAAACAACGGTTTTTGGCCACCTGCCTTGCGGTAGATCGGTTCAATGAGTCTCAAGCAACGCTCAGCTTCGGCGGGAGAAAAACCATCATCCACTCCGTTGGAGATATGGAGGGCACGCGGAGTGACCAGCAGAGCGAGCTCCGGCAAATCAAATTCCGGTAACAATCCGGGAATGGCTCCGCAGGAACAATGCCGGTTGCGATCTTGAATGAAGCTGACCCGCATGCTCCCGAAAATTCCCTGCACACTGGCGGCGGAGATGCGTGGCTCCATCACTGCCGCACTCAAGGCAAGTAATCCGCCCGTGGAAACACCTGCCACGCCGACCCGGTTTGTGTCTACGCCAGGATCGGAGAAAACCTGATCGAGCAATATCCGCTGATGAGCAAACAACAGGCTATACCATCCCCGACCTTCGAGCCGTAGCGCTCGGTCGAGATCATGATGGCTGTCGACCCCCGGCTCCATGCCAACGTTTTCCATGGCATAGACGACGTATCCCCCGCGGGCAAAATGCGCAGCGCAGGCGTGCTGATAGCTTTCCTCGTCCTGCAAAATTTGACTGATCTTGCCGTGGCCCATAAAGCAAACGATGGCCGCCCGTGTCCCGTTCCGTGCCGGCTTTTTGCTCTCAATGGGAGCCAACTTGAAATAGCGGAAAAGACGTTTCCCCTCCAAATCGACGTGGAATTCCTGTTGCGAGTATTCACCTTTCCCCACCGGATCATCGGAAGAAAAAGTGATGTTACCCGCATAGGGAAACAGCATTTCCTCAACGAATCGCTTTCGTTGCTGTTCCTGCCATCGCGCAATCGATTCAACTGAATCGAAATCGGCAATATTCAGAGGACGAATTTTCTCGGCATGTTGGACATGAGAGAAGCGATGAACAACAGGCGGCGTGTCAGAGGCCAGGCCTTCGCGAAAACCATCTATGGTCCGCGCTGTTTCCAGTCCGGTGATTCCCAGGCACAGCCACCACCCCGGCAAACCTGTCAGCGCTTGTCCCGCTTTAAATTCCCGATACCAAATGTCGGCATATTTTGCTTTGCCATCGGTGCCGGGATTGCTTGATCCTCGATACGCCTGGTCACGCCATTTATGCCATCCCTGTTCCTTGGGTGAGGCTCCATTCGGAAATGTCCAGCCACCGCTGTCGTTGTATTCAAAGGCCGCAAAAACGACCGATGGTTCCAAGAATTCCAGAATCACATTGCCGCCGCTGCCGCCATCAAAAGCGACTCGAGGCAAACCGATCAACGGGTCGGGGATTTCCATCATCAGGTAATCGCGATTCAAGAAACTTTTTTCCTGGAGATCGGTCAGGGTCCATCCCAGCTTGGAATCCACTGGAATCTTCAACCTTTGAAGCAATTCTAAACTTGTCTTGAGCCTCCTGGAATCGTCGGACAAAAGCGAGTCCGGCCGGTGACGTAACAGGGTCAGAACCTCATCGACACTGCCCGTCTTGCCGTTTAAATGGAGCCGCTTGCCTGTGGCCCTGACCCGCTCAGCCGGTTGATCGTCTGTCACTAACCACTTCGGCCACAGACGGATGACATCGGTTCCGGCTTTTGCAAAGGCCTCGATGTCGCCAACCTCGGGAATCAAGGCCAGTTGTTTCGCCTCGGGGAGCAACTCTCTGAATCGCTCTGCCTGAGCCACACTGCGCACGCCAACAATGGTTCGTGCCGGATCGCCATGCTCGCGAATGGTCGCAACCACTTTCTGATCGTAGTCTTCGCCCTGCTCTTTGAGATCCAAAAGCAGATCAATCTTCTCCCGGCACACGGCTGCCGCTTCTTTCAAAGAGAGAATTTTTTCGCCCTTGTAGATTTCGTTATACCAGGAACCCGCGTCGAGTTTCTGCAGCGCCTCGAGTGACAGGGCGCTGGCCTGACCTTTTCCGTTTGTGGTGCGATCCAAGGTGGCATCGTGGAGGAGAAAAAGTTCGCCATCGCGACTCGTTCGGACATCAACTTCGACGGCCGTTGCCCCGACTTCGATGGAGCGACGAATGGCTGCCAGGGTCCCTTCCGGGCGTTCCATGCTGGCACCCCGATGGGCGACGATCCATGATACATGGCTGGCGGCATTCGCCATGTCTGTCTCTTGTTCCTCGGCAACGGCATGCACTGCAACCGCCGCATAAATCGACAGAACTCGAGCGGCCATCAAGAGTCTCGTGTCGGCGTTCATAGATTGTCTCACAGATTCCAACTCACTCTTCCAGCGCCGGCGCCAAATTGGCCATCCGCTCCTGAGCGGGTGGATGAGAGGCAAGGTACTCGCCCAATACCTCGGGATCTGCTCCCAGTTTTTCAATTCGCTTCAAGAACGAAAGCGCCCCGTTCGGCTCGTATCCCGCAGCGCGGGCCAAGCCAACTCCATCCTGATCGGCCTCGAACTCGTGGTTTTTGGAATGGGCACTACGAAGCATAGGCAGGCCCTGCTGCCGCAACCAGACTGACAGAACTCCCGCTCGCCGTGCTACCAGTGACGCCGCCTTCAGTGCCGATTGCTGGATCATCCGGTCCCAGGTGTGGCGGCGGATAACATGGGCGGTTTCGTGGGCGATCACGAAAGCAAGTTCGTCGGGATTGTTATCACAGAACTCGACCAGTGATCGACTTACGAAAAGGTAGCCACCCGGAAGAGCGATGGCGCTTGGATGATCAGACTGCATCAATTCGCAGTGATACTGAAAATCCGGCTGATCGATCGACTCCTGCAATCGTCGACAGATGCCTCGAATCCCATTCAGCAAATCGGGGTCATCGATGATTTCGGTAGCGAGGCGCAGTTCGGTCGCCAATATTTCACCCAATTTCTGTTCCGCCTCAAGCGCCTCCTGTTCGGTACCGGTCACGCTGTCCCAGACCCATTTGGTCTTGCGATAGGCCGGTACCGCGGCTCGCCCAAGTTTACGTCCCAGACCTTCGAAAAAACTGCTCATGTTGTTGTCCTCACGGTTCTAGTTCCCTTCGAAAAATTTGCTCTTCGCGGTGCTTCAGAGCTACCCGTAGTATGCGCCCTTGAGCGAACTCGATGCAATCACTTAGACCAAGCGGATAGATTTGCGAGATTGCGCCTGAGATTGAGCTGGGAAAAGTTCGCGGATCGCGGGTTAATAGGGCAGCGAAATCTTTGAGCTACGACAACAAATATGACTGGCTGCGTGGCACCTGCAACAGGGGTGTTGGTGCCCTGGAATGGAAAGTGTCGGTATCAGGGATGGCTTCACAACAACAATATGAAAACCGTCATCTTCTCACTTGCGGCAGCTATAGGGCTGATCTCTACAGCGTTTTCTCAGGATGCTCCGAAACCGCTTCGTGCGGGGATCGTCGGTCTCGACACCTCGCATGTGCCAGCATTTACGAAACTCTTTAACACCAAGTCTGACGGTGATCTCGCGGGTATTTCTGTGGTCGCGGCGTACCCCGGAGGGACCGATATGCCGGCCAGTGCGAATCGAGTGGAGAAATTTACCGAACAGGTGAAAGGCATGGGCGTGGAGATCGTCGACACGATTCCGCAGCTATTGGAAAAGGTCGACGTGGTGTTGCTGGAGAGTGTCGATGGCCGCATCCATCTGCAAGAGGCGCGCGAGATTTTCAAGTCGGGCAAGCCGGTCTTTATCGACAAGCCGGTGGCCGGTAACCTTGCGGAGGTGATCGCTATTTTCGAGCTGGCCAAGCAACATGATGTGAAATTTTTCTCCAGTTCGTCGACTCGCTTTGGAGAGAAAATTTCGACCCTGAACAAGGATGAAGCGCTCGGTGATCTGATGGGGGCGACGACCTGGGGGCCATGTTCATATCAAAGTGGCACGCCGGATCTTTTCTTCTACGCCATCCACGGGGTCGAGGCGCTGTTTACTATCATGGGACCGGGCTGCGAGACGGTGTCGCGAGTGAAAGGGCCGGTGCACGACCAGGTCACGGGCACCTGGGCGGACGGCCGACTCGGGGTGTATCGGGGCATCGTTCGGGGCAAGGCGGAGTTCGGCGCAACGGCTTACGGAAGCGAGAGCGTCATCCACGTCGCTGAGTCTCCCAGCTACGAGAAACTGTGTCGGCAGATCGGGCGTTTCTTCCGGACTGGAGTGCCGCCGGTGAGTGAGGCTGAGACGCTGGAGCTGTTCGCTTTCATGGAGGCGGCGGACGAAAGTGTTCGTCAGGGTGGCAAGCCGGTTGCGGTGGCGGAAGTGCTCGCCAAGGCTCGAGTGGAGGCAGCGAAATTGGTGAAGCCTTGAGAGAGGTCACGCGTACGAGGAAGGGGAAACACTTTCTCGATCCGGTCTTCCAAGGGATCATACTGACATGAACAATCTCACCCGCCGCCGCTTTTTCGAAGATTCTGTGATGGCTGCCAGTGCGGCCGTCCTGCCTGTGTCGTTGCTCGCAGAGGAAAGTAAGACGGTTAGCCCGAACGAAAAACTGACGGTGGCCATCATCGGTTGTGGAATTCGAGGCAAGGCCCATGCCCGCTCCCTGGCGGGGCTGGCCGATTGCGATATTGCCTACGTCTGCGATCCCGATCTCGACCGGGCCGATGAGGTAGGGGAGCTGTTGACCGGTGATTTGAAGCGTCCGATGCCGAAGAAGGTACAGGACTTGCGGGTAATTCTCGATGACAAATCGGTAGATGCGGTCTTCATCGCGACACCAAATCACTGGCATGCGCTGGCGGCGATCTGGGCGATGCAGGCGGGCAAGGACGCCTACGTCGAAAAGCCGGTCAGCCAGAACGTCGACGAGGGACGCCGTATCGTGCAGACCGCGCGCAAGCTGGGACGCATCTGCCAGACGGGCACGCAGAACCGCTCGCGTGGCGCATTGGCATCGGCCGTTCAGTACATGCATGAGGGCAAGCTCGGCGAGGTCAAGCTGGCGCGAAGCATCATCTACGGCGGCAGGGGATCGATCGGTGGTCCAGTCGAATGTGCGACGCCGCCGCGTTGCGATTACAACTTGTGGGCCGGTCCTGCGCCGATGACGAAATTGACCAGGCGTCAGTTTCACTACGACTGGCATTGGATGTGGGACACCGGCAATGGCGACATCGGCAACAGCAACGTTCACTCCATCGACATCTGCCGTTGGGGGCTCGGCGTGTCGGGGCTGGGACGCAGCGTGGTCAGCTACGGCGGTCGACTCGGCTACACGGATGTCGGCGACACGCCGAATTCACAGGTAGCTATTTTTGACTTTGGCGACAAGACCATCGTGTCCGAGACGCGTGGACTGAAGAGCGCTGCCTTCAACGCGAAGATCAAGGCGAGCTGGTTTTTCTATGGGACCGAAGGCATCATTGCCGAGACCGGCCTCTACGATCTGGATGGCGAATTGGTGAAACCTTTCGAAGGTAAATCGGTC
>JBBKXR010000016.1:0-14659 GCA_037969585.1 Verrucomicrobiales bacterium
GGAAGGGGTGGGATTCGAACCCACGGTAGGTTGCCCTACGCTCGATTTCGAATCGAGTGCCTTCGACCGGACTCAGCCACCCTTCCATTCAAAAAATCTTGAGGCCCCATTCTACCCACATTTGCGGGGCTTTCAACTACGCCGGAAATAAAAAAATCGTCGTAGTGTTTTGCATCACGGCTCATCGGGGTATCAGTGGAAAAGAAAATGCCTGAGACTTCCCTATCCGAAAACTTCGATACCGTCCGTCAACAGATCGCCGAGGCCTGCAAACGCTCGGGGCGCGAGCCTGATGCCGCGCAGCTGTTAGCCGTCTCCAAGACCTTCCCTGCCGATGCGGTAAGGGCAGCGATGCAATGCGGGCAGGTCCGCTTCGGCGAAAACCGCGTGCAGGAGGCTGAATCCAAAGTCCCTCAGCTGTCTGAAAAGCTCGAGTGGCATCTGATCGGTCATTTGCAGAAGAACAAAATTCGCAAAGCGCTGCCGTTGTTCCCGGTCATCCACAGCGTCGATTCACTCGGCGTCGCGGAGCAGATCGATCGCATCGCCGGCGAGCTGGGGCTTTTTCCCAAAGTTTACCTGCAGGTCAACGTTGCCGCCGACGGGGCCAAGTATGGATTTTCTGTCGAGCAGATCAAAAAATCCCTCGATGCGCTGCTCGACATGGAGCGACTCGAGATTCAGGGCCTGATGACGATCCCCGTTTTTACCCCCGAGGCGAAGGACTCACGCAAATTTTTCGCTGCCCTGCGCGAGTTGCGCGAAAATCTTGAAAAACAAGGCGGCATTCCCCTGCCCGGTCTGTCGATGGGCATGAGCCACGATTTCGAAATCGCCATCGAAGAAGGCGCCACGATTGTCCGGGTCGGCTCGTCCCTGTTTGGCAAGCGCACCAAGCCTGCACCGGTCGAGTAGCCAACCATTACTTCCTATCGCTTTTGACACTATGAAAATTCGCCTTTTCGCTTCGCTTGCGCTGCTGCTTGTCGGGCAGGCATCCGTCCAAGCCGCCGACCGTCCCAACGTCATCGTATTTATCGGCGATGATATTTCCTGGAACGATTTCGGCTGCTACGGCAACGAAGCTGCGCGCACGCCGAACATCGACAAACTCGCCGCAGACGGGCTGCGTTTTGATAATGCCTACTTGACCGCCAGTTCGTGCAGTCCGAGTCGATGCAGCATCATCACCGGCCGCTACCCGCACAACAATGGCAAGGCCGCCGAGCTGCATCTACCGATCGCCTGGAACTTGCCGATGTTTCCCGCCCTGCTGCGAGATGCTGGCTATCACACCGTGCTCTCCGGTAAGGATCATATGGCGCGCTCGGCACCTCCTGAGGGAGAGGTCGCCCTCAGCGAACCTTGGTCTTCGAAAGATGGTGGCAGAAGCAAAGACAACTCGGGCGGCCACGCCGATTGGCTGAAAAACGTTCGCGAACGGCCGAAGGACAAGCCATTCTTCGCCTGGTTCGCCGCTTACGACGCGCATCGTGATTGGGATGCCGATAACCAGTGGGACGCAGCGGCCTACGGTCCTAAGCACCGGCCCGAGGACGTCATCGTTCCACCTTTTTTGATCGACGACGCGCAGACTCGCACAGACCTCGCTTCCTACTACAACGAGGTCACTCGCTACGATCATTTTATCGGCAAGGTGGTCGACGAGCTTAAGGCCCAGGGCCAACTCGACAACACGCTGATCTTCGTTCTCGCCGATAACGGCCGGCCTTTCCCACGAGCGAAAACGCGACTGCACGACAGCGGTATGAAGACCGCCTTAGTCGCTCACTGGCCGGCAGGAATCACGGCGAACAGTGAGAATACCAAATCGCTGGTCAGTGTCATCGACCTCGCACCGACTATCCTCAAGGCTGCTGGAGTTTCAGCACCGGAGACCTTCCAAGGTGTCCCTCTGCAACCGATCTTCGCCGGTCCCAATGCCACGGTTCGCAACGCTGCCTTCGCTGAACACAACTGGCACGACTACATGGCCCACGGCCGTTCGGTCCGCGTTGGGGATTTTCTCTACATCCGCAACAATCGCCCCGAACTGGCGTGGCAGGGGCCGGCCGATTCGGTGCGTTCCGTTTCGCACAAAGCGCTGCAAACTGCTCGCGACGCCAATCAGCTGACGCCAGCTCAAGCCGACGTTTTTCTTGCGCCACGTCCCGATGAAGAACTTTACAAAGTCAGCGAAGATCCTTTTCAGTTGAACAACCTGATCGGTGAAAAAGCCCTGACGGAAACCACCGATCAGCTGCGCTCGCTGCTCGGCGAGTGGACCGAACAAACCGCTGACTCCGCTCCCGAAAACCTCTCGCCCGACGGCTTCGACCGCGAGACCGGTGACTCGCTCGAGCTCGATCACAAAACCCGCGCGACTTACACCACGCCGGGAGAAGATCGCGACGCGGCAACGGTCAACGCCCCGGGACCGCGGTAACGTCTTGTTCGTCGCGACGAGTGGCGAAAGACGCAACTCTGCACCACCTTCTTGCAAAGGCGGCTACTCCGCCATCGTCAACGACCGCCTGCCCGCGCCGAGCATCGGGATCGGATCGAAGCGATACTCTTTCGGCAGCCCTTCGATGATCGATTTCCACACCGGAAACGCCAAGCGCCCACCGGTTCCGCCTTCTAAAATCGTCCGATTACCTTCGGGAAATCCCAGCCAGACGGCGACAGTAACATCGCTTCCGTAGCCGACGAACCAGGCATCGAAGACACCGTCCGACGTGCCTGTTTTTCCGGCAACATCCTTGCGTTTGGCCAACTCGCGTCCGCCATGATGCGCCGCCGTACCGACGGTCAACACTTCACGCAACGCCGCGGTAACTTCGGCCGAGGTATCGCTGGAAATGACTCGTCGACTCGAAGTGTGCCGTTGATAATATTTCCGCCCGGCGATGTCGACGCGTTCGACCAGGTACGGAGCGATAAATTTTCCGCCGCGCGGAAACACCGAGTAGGCCGCCGCCAGATCAACCGGGCGAACGGCGAACGATCCCAGCCACATCGCAGTTTCGCTGACCAGAGGCTGATCGATCAACTCGGTCTGACGCAGCAATTTCTGCCAGGGTATCATGCCCGTCTGAGCGCCGGCACGCAGCGTCATGCGGTTGCTGCTGTAGGCGAGCCCCATCCACAGTGGGTGCTCCCCTTCGTCGAGCAATTCGGTTTCGTGCGGAAAGCGAAAACCGGCGTAATCGCCTGCCTCCGAGGCGCTTAGACCGGCATTCGACAGTAGCGAGTCGGCTCTATGCCCGCGCGTCTCCATGTAGCTCGCATAGATGAAAGGCTTGCCAGCGCTGGCCACGGTACGCCGCCCCTGCAGCGCACAGTCGTAGGACAATCGGTCAAAATTTCGACCGCCCACCGATGTCAAAATAGCACCGCTGTCGTTGTCGATCACCACCACCGCACCCTGCAGCTGACCCGCGGATCCGCGAAATCCTCGCGTGGCTTCGATGCGAGTGATTTGATTCATCAGCGAACGCGACGCTAAATCGTGAATCCTGAAGTCGAAGCTGAGGTGAATCTTCACCGGATCGCCACCGAGATAGTCGACTGGCAACTCACCATCAGCGACCAGTTGATCGAGTTCGCGGCGCACGGCAGCTGACGTGAAGCCATCGCCGCGACGCTTTTTCGGCACCGGCGCATCGCGCACGTAGAAGGTCGCTCCATCAGCTTCCTGCTTGGTGATCATACCTCGATCCTTCATGCGCAGAACGACCGCGTCACGCGCGCCACGCGCTTTTTCCGGATTGCGATAAGCGTTGTTCACCGACGGCCCGCGGATCAGTCCAGCGAGGTAGGCGCTTTCCCCAAGAGTCAACTCTGACGCCGGTTTTCCGAAGTAGCAGTTCGCCGCTTCGCGAATTCCAAGCGTTCGGTTGCCGTATTCGATGCGACTGAGATAGGCCGCGAGGAGCGCCTTTTTTCCGTCCTCACGGGAGCCCGCTTTTCGCGACGCGTGCCATTCAAGGCGAGGCGCCATCATCAGTTCAAAAATTTTCGCGCGCAGCTTTTGCACCGTTGAATCCTGAGGGTAGCGATAAACGACTTCGACCAATTGCATGGTGATGGTCGAGCCGCCCTGCGTCAGGCTGCGCTCCTGAATATCCACCACCGCAGCCCTCGCGATGCCGAGCGGGTCCACGCCCGGATGCCGTCGAAAACGTTGATCTTCGCGAGCGATGACTGCATTCACCAAATGCTCGGACAACTCATCAAAGGGAACCGGACGGCGGTCGCCGTATTCGGGCCAAGTCATGTAAAGGCTGCCGTTGCGATCCACCAGCGATCCCTGCGCATCGGCGTCGAACACCCAGTCGGGATCCGACACCAGTAGACGCCACGTCGGGGCACCGGCGAAGTAACCCAGAATCAGCAGAACCAGCACCCAAAACGCCCGAGTCCTGAACTGTCGACGACGCCGGCGGATGATCTGCTTACGCCGTCTCCCCGCCGATGCGACAGATTTTTTGCGACGCGCGACGCGGGCGGCGACTCCCTTTGGATCGGGATAGTCCGCCCCGCTGTGGTAAGGAGATTCCATGGCAGTCCCGGCAAATAGACCGGGCAGGGCCTACCACTACAGCAAGTCACGCAGTGTGCAGCAAGCTTTTCGCAGGCGTTTGTGCGCCAGTCAATTACGCCGATCAAACGGCATCGGAATCTGACCAACTGGTAATCAATACCTGCGCCACCCGAGATTCACTGGCCGAAATGCCGAGACCGGTCTTGGCCGCCAAGTCGGGGATCATGAAAAAATCACCGGCAATGAAAATATTCTCGCCACAGCGCACATGCCCCTCAACAACGGTGACGATCGCAAAACCTCCCGTCGACCGAGCTTCGTCCGCCGACAGATTCCAGCGCGACACTTTAAAATACTCGCATTCCACCAAGGTCTCACCATCGGCTGCCACTGGATCGGCACCGGGCTCAACATCGCTGAAATCGATGCACTGTAGCGATTCATCGACGTGAAGTTGGCGCGGCTGCCCGTCCAGTCCGACGCGATTCCAATCGAAAACTCGATAAGTCGTATCGCTGTTCTGCTGAATCTCGAAAATCAACAAGCCACCGCCGATGGCGTGCAGTCGCCCGCTGGGAATGAACAAAAATTCGCCAGCCTGCACCGTTACCCGATGCACCACAGCCTCCGCATCGCCATTGCGGAGCGCCGTCTCGAAAGACTCGCGGCTGACACCTTGACGCAGCCCGACATAGAGCTCCGCGCCCGGATCCGCTGCCGCCACGTACCACATTTCCGTCTTCGGCTCGCCACCGAGTTCGGCCGCCGCATCAGCTGTCGGATGTACTTGCAGCGACAGCCGCTGCCGACAGTCGAGAATTTTACACAGCAAAGGGAAACGTTCCTCGTCCGGCGCAGTATCACCGAACACTTCGCTGCGGTAATCGTGCCACAGATCGGCCAGCGTCTCGCCACTACCACCGCTGATGACACTCAACGCTTCGGGGCGATCGACCATCTCCCATGACTCGCCGTAAGGTTGGCCGTCGTCGGGAAGCGGACGTTCATACAGGGTCTCCAACACTCGCCCACCCCAGACACGCTGTTGGTAAATCGGTTCGAAGACAATCGGCTGATTCAGATTCATCGGTTTTGGGGATTATTGAAAAACTAGATTGGCTATGCTTCGACGTCTGGGAAAAACTCAGTGCGAGCGCGTTGCCAATCGGCGGCATCGTCGACGTCCGAAAGCTTGGCCAGCTTATTCACTTTTAGACCGGCCTCATCAGCCCGTTGCAGGGAACGTGCCAAGGTCTGCTCGGTACTCCACGGGATATTTTCAAACAGCACCGGGCGCATCGAGTTCGTCGCCACAAGGTAGTAGCCGCCGTCCTCGGTGGGGCCGAACACGGCGTCGTGCTGGTCCAAAGCCCGCCACGCAGCGGCGATCACTTGCTCGTCGATCGCCACACAATCGGTGCCGATCGCCATCACCTCGCTGCAACCATCGGCAAATGCCTGCGAAAAACCGGCACCGAGACGCTCGCCGAGTTCGCCTTGAAACTGCGCGACAAAATTGACGGCCACCTCCGGCGCCACCGCTGTCAGAACCGGCGCGAGCCATTCGCGAACTTTGACCTCATCAGCTCTCGACGGCGGATCAAACATAACGCGAATCTCGTCGAGTGGCGCTGCCGACAAGTTCTGCAGTACCCGATCGACCAGACGGCGATAGATGGCCACCGCCGCCTCATCGCCGAGTGTGGCGGCGAGGCGGGTTTTGACCCGACCCAACGTCGGATATTTCAGAAAAACCAATACGCAACGCCTTGGCACACGCTATTCCTTGGCGGTGTAATCGAACACGAACACCTTGTCGAGGTGCGGCTTGAGCATAGCCACGAAGGCCTGATGCTCCTCGTGCGGCAGATAGACTTCGAGTCCCGCTTTGTCTTTAAACGTGACCACGAAACAATGCGTAAACCCATCGTTGAGTGGTTCGACGTTTTCACTCTTGCCCCATTCGAAATCGATAATGGTATCGATCTTGCTCTTCAACGCTTTAAATTCACGCTCGATCTCGGCGACTTTTTCGGCAGTGGCATCATCTTTAAATTTGAAACAGACGACGTGGCGAAATTCTCCGCCCGCCTCCGCCGTCGAAGTGGCAAGTCCAGTGATCGTCATAAACAAAAATGCGCCGACAAGAGCGCGATAGGTAAATTTCATCAGGAAACCTTTGCCAAGCCCGCCCTCCTGTCGAACATAAACTTGTGCAGCGCTACAAAATCGTTTCACGCCTTCGCTTCGTAACACGCAACGCCCGACCACTTAACGACATGAGCCAGAACTGGGACCGATTTCAGGAATTTTTCATACGCCACGACGAACTCGATTTGTCGCTCGACCTCAGCCGCATGGGCATCGACGGCGGATTCATCGACACCATGAGCGACCGTGTGCAGTCGGCATTTAATGAAATGGATGCGCTCGAGAGCGGCGCCATTGCCAATGCCGACGAGGGTCGTATGGTCGGCCACTACTGGCTGCGCAATGCAAAAATAGCGCCCGATGCGGATCTGCAGTCGAGCATCACTGAGAAAATCACCAGCGTCGAAAACTACGCGGCTCAAATCCGTGACTCGGGACGCTACCGCAAGCTGCTGGTCATCGGCATCGGCGGATCCGCGCTCGGTCCGCAGCTGGTCGCCGATGCCCTGGTATCACCGACCAACCCGATCGATGTCTACTTTTTGGACAACACCGACCCCGGCGGCATCGACCGGACTCTCGCCGCGATCGGTGATGACCTCGACAAAACGCTGGCCGTCGTCATTTCTAAATCCGGGGGCACCAAAGAGACTCGCAACAGCATGCTCGAAGCTCAGGACGCTTTTCGAAAAGCCGGACTCGACTTTGCTGCCCATGCCATCGCCGTGACCGGCCCGGGCAGCCAGCTCGATCAGCTCGCCGTCGCCGAAGGTTGGAGTCAACGATTTGAAATGGAAGACTGGGTAGGCGGTCGCACCTCGGTGATGAGTGTCGTCGGCCTCGTGCCGCTGGCGATTCTTGGTGTCGACATCCGCGCCTTTCTCGATGGCGCGGCCGTGATGGATGCTCATACGCGCCAGCACGACACTCGCGGCAACCTGGCGATGATGCTCGCCCTCGCCTGGCACGAAGCCACCAACGGACGCGGCGAAAAAGACATGGTCGTCCTCCCCTACTCGGATCACCTGCTGCTGTTCAGCAAATACCTGCAACAACTGGTCATGGAGTCGCTCGGCAAAGAGCTCGATCGCGACGGCCAAGTCGTCAATCAAGGCATCGCCGTTTACGGAAACAAGGGCTCGACCGACCAGCACGCCTACGTGCAACAGCTACGCGACGGGGTAAACAATTTCTTCGCCACCTTCATCGAAGTTCGCGACACGCGGCACGGAGGTGAGTCCATCGAGGTAGATCCGGACACCCTGACCTCCGATTATTTACAGGGGTTTTTACGTGGAACCCGCGAAGCCTTATCCGGCAACGAACGCGCGTCGATGACACTCAGCGTCCCCGAAGTCGATGCCCGCCAACTCGGCGCGCTGATCGGTTTGTTCGAGCGCGCGGTCGGATTCTACGCCTCGCTGGTCAACATCAACGCCTACCATCAGCCCGGCGTCGAAGCCGGCAAAAAGGCCGCCGGAGAGTTTCTCGATCTGCTGCAGAGAGTGCGCGGGCATTTACTAGCCAACGGCGAAGAACATCGCGCCGCAGACGTAGGCGCGGCCCTCAATCTCGATCCCGAGTCCGTCTACCACGCCCTCACCCATCTCGCCGCCACGCGCAGCGATTTCAGGAGAGTTCCAGCCGCGACTCCAAGCGAAGAAACGTTCATCGCCCGGTAGCGCTCGGCCAAGGCTAAATTGGCGTAGCAAGGAAGTAGAATGGGATTGTATCCTGTTCCCATTGCGTTGGTGGACGTTGCGGTGGCATTAACTGGCCTCGGTGCGCTCGGTCAAGGCTGATAGCCTCGTCGCGCGACGTTCGGAACTGCTTGGAAAGCTATCCTACGACCTCGCCTAAGACTCCTTGCTCCTAGCTAGCTCCTTGCTAGCTCCTTGCTCCAAAAACCTACTCCAACTCCGGAGGCACATTTCCATACTGCCAGCCGGCGGAAAACGGCGCATTCGGCGCGTGACTCGGCACTTCATCCGGCGTGAGTTCGTTGGCCATCTCGATGCCTTTGTCGCGAATGATCGAACCGGCAGTCGGAATCAAATTGCTGTAGCTGGTCAGCCGCGTCTCGTAGCCACCGCCATTCGGCCCGAGCGCTTCTTCGGTGGGCACGTAGCCCACACAGCCATTCGCCAAGCTGACCGGATAGGTGAACGGAAATTTGCTGCCCTTCTTCTGGTCTAGCCCATACTGCGTGAAATACTCGGCCGGATCCGAGATAAAAACCGCCGGCCCGACTTGGATCGTTTGCACCTCGACCGTCGCCTTTGGCGCGGCCGCTATGATCGCGTCGAGCATGACAATTTCCTTCGCCCAAATGTAATCGTTCAGTGCCTTCGGCTCGCTGGGCTTCTCCGCCGTCAGCCGCTTGCTTTCAGCAACCCGCTCCGGCGAAGGGTGGCGACGATCGATCTTCATGACTTCGTTTTTGAAATCGATGGTCGCTTCCGTGGCCCTCGGTAGATCGAGCAGCACCTTGACAGCCTCCGCACCGACTCGGCCACCGAGCAGCATCGCTGAAGCTTCGCCGGTCTGTCGTTGATTCGGGTCCGCATTATCGACCTGAGTGACATCGCCGGAAGCGCCGTTGAGAAAAACCACCACCGTGTCCTCGCCAAACGTTCCATCGACGACGTGCTCGAGATACCAGGGATAGTTCGCTGAGATGCCCGCCGGACTGGTCGTCGCGTGACAGGCAAAATTGATCACCGTGCCGAGCAGCTTGCCCTCGGCATTCCACGCACCGATCACTCCAACCTCCGGATCAATCGGACCCGCCGGCTCAACCATGTCCGGATTGCCGAAACGTGGATGGGTAAAGCTCAACCCGTTCTTCATCCGCCAGCGACGGTTAAAACTCACCGTGCCTTCTTCGCCAGAACCGAAACCCAGCGTTACCGCTTCGCGTTCTTCGTAGGATTCGACGATCGCATCGACGATGCCCTTGACCATACGCTCCAGATAAACTGGATCGGCCATCGACGACTCCTCATAAGCGAGTTCCTGAACCTTGGCATCGGCGTGATCAAACTCTCCGGGCAGGACCATCCCGGTCGGTCCGGAAGAGTGCGAATGTGACGCACCGATCAGCACCGCTTCGGGAGCGATCCCGGTCTTTTCCTGCACCGCCTTGCGCACCGCTTCGACCTGCGGCCGACGGATGAACAGCGCGTCGAGTCCAACCAGAGCGACCACCTTTTTGCCATCGTCGAAAACCGCCGCACGCGCCTTGCAAGCATCGTGAAACTTCTGGTGAAAACCTTTACCGTAACCACCCGGTCGCTCCATGCCAATATCCGGAGAAATATCGCGGTCAGCAAAGCCAGCTTTGACCTCAGCCTGTGCTGGGACAGCGATGACCAGCGCGGCGACGCCGGTCAGAAAAATACGAGATAACTTCATGGACCCAGACTACGACCAGCGAGTGCCGGAAGTCCATTGCCGGATTGCGTGCCATATCCGACTAGCGATTAGCGAAAAAATCTCCCGCCGCTAACGATGACCATGCAATCTGATTGCTGAGCGAAGCACATTCACATTCGAGCTGAGCCGCCATCCAGTTCTATCTCTCTCTGGGAAAAGCTAAATGCTAATCGCCACTAGCAAGCTTCTTCGCCATCGCCTGACTCTCTGCCGACAGTTTGCTCAACGGATAGGCATACTCTTTACCGCTCTCGAGCAGCAACACCACGGCGTCGGCTTCCAATCGAACAAAACCAGCTTTGACCTCATTACCCTCGGTGTTGACCCAGGTGTGCTGAGTGTCCGTGTCGACCTTCATTTTTTCACCATCACCGCTATCGGCCGTGTCCTCGCCCGATTCGAGTTTGGCACCTTCCTCAATCCATTTGGCAACCAGGCGAATTTCATCGGACGTCATTGGGTCTCCACGGCGCGGTGGCGGCATCGCATCCGTGTCATCGCGCGGCAACATGGCCTTTTTCAGTAGCAGACTTTCGCCCGGTTTACCCGTGACGATGACCTTGTCCTCACCATCGATAAATTCTTTCAAGGTGCGCTTGTCGTCGTAACGCAAGCCTTTCTTCGCCTTAGGTCCGCTGTGGCATTTGAAACATTTGCTACGGAAAATCGGATAGATTTCCTTGTCGAAGTCCACCGCACCTACACCCGCCGGAGCAGCGAGAAAAAGCGCAGCGGCTAAGAACTGGCGAAATGAGCGGGGGCTGATGATGGCGGTCATGACGGGACGAAATCGGGAAAGCGTAGAGCCACAAAGGTTTCAGCGATTACCCTGCGCGTCAACCACGATCGTAGCTCCGTGGAGTGCAAGTGGCTTGTCACCGCTCTCGAGCACCCCCTGCAACCCACGCCCACCTACCGCCAGCGGAGGCTTACCTCCGTCCCCTATCAAGTAGTCCCTCAGATCGCCAATATTTTGCGGCCGCTCAGAATTCAAATACCCGCAACGGCACTCGCACCGTCACGAACAAGGCGAAAGCCAGAGCTGAAGCAAGCCTCAGCAGTCCGAGTACCCTCACGCTACTCCTCTCTCGCCGCCTCCAGCAACTCCGTCACCACAAACATCGCCGCAAACCAATTCTGCTCCGGCGGCACCTCACCGTCCGCCGCCCGCACGTAGAGCTCCGAAATGTCGCCGTCCAGATACAGCGCGCTGCGACACCGCAGCTGATCCCTGAACAGCCGGGCGAAATTGTGAAAATTGGTCGCATTGCCTTCCTTCATCACCGAAATCGCCATCACAATGCGCCCCTCAGCATCGACGCCGATGCCGTTGCGATACCGAACATTGGCTGAGCCCTCGTTGAACGCCGGATGGATCTTTCCATCGACCAACAACACCGGCCCCGACTGCACCGCCAGTCGCGCCTTTTTGCCTGCCGCCGCGTAGGCCGACGCCTCCATCACACCGGGCTTGCCGTCTTCGCCGATAAAAAACACGCCGTTCGGTTTCAAGAAAAAATTGCCGTCACCGTCCGCCAAATTCAGCGGCACCAAGGTCTCACCATTTTCGACATGCAGACCATCCGGAATGATCCCGGGCCCGTAGATCCCCGCGTTCATGGCCAACTTCAGGCGTTTGCCCTGCGCATTCACCGCCGCCTCAACCTTGCGGAAGTTCTTATATGGCTGCCCGTCCGCCCCTTTCCACACTAACTCAAGCCGCTCCTTCGCCGGATCGAGTCGGTAAACGCGAAACGCCTTGCCACCGAACTCGATGTTTTCAACTTCCGCTTTTGCACAAGCCGCCAAGCTCAAGGTCAATCCGACGATCAGCAACAACTGCAACTTGGGCAAAAAAGCGTTCACCTCTATACAATTACCTTATCCCGCATCGCCTCGTCGATATCCATTCCACCGCGTAGAATGCTGTTGCCGTCGAAAAGATCGGTCGGCTCCACGCCGGGCGCCGCTTCCCAATCGCTCTCGTGCATCTGCCCGCTTTGTCCGTAAGCCTCCAGTGGATGCGAATACGAAACTCGCTCGATGTCCTCCGTGGCAATCCCCGCCTCTTTCATCAGCGCCGCCGTTTTCGGCACCGCAAGTGCATCGCTGATCCCCCAGTCAGCCGCGCTGTCGATGATGATTCGTTCCGCACCGTACTCTCGCATGATCTCGATCATACGCTCGTTGCCAAGCTTAGTGTGCGGGTAAATCGTAAACGCCGCCCAGTAGCCACGATCGAGAACTTCCTTCACGGTTTCCTCGTTGTTGTGATCGATGATTACCTTCGACGGACTGCAGCCGACATCTTCGAGCACGTCCATGGTCCGCGTCGTTCCGGTTTTCTTGTCGCGATGCGGCGTGTGAATCTGAATCGGTAAATCCGCTTCCAGCGCCAACTCGGCCTGAGCGCGTAAATATTTTTCCTCCGCCGAAGACTGATCATCGAAGCCGATCTCACCGATGCCAACGACACCCTCCTTACAAATGTAGAGCGGCAGCAGCTCCATCACCTGCTCCGCCAGATACTCGTTGTTGGCCTCCTTCGGATTCAGCCCAATCGTGCAGTAGTGCTGAATGCCGAACTGGCTGGCCCGAAATCGCTCGAAGCCGATCAGCGTGTTGTAATAGTCCTTGTAAGTGCCGATCTCGGTTCGCGGCTGCCCCTGCCAGAACGACGGTTCGATGATCGCCACCGTGCCCGCCGCCGCCATGCGCTGATAATCATCCGTGGTGCGCGACACCATGTGAACATGTGAATCGAGAAACTTCATCCGTTTAGCCCAAAAAAACTTAACACTTAAAACCTGATACTTAAAACTCTTACCCTGGCGACGCCGCCACCTGCTTGCCGAGACTTTCCCAAGTCAGCGAGCCATTTTCGACGTCATCCAAAAAGGTCCGCACCTGATCGTGCACGCCATCCAGTAGCCCCGCCTTGTCGCCCGCCACGATCAATGCCACCGCCTCGTGCTGCCCCGGTTCATCGGTCGACGCCACTCGAGTCAGATCGTCGACAATCGTGTCTGTCAAAAAGGTCGCACACGATCGCCACAGCTCCGGAGATACCCAGCGTCCCGCTGCCCAACGCTCGTGCGCCAGATTCGACATTGCTTCCGCCAAGATCAAATTCGCCCGCTCATCAATGCCGACGATGCGGAACAGGGGCCGACTGATGAACAATGCCTTAAGCACCATCTGGTTCCACGCCTCATCGAAAAATGCCCGCGCCGGAAACGGATTATCGAGCGCGATGGCATCGTAAACATCGACGATATTGGTGCGCAGCCCGTCGCGGGCCAGGCCAACCAACCAAATCGTCCGATCGTCGGCCATCACCTCTTCCACACTACCTTTAGGCAAAAACAGCGCAAACGACGAATAGATCGCCGCCTGTTCGCGCAAGTCCGCCGTGTTGAGAAGAGCCTCCAGCGTCGATCGAAATAGCGCTTCGCCCTGTTCCTCGAGCACCAGAAGAAGCAACACCCTAGCTAATCGAAACTCGTCCCAGCCATGAACGGAAAAGTCCTTTACCTCAGCCCCCAGTTGAACCCGCTCCTCATCATCCAACTCCACGCGCGCCGTCGCCGATTTGTTAAAGTGCCGCGAAACGCCACTGAAGGCATAGTAAAACGGTCGCTGCTCGAAACCGGCACGCTGTCGCTCAACTTCATCCTTCAGCCACGCCATCGCGTCCGCAGAAGCACGCTTTTCCAGGATCGAATACAGGTAATCAAACATCGCCACCTCAAGCCATTGCCTCAATCCGCAGTGGCGGCAAGGTGAAATCCATCAGCAGGCGAAATGAGGCAAAATTGATAATTAAGAGTTGCAAAACACTAACTTTCTCGAAAAGGTGACGAAATGCCTGCGGAAATTCTCATTCCTTGCGTCGTCGGGCTCGTTGTGGCGCTGCTTTTCCTGTCCCTGCTCACCCGCAGGCGACCGCGTCACTCTCCGCGCCTGGTTAACGCCTCGCTGGAATCCTCGATCTCCGTCTCCCAACCGCAGGTTCGCCCGCTGATGGCAACTCAGCCTGCACGTCAGCAACGGTCACGTCCGGAACCTCAGCCCACTGTCACGTCCGAGCTTCCGCTGGATATCGAGCCGACCATGCCGCTTGGCTACACCGCTGCGAAAGCGATGCGATCGGACACTCGATCGGCGCCTCTTTTCGTGAGCGCACCGCCGACCCGGAGCGCCTTGGAAGCCACCGCGAAAATCGGTGTAGACAGGCCGATCTCTGAGAGCAAAGCCGATGCCGTTGTCGAACTCGAAGCGACGACAGTCGTAAAAACGATCGAAGCTCCTGTCAGCGTTGAGACTCCGCAGCCAGTTGCCAAGCCCGCCGACGAAACGGATCCCGACGATTTGGCCACGGAATCCGAACGCACCGAAAAAGCCTTGGCCGATGCCGTTGAAAAGATCGAGCAAGTGGTGCTCTCACCGCTCGACGCCTCCACTGAGATCGAAATCGAAGCCAATTCCGAGATCGAAGCCAATTCCGAAGTCGTAGTCACTTCCGAG
>JBBKXR010000017.1:0-25319 GCA_037969585.1 Verrucomicrobiales bacterium
CGTCGATGCTGCGCATGTTGGAAATGCCTCCCGACCGCGACCGGCTTTTGGCCCGGCTCCGCGAAACGCCAATTCTTGAAATGCCCGCGCAAGTGCCGCTACTTTTCAGACACCTCGCGGGGCGGTTATTTCACGGCGGCCAGCGTACGTTCTGGGGACCGAGGCCACCGGGCTGGCAAAAGTGGCTGGCCTTGCCGAAGCCGGTGATGTTGGCCCGTCAGTGGAGGCATTTGGTTGAGGCGGCGCAGCGGGATATTGAAATTTTTCCCGGGCAGCAGCGACTGCAGGTTCGCTACGAAGACCTGGTATCGGACCCGGCACTTTGGCTCGAGAAGATACGCGAGGTCTGTGAACTCGACGCGGACGACGCTGCGTTCGGCACCGGGGCGCTGGAGCAAATCAGCGCAGATCGCATCGATGCCTGGCGCGGTGTTCTCGACGAACCGTCAGTCGCTCAGATCGAGGACGAAGCCGGTGATCTGCTTCGCTTGCTCGGTTACGAGGACTGATTCTGCGGATGATAACTCTGCAGCGCAGCGACCGTCAGGCCTTCGCGTTTCAGCGACGTGATCGCCAGTGCTGAGGCGCGAGCGCCGCGCAAGGTGGTTGCGATGGGCACGCGATTGGCGACGGCGGCGGCACGAATTTTGACTTCGTCTTTGCGCGGCGCGACGCCGGCAGGAGTGTTGATGACGAAGGCGATGTCGCCGTTCTTGAGCATGTCGAGGACGTTGGGACGGCCCTCGGCGAGCTTGAAAAGTTTGTTCACCGGAATGCCGGCATCCTTGAGCGCCTTGGCGGTGCCGGAGGTCGAATAGAGCTCGAAACCGAGTTCGTGAAAAGTGCGTGCGATCTCAACGCCCTGTTCCTTGTCACGATCTTTGACGCTGATAAAGATTTTACCCTCGAGCGGCAGCTGCGACGAGGCGGCCATCTGCGATTTGGCGTAGGCGATACCGAGATCGGCGTCGATGCCCATGACTTCGCCGGTCGATTTCATTTCCGGGCTGAGACTGATGTCGGTGCCCGGGAATTTGGCGAACGGGAACACGGCTTCCTTGGCCGAGTAGTGGGTCGGATAAACTTCTTCGGTAAAGCCGAGGTCGACGAGTTTTTCGCCGGCCATGACTTTGGCGGCGAGCTTGGCGAGTGGCACGCCGATCGCTTTGCTGACGAAGGGAATGGTGCGCGAGGCGCGAGGATTGACTTCGATGACGTAAAGTTCGTCGTCTTTAACCGCGAACTGAATGTTCATCAGGCCGCGCACATCGAGCTCGCGGGCGAGGGCTTTGGAGGCCACCATGATCCGTTTCTGCATGTCGTCACTGAGTGAGAACGGCGGAATGATGCAGGCGCTGTCACCGCTGTGAATGCCGGCCTCTTCGATGTGCTCCATGATCGAGCCGATGACCGAAGTCTCACCATCGGAAATGCAGTCGACGTCGACTTCGGTGGCGTCTTCGAGAAAGCGATCGACGAGAACCGGGCGCTCGGGACTGGCTTCGACGGCGTTGCGCATGTAGTGGCTGAGATCGTCGTCGTTGTAGACGATCATCATCGCGCGTCCGCCGAGCACGAACGATGGGCGGACCAGAACCGGGTAACCGATTTGCTTGGCAACGGCGAGCGCTTCGGACTCGGAGGTTGCGGTGCCAGCGGGAGCCTGTTTGAGCTCGAGCTTGTCGAGCAGGGCGCTGAAAAATTTGCGGTCTTCGGCGAGCTCGATGTTTTTCGGCGAGGTACCGATGACATTGGCGCCGCGGTCCTCAAGATCAGCAGCGAGGTTGAGCGGGGTCTGGCCACCGAACTGAACGATGACGCCCCAACATTCTTCCTGCTCGTAAATGTTGAGCACGTCCTCAAGGGTCAGTGGCTCAAAGTAGAGCTTGTCACTGGTGTCGTAGTCGGTCGAAACGGTTTCCGGGTTGGAATTGACCATGATGGTCTCAAATCCCAACTCCTTGAGTGCGAATGCGGCGTGGACGCAACAGTAATCGAACTCGATGCCCTGGCCGATGCGATTGGGCCCGCCACCGAGGATCATGATCTTCTTTTTGTCGCTGGCCCGAGCTTCGTTCTCGTCGCCGTAAGTCGAATAGTAGTACGGCGTGTAGGCTTCAAATTCGGCGGCGCAGGTATCGACCAGACGATAGGTCGGTATCACGCCGGCGGCTTTGCGAGCGTTACGCACTTCATCCCATGTCGCGCCGGTCAAGTGGGCCAACTGGTGATCGGAGTAGCCGAGTTTTTTGGCGGTGCGGAAATCGAGTTCGTCGAGACTTTTGCCGACAAAGTCCGCCTCGGATTCGACCAGATCACGCAGCTGAGCGAGAAACCAGGGATCGATGGCCGACAGTTCAAAAATTTCTTCGTCGGTGAAACCGGCGTCGATGGCGTAGCGCAGGTAAAAAATGCGTTCAGCGTTGGGCGTCGACAACTTGCCGGCGATCTCGTCTCGCTCAAGATCGGCGCGGTCTTTGCCGTCGGCACCGAATCCGAAGCGGCCGACTTCGAGCGAGCGCAGCGCTTTCTGCAGCGACTCCTTAAAGGTGCGGCCGATCGCCATGGCCTCGCCGACGCTCTTCATCTGCGTGGTCAGCGTGGTGTCGGCTTCGGGGAATTTTTCGAAAGTGAACCGCGGCAGCTTGGTGACTACGTAGTCGATGGTCGGCTCGAAGCTGGCCGGGGTTTCGCGGGTGATGTCGTTGCGCAGTTCGTCGAGGGTGTAACCGACGGCGAGCTTGGCGGCGATCTTGGCGATCGGGAAGCCGGTGGCTTTCGAGGCCAACGCCGATGATCGCGACACGCGCGGATTCATCTCGATGATGATCATGCGACCGGTTTTCGGGTCGACGGAAAATTGAATATTCGATCCACCGGTTTCGACGCCGATTTCTCGGATGCAGGCAAACGACGCGTCGCGCATCGCCTGGTATTCCTTGTCGGACAGGGTCTGGGCCGGAGCGACGGTGATCGAGTCACCGGTATGCACACCCATCGGATCAAAGTTTTCGATCGAACAAATGACCACGCAGTTGTCGTTGCGGTCGCGCATCACCTCCATCTCGTACTCTTTCCAGCCGAGCAAAGATTCTTCGATCAGCACTTCGGTGACCGGCGACATATCGAGGCCTGAAGCGACGATGGTTTCAAATTCTTCGCGATTGTAAGCGATGCCACCACCGGTGCCGCCGAGCGTGTAAGCCGGCCGAATGATCAGTGGCAGGGTGCCGATTTCCTCGGCAATCTTATGCCCCTCTTCCATCGTGTGAGCGACACCTGACTGCGGCAGATCGAGGCCGATCTTGAGCATCGCTTCTTTAAACAACAGGCGGTCCTCGCCTTTTTCGATCGCTTCAGCGTTGGCGCCAATGAGCTTTACGCCGGCCTTTTCCAGATAGCCGCTGCGCACCAGCTCCATGGAAACGTTGAGCGCGGTCTGACCGCCGAGGGTCGGAAGCAAAGCGTCGGGCTTTTCTACTTCGATGATTTTTTCCACCACCGACGCCGCGATCGGTTCGATGTAAGTCCGGGATGCGAACTCCGGGTCGGTCATGATGGTCGCCGGGTTGGAATTCACCAACACCACCTCGTAGCCCTCCTCCTGCAATGCTTTGCAGGCCTGGACGCCCGAATAGTCAAATTCACATCCCTGCCCGATGACGATAGGTCCGGAGCCGATCAGGAGGATTTTTTTAATCGAAGGATCGCGTGGCATAAGGCGGTCGGCGAAAGCGTGCCATTACTTGCACCGGCTTCCGAGCTTGTAAAGTCCAAGCTCGGTAAAGTCTCGATTGGTCCAATTTTCCAGCGCCAACGATCACCCCATCCAGAACTGGCTGAAGCAGACAAAAGCCCCACAAAGCAAGCATTGATAAGCTGCTTATTTATGGGGCCGGGATCATAGACCCAACCCACTGCAAGGCCCGCGATGGCTCAACTGTTCAGCATCCCAGCCGGCCTCTTCGGTGGGCGGACGGAAAATAACGCAACGTTAGATTGCCCGGCAATACTTACGTAGGCAATACTTACGTATCTCGACGAGGGGGTCTATCAGCGCGGACGATGTGGGTCTAGAGAGGCCTGAATGGCGGATACGGTCCGGCTGAAGATGGAAAGATTCACTTTGCGATCCCCTCTCGGGGCGTTATTTTCGCAGCGTGCTGCGAGTTTGGACCTGCCGGGCCGAAGCTTTCTATTTGTTGAGGTGCCAAATTACCGAGCTCGTTGGGAGAATCGGCAAAAAATGATCGTTCAAGCACTTCAAGGCATTGGCAATTTGGCGCTGCGCCTGCTCTCTTATCTCGGGCAGTTGGCCGAGCTGTTCTCGGAGATCGTGAAATCGTTTTTCGTGGGACGCACCCGCCCCAGACAGATCGGGCGGCAACTGGTGGCGATCGGCTTTGGATCGCAGGCGGTGGTCATCGTCACGGGCGGCTTCACCGGGGCGGTTTTTGCTGCACAGACCTATTTTCAGTTCAGCGTTTACGGTCTCGGATCGACGGTTGGCGCGGTGGTGTCGGTGGCCATGTGCCGCGAACTTGGTCCCGTGCTCGCCGGCCTGATGGTCTCTGGACGCGTCGGCGCGGCGATGGCAGCGGAAATCGGTACGATGAAAGTCACCGAACAGATCGATGCGCTGCGGGCGATGGGAATCCATCCAGTCGACTACCTGGTCCAGCCGCGCATGATCGCGATGCTGATTTCGATGCCGCTGCTGATCGCCGAATCGATAGGCTTCGGCATTCTCGCCGCCCACTTGATCACGGTCTACGGCTTTCATGTGCCGGAGGCCTGGTATGCGCATCACGTGCAAATTCACACTGAGCTACAAGACATCGGCATCGGCATGATCAAAGGTTTCGTTTTCGGACTGCTGATCGTCGTCATCTCCTGTCATCAAGGGCTGACCGCGACCAACGGCGCGGTCGGTGTCGGTAAGGGGACGACTTCCGCAGTCGTCATCTCTTCGCTGTGCGTGCTGATCGTAAATTTTTTCCTGACCCTGTTGCTCAACTATTTTTTCCCCCTCGGCCTCTGACAACTGCGTATTCATCGATGGCTAGCTCTACAGCTTCAGAAAAAAGCTCCCGCAAAAACGCGTCGCCCGGCGATGACGTGTTCGTTGCGGTAAAAGGTCTGCACAAAGCCATCGGCCAGCAGCAGATCCTGCGCGGTGTCGACCTAACGGTTTACCGCGGCGAGACCATGGTTGTCGTCGGTCGCAGCGGCGAGGGCAAAAGCGTGCTGCTCAAGCATCTGATCGGACTGATGGAGCCCGACGAGGGCAGCATCTGCATCGATGGCGAAGAAATTGTCGGCTTGAAAGAGCGGCAGATGAGCCCGATCCGCCAAAAAATGGGCGTACTGTTTCAGGACGGTGCGCTATTCGACTCTCTGAACGTCGCCGAAAATGTCGCCTTCCCACTGATCGAAAAAGGCATCCGCAAGCGCGACGCGCTAATGGAGAAAGTCACCGAGGCCCTGGAGATGGTCGATCTCGAAGAGCACATGGAAAAGATGCCAATCAACATCTCCGGAGGCATGCGCAAGCGCGTCGCATTGGCGAGGGCTATCGTCACCAAGCCTCAGGGCATCCTTTACGACGAACCGACATCAGGCCTCGACCCGATCGTATCCGATAGCATCGATCATCTGATTCGCCGCCTGCAAAAACGGCTCGGCGTCACCTCAATCGTCGTCACCCACGACATGAAGAGCGTGTTCTATATCGCTGATCGGGTGGCATATCTGCGGAATGGTGCGATCTTTTTCCTCGGTACCCCCGAAGAGATGCGGCAAAGCGAAGACCCTGTCATTCAGGATTTTATTCACGGCCGTTCGCAGCCCGAACAGACGGAAAAAGGCAAAAGCAAGCAGCGTTAAGCGCTCTTATTACATCCGCCCAAGCCTCCATTCTCCCTACTCTCTCCTTCCCCCCAATGGCCCTGCGCAAAGAAAAAACTGAAATATATGTCGGCTTGTTCGTGCTCGTCGGCCTGCTCATCATGGGCACGCTGATCGTGCAATTCGGTCGCTTCAGCGATCGGCTTCGGGAAAAATACGAAGTCACTTTGTTGTTCCCCGATGGCGGCGACATCAGCGACGGTTCGCCCGTACGTCTGGGTGGCGCCAAAGTCGGCGTCGTCGCCAGAGAGCCGACGCTGAATGCCGACTCGACCGGTGTCATCATCGGTCTGGAAATTTACGACGGCACAAAGATCCACGCCAAGTCTCGATTCAGTATCGCCACCAGTGGCCTCATGGGCGACAGCTACATCCGCATCGTCAGTCCCAGCCAGCCGAGCGGCAAATTTCTCGAAGCGGGAGCCATCATCGACGGCTCAGTCGGCAACAGCCTGTCCGATTTTACCGAGCAAGGCGGCGAACTGATCGACGATCTCAGTGAAGCCGTGGTCGACATTCGCGAAGCCGTGGTCAGCCTCGAGGCCAGTTTCAAAAAAATCGAACAGGACAGCCTCAGCGAACCAAATATCGCCAACCTGTCCGACTCCCTCGCCAACTTTAAAAACACTGGCGATAATCTCAAAATCGCCAGTGAAAAGTTCATTCCCGCGGTCGAAAAAGGCGCCGAAGCCATGGAGGAAGCCAAGCTCGCAGTCGCCGAAATCAAGACCGCGGTTGCCGCCGCCACCAAGACCTTCGACACCGCCACTGGCATTGTCGAGAAAGCCGAACCCGCTGTCGAAGATTTCGGACCTGCCATCGCCGATCTGCGTAAAGCCATTGCCGGCATCAACCAGGCGGTCGACGGGATTACCAAGGGCGACGGAGCCGCCGCCGCATTGATCAGCGATGGACAGTTGCGCAACGACCTAAAGGACCTGATCTCGAATCTCAACGAACACGGCATTCTCGGCTACGAAAACGACGCCGCCGAGCGCGCGCGAAAGGAACAAGCCGAGCAGGCCCGGCAGAGAGCGGCGGCGATGGAGCCAGCTCAGGGCGGCGAAGACGACAAAAAACGCAGTTGGCTGCCCTGGCGTCGAAAGTGAATCATCCGCGTTTTCGCTTGAAACGTCTCAGTTTTCGAGTACGACAACACTCCGCGATTTTCGGAGTCAGGGTTTTAGCCATTACCAAATTCCCGAAATTGCGGGAATTATATTCAGTATTGGCTTATTACGGAGGGTAGTGTTACTTCACCCGGGAAATTGTGCGTCGCGCAACCCGATTAGTGGACGAGTGCACTGCGCGCCTATATAGGTCACCGTGTTACGAACCGCTAATCAACCACTCCAGCCATGAGCCTAGTCGCCGATAAAATTTCCGCCCTCACTCCTTCCCTGACACTCTCCGTCACCAGCGAGGCCAAACGTCTTCGCGAAGAAGGCATCGACGTCTGCAGCTTCGGCGCCGGTGAGCCCGATCTCGACACGCCTGAATTCGTCAAGGAAGCCGCCATTCAAGCGTTACGCGACGGCAAAACTAAATATACCGACAGCTCCGGTATCCCCGAACTGCGCCAGGCCATTTCTGAAAAACTGGAGCTTGAGAATAACGTCCAGTACCCCGCCAGCCAAGTCATCGTCAACTGCGGCGCCAAGCACTCCTGCTACAACGCCATTCTCGCCACCTGCGATCCTGAAGACGAAGTCATCATCCCCGCCCCCTACTGGACCAGCTATCCCGAGATGGTGAAAATGGCCGGCGCCGAGCCGTATATCATTCAGACCGAGAAATCGAATGGCTGGAAACTGACTCCAGAGCAGTTCGAAGAAAGCATCAGCGGTCGCACTCGCATGCTGATTCTCAACAGCCCTAACAATCCCACCGGCGCCGTTTACAGCCGCAAGGAACTCGAAGCCCTCGCCGAAGTCGCCCTGTCCGAAGACATCGTTATCTTGTCGGACGAGATTTACGAAAAACTTATCTACAACGGCCAAGAGCACGTCAGCATCGCTTCGATCAGCCCCGAAGTTCGCGACCTGACCATCACCATCAACGGCTTCAGCAAAGTCTACGCCATGACCGGTTGGCGTCTCGGCTACACCGCAGCGCCGGAGAGCATCGCCCAGGCGATCAGTACCATTCAGAGCCACACCACTTCTAATCCCTGCTCGTTTGCCCAATACGGTGGAGTTGCCGCCCTCAAAGGTGATCAGCAAGTCGTCAACGACATGGTTGAAGAGTACGACATGCGCCGTCAGTACATGATGCAGCGCCTGAAAAAGATCTCCAAAGTTGATGTCGTCGAGCCTCACGGCGCCTTCTACTTTCTGGTCGACACTTCCGCCATGGGCCTCGGTTCACTGAACCTGACCGAAAAATTGCTCAGCCGTTACCATGTCGCCGCCGTCCCAGGCGTCGCCTTTGGCAACGACCAGTCGATCCGCCTCAGCTACGCCACCGGCCTCGATGTGATCAACACCGGCATGGACCGCTTCGAAGAGTTCTGTCACGAGCATTGATCCGCTGAGATCAAAAACATAAGCGATCGCAACTGCGATCGCCGTCACCGGGTATGAACGCACGCGTCGAATTCAAATCATCCTCGTTTCCGAAGTACGAGAACGAGGATGCCGAGACGATCAATGCGAACCTGTGGGGAAAGCGACTCGCCGAATACCTGCGCGATCAGCTTCCAAACCACGGCGTAAAGACCGAGGGCATCCTGTGCGAGGACTTCGGCTGGATCGTCGAAATCGAGCACGAGCAATTTCCAGTTTTCATCGGCTGCGGAATTATCGATGACGAATCCGATTATGACGAAGATGATGATGACGCCTCCGGCATCAAACCGAAGGCACCCGAGCCAGTCGCTACCGACGGGCCACCTCCACTGACCGAGTTCGCCATCTTCGTCGCCGCCGAACCCGGCTTTTTCAAAAGCCTGTTCAAGAAAGTCGACACCAAGCCAGTCGTTTCAAAACTGGTGACAGCCCTGAAAGCGCTGATGTCCGGGAACGACCATTTTCAAGACGTCGTCTGGGACGATTGAAACTCACTCCCGTCGGCGCGAGTCGAGGATCAGCGTGACCGGCCCATCGTTGACCAGCGCCACATCCATCATCGCTCCAAATTTTCCAGTAGCGACCGGATTGCCGAGCGCGGCCGATAACGCCTCGACGAACGCTGCGTAGCGTTGCTCCGCATCGGCGGGTGGCGCAGCCTGATCGAACGACGGGCGCGTGCCCTTTTTAGTGCGGGCGTGCAGCGTGAACTGACTGATCACCAATGCGCCTCCGCCGACATCGATCAGCGAGCGGTTCATGCGATCGTCGTCATCGGGAAACAGCCGTAGACCGACAATTTTGCGCACCAGCCAGTCGATGTGCGCCGAACCCTCGGGGTCGTCATCGTCGCCAATATCCGCCTTTTCGATACCGACAAAAAGCAGCACCCCCTGCCCGATCTCGCCGATGCATTGTCCCTCGACGGTCACCGAAGCCTGCGAAACTCTCTGTAAAACGACACGCATAATCTGCTCGCCAGAGGTAGCAGACGGAAACGCATCTCTCAAGGTGGAACGGACGCTGCGGAGTGGGTAACGAAATGTGTAAAGTTATTAACAGCCTGCTTATTCTTACACGGAATTTTCCCCAAGCCCTTTTATCATGGGCTATGCTGGTCGATGGACTCGCACTTAACCCGCGCTGCTCCCTTCGGCTGTGTGGTCGGATTCGCAGGGCTGATGACGCTTGGCCTTTCGATCTATTGCTGGGTGAGTTTCTTCCGTGCGTTCGGTATTGAGGATCCGGAAATGCGGGCCAAGGCAATCGGATTTCTTTGGAAGCCAGGCACGGCGACTCTGCTTGCAGCGATCGGTCTCTTCGTCATCACGCGGCGAATGCTCGCCAATGTCGACATGTCGAAACCGAACGATCCCAATCGCCAGAAGATCCGGTTCTGATTCCGGGTGCAAACTCACTGATTGCCTCAGCGAGTCGATCGGCTACCATGGGGGGACGTCGGGACTATCGCTGTTGAGCTTTCTCCGATCTTTTCCTGTTATGCAGTCATTTCTCATTCTGGCCGGATTTGTGGTCGCGGCGATTGGTTTGCGCACCTTTGGGCATCCCATCTTGCGCAAGCTCGGGGCGGTGCTTTTCTTGGTGGCGAGCTACCTTTTCGGTTACTTTTTGACCGGCAGTCACGTCGCCGGTGCGGCGGCGCTGTCGATCTGGTTTTTGCTGCCGCTGCTCGAGATTTTTACCCGTATCCGCAAGCTGCGCCTGCCGGTCGACAAGGAGTTGAATCATCGCCCGCCGCCGTCGGCGAACGATTTTCCGCAGCTCAACGAATTCACCGCTGAGATCGAAAAAGAGGGCTTCGAGTATGTCGACGACACCGGTTGGGAGTGGGACGGACTGAAGCAGTACTATCGACTGTTCTATCATCCAGAGCAGAAAACCCAGGCGGCGATCTGTCTTAATGAGCAGCAGAACATGAGCTTTGCCTATGTTTCGCTGACTTCTCGAGTGAATGCCGAGCGCATTTACCGGACTTGGAATTTCCCGTTTTCCTATACGATGAAAATCCCGCCGGAGGTGCGGCTCAACCGGATGACCAACGTCAGCTCTTTCTACAATCTGTGGGAAGAGCATCGCGCGTTTCTGTACCGTCTGGCGATCGAGGACGGCGATCTCGAGGAAATCGACGGCAGTGAAAAAATGGAGAGCTACATCGAGCAGGAAACGCGTCGCCAGATCGATCACAACATCGACCGCGGACTGATCGCGATGAGCGACGAGAGCACCTTCCGCTACTCGTGGCGTGGGCTGTTCTTCCTATGGGCGCAGTTTGTGAAAGATATGGTCAAACTCAGCTAGAGGCCACCTCCGTGAACCCAGCAACGGATGATCTAAATGAATTTTGGTAGAACCCAGCGGCTGAGCCGACTCGATAGGGAGATCGCCCCTGCGGGCTGCGGGCCTTTTTCCGACTGGCTGCGTTGCTCATCGGTCGTGGAGCCCGCTCCACTTTCTCTTCGCGCCTTGCCAGACGGGAGAATGACCCCAGTCCTCCATTGCCCGGTTTCCGGAGGTGCCCTAAATTCGCTATTAACAGAGTGATGGCCAAGGCTGATAAAAAAAATCAGGCGAGTTCCCGGACCTTCAAGGTTCCCGCGGTCGACCAAGTCGGCGCCGACGAGCGAGCGTCGAAGTTCACCAAGCGCAGCATCAAGAACGACGCCAAGATGGTCGGCCTGCGCATGGCGGTGAGCATGATGGATCTGACCACGCTCGAAGGAGCCGACACGCCCGGCAAAGTGCGCCACCTGTGCCGCAAGGCTCGCCAACCGATGGCGGAAAAATATGACTGCCCACCATGCGCGGCAGTCTGTGTCTATCCGAACCTCGTGTCGGTGGCGAAGGAGTTTCTGAAAGGCACCGACATCAACATCGCCAGCGTCGCCACCGGATTTCCCAGCGGACAATACCCGCTCGAGCTGCGGCTCGCCGATGTGCACGCTGCCGTTGCCTCGGGAGCCAGCGAGATCGATATGGTGATCAGCCGCGGCAGTTTTTTGAGCGGCGACCTCGACACCGTATTCGATGAGATCGTCGCGACCAAAAAGGCCTGCGGAAAAGCGCACCTGAAAGTCATTTTCGAAACCGGCGAGCTGCAGACTTATGATAATGTCAGGCTGGCCAGTCAGATCGGCATGGAGGCGGGCGTCGATTTCATCAAAACTTCGACCGGCAAAATATCGCCTGCGGCGACCCTGCCAGTGACGCTAGTCATGCTCGAAGCGGTGCGCGATTTTTATCACCAGACCGGCAAGAAGATCGGCGTGAAACCGGCCGGTGGTATCCGCACCGCCAAGGAAGCGCTACAGTACTTGGTGATGGTCAAAGAAACGCTCGGCGACGATTGGCTGACACCTGATTTGTTTCGTTTTGGTGCGAGCTCGCTGCTCAGCGATGTTGAGCTGCAAATCGCCAAGGCGGTCGACGGCGGTCGCTACCAGAACGCTGAGTATTTTTCTCTGGGTTAATGGAACCTCGATTGATATTTCAGGAAGCCGTAGTAAATTGAAGGTTTGCTCGTTTTCTCTGTGAGTGATCCCATCGCCAATTCCCAGCTAGAACTCGCCTGCCGGCTCGGTGCCATCAACGACATCGTCGAAGCCCTTGAGGATGGCGCTGACATCAATTGCAACAGCGGTTCGCCGGTGTTCATCGCGATGATCGAGAACGAGCGCGCGTCGCTTGAAACGCTGATCGAGCACGGCGCAGACGTTTCCACTTTTATACGAGAAGGCACTCCGGAGGCGGCTCTTGAGTTTGCGCAGCGCATCGACTTTCTCCTCGCGTGCGGAGGTCACGGCGACAGCGCAACCAGCGGTGGCGATAGCGACGATCCGCAAATCGACTCCAAGCTGGTCGGCGCTCTCGATCGAATGATTCGCCGCAACGGCCTCATCGAACCTTTCATCAAAAGGCGCGGCTCGGATTTCCCTGCCTTCCGACAGGCACTAGGAGGTATCGGTGCCGAGGATTGCCACGCGGTGGTCAGTGAATTTCTCGACGAACTGGAATCGGCTCGCGCCGAACAGATCGCGCGAGCCGAAAACGATGAAGTGTCGGTGTTTGACGACGGCATCTTCCTCGAGGCTGAGGCCGAGCGCATCGCAGAATGGTCGACCCGCTACGTCGCTGCTGAAGAATCACCGCCGGCCCTCGCCAAGGAGTATCTCAAGGAGCGGAAAAAACTCGAAGCCGACGCTTGATCGCAGCCTCGTGCTCCGACTAGTCTGGTCGTCACTCCGATGGCCAAGTCTTCTGCGAAAAAATCTACCGCAAGCCCTTCAGCAGCGGCCCCGCACGCCCTGAATTTTGGTGATGCCTGGGACTACGCGCCCGCACCGGAGACCACGCCGGTCCCACTGCGCAAACGCTACCCGCTTTTCATCGGCGGGAAATTTGTCGAACCGAAGAGCGGCAAGTATTTCAATTCGGTCAATCCTGCGACCGGCAAGACCCACGCCAAGATCGCTCAGGCCAACGAGGCAGATGTCGACTTAGCCGTCAAATCCGCTCGCGCAGCTTATCGCAAAGTGTGGAGCAAAACCTCGCCCACCGAGCGATCGAAGATGCTGTTTCGCATCGCGCGCATGATCCAGGAACGCTCGCGCGAACTGGCGATTCTCGAATCGATGGACGGCGGCAAACCGATCAAAGAAAGCCGCGACATCGATCTGCCACTGGTCGCCGCGCACTTTTTCTACTACGCCGGCTGGGCCGATAAACTCGACTACGCCTTTCCCGGGCGAAAACCCGAGCCGCTCGGCGTCGCCGCACAAGTCATCCCGTGGAATTTCCCGCTACTGATGGCTGCCTGGAAAATTGCGCCCGCGCTCGCCTGCGGCAACACCGTCGTCATCAAGCCCGCCGAAACGACCTCGGTGAGCATCATGCATCTCGCCGAGATTTTTCAGGACGCCGGTTTACCCGACGGCGTGGTCAACATCATCACCGGTGCCGGCGATACCGGTTCGACCCTGGTCGAGCACCCTGACATTGATAAAATTGCCTTTACCGGATCAACCGCAGTCGGCAAACGCATCGCCGCATCGGTCGCCGGAACCAACAAAAAGCTGACCCTCGAACTGGGCGGCAAAGCGGCCAACATCCTGATGGAAGACGCGCCGATCGATCAGGCAATCGAAGGCGTGATCAACGGCATTTATTTCAACCAGGGTCACGTCTGCTGCGCCGGTAGTCGCCTGCTGGTTCAGGAGAGCATTTACGACACCGTGGTGCGCAAGCTCGAAGAACGCATCCAGACCTTGCGCGTCGGAGATCCGCTCGACAAAAACACCGACATCGGCGCGATCAACTCCAAGCAGCAACTCGCGCGCATCTGTGAACTGGTCGACTCCGGGGTCGAAGAAGGTGCCGACCTGGTGCAGTCATCGTGCAAAGTCCCCGACGATGGCTACTGGTTCCGGCCGAGCTTTTTCACCGGCGTCACCGCCAGCCACCGCGTCGCCCGCGAAGAGATCTTTGGCCCGGTGCTCAGCGTGATGACTTTTCGTACACCACAGGAAGCCATCGATCGCGCCAACAACACCTGCTATGGACTCAGCGCCGGCATTTGGACCGACAAAGGCAGCAAGATTTTCCAACTCGCCAGCCAATTGCGAGCCGGCATCATCTGGGCGAACACTTTCAACAAGTTCGACCCGACCAGCCCCTTCGGCGGCTACAAGGAAAGTGGCTTTGGACGCGAAGGTGGGCTTCATGGCTTGGCGGCTTATGTGAAGTTTTAATGCTCTCCGCAAATTCTAACCGCTGATGGGCGCTAATTTACGCTGATTAGCTCTAGTCGAAACGGAGGGAATTAGGGTCAGGCTTAGTCACACCGGCAATTTCTATTTGGTTTGAAACAGTTGTTTTTCGACAATTCGGTATAGATCAGCGACCATCAGTGTTTATCAGCGGTTTCCCTGTCTGCCTCAGATGAAAATCTGCCCGCTCTGCCAACGCGAAATTCCGCCGAAACTGGAAAGCCGCCACCACCTCACGCCAAAACTCAAGGGCGGCAAAAACGGCCCGATCGCGATCCTACACACCATCTGCCACAGCAAAATTCACTCGCTACTCACCGAGTCCGAACTCGCCCGCGACTACGACACCATAGAGAAACTTTTCCAACACGACGCCATCGCAGAGTTCGTCCGCTGGATCCAGAAGCGGCCGATCGACTACCGCTCAGGCAACCGAGTGCAGAGCGATCACGCCAAGCCTCGACGGGGTAAGCGGAGGTAACACCAAGCTGGCGGATGGATCATCAGTCTGTATCAATCGACACTGTTTCATAGACCCTACCTTCATAAGTAGCATAGACTGCTACCTCCGCGTCGAACGGCCTCACCTTTGAGCCAGTGTGCCCGTAGAGATTTTGAATCGCTGCCTGATAGCGCTCTACAAGCCCCAACTCCTCCGCTCTCTCCAATTCACCTTCAGTTTGAAAAATGACGGTAAAGTGGATGAACCCGTATTGGCAGCTCTCTTCGATGCTAGGCTTCGAACGATCGAACACTTCAAACGTATCGTTAAAGACCTGCGAATCGCGTTGCTTAAGCCGAATCAATCTTGTCTGACCAACGATCAGCCACATTGCGGCCAGCTACCCAAAACAGATCCAAAATGTCGGATTGATAAAATACGCGCAGAGACCAATTCCAATTAACCCGAAACCAACAAAAATAGATCCAGCTTGAAATGCTCTATCTTCTCTTTCAGGCAGCATTGATTATGGGTTATTCGAATCACTACCTTTACACCTCCGCCGCCACAAACTCCGCAAACAGATGCAGATGCTGATTCGGCAACACCGCCGTCAACAGCACGTCGTTGGCTTCGTAGTTCTCGGAGAGGATCTTACCCTCGCGGCGGATCAGGGCGATGAGATCTTGTCGTGACTGCGGGATACGCAGCTCAAGGCGGGTGACCCGGTCGTGGAGGAAATCGTTGAGGTGATCGACGATTTTATCGAGAGCGGTGCCACGTTTCACGGAAACGAACAGCGCCTGCCCGTTGAAGTGGGCGCCCAACTCGTGTTTGATTCGCTCTCCTTCCTCGCCTTCGAGAAGGTCAATCTTGTTGAGCACGATCAGCGTTTTTTTATCGGTCGCACCGAGTTCGGTGAGCACGTCGACGGTAGTGTCGTAGTGCTGTAAAACTTCAGGCGAAGTTGCGTCGAGCACATGAACGAGAAAGTCGGCGAGCACGGCTTCTTCGAGCGTCGCCTTGAACGCTTCGATCAACCGATGCGGCAGGTTGCGCACGAAACCGACGGTATCGGTCAACAGCATCGGTTGGCCATCGGGCAGATCGATGCGTCGGGTGGTCGGGTCGAGCGTCGCGAACAGTTTGTCCTCCGCATAAATGGTCGAACCCGACAGTGCATTGAGCAGTGACGATTTGCCGGAGTTGGTGTAACCGACGATGGCGGCGTGCGGGATCGCATCGGCGGCGCGTTGCTTGCGTTGCGTCTGGCGTTGCTTACGCACACCCTCGAGCTCGGCGCGTACGCGATCGATGCGTTTGCGGGCGAGTCGACGGTCAACTTCGATCTGTTTTTCACCCTCACCACGAGCGGCACCGGCGCCGCCTTTGCCGCCACCAGAACCTCCGCCTTGGCGATCGAGGTGATCCCACATGCGGGCCAGCCGCGGCAGCGAATACTCCATGCGCGCGAGCTGGACTTGCAGAGTGGCTTCTTTGCTATGGGCGCGCTCTTTGAAAATATCGAGAATGACTTCCTCGCGATCGATGACGGTCAGTCCCGACTCATCCTCCCAGGTGCGCTGCTGCAGCGGCGACATCTCGTTGTCAAAAACGATGCAGTCGGCATTGATCGCTTCGCTCCTGGCATACTCGATCAGCTCTTCGCACTTGCCGGTTCCAGTCAGGAAGCGGGCATTTTTTTTGCGCACGTGAACGCACTCGCGACCGACGACTTCGATGCCGAGGGTATCGACCAGTTCGCACAGCTCTTCGAGCAGGCTTTCGGCGAGCGCTTCGGCGTCCTCATCCCTTTCGTAGTAAACGCCGATCAAGAAGGCGCGTTCGACCATTTTGGGTTTTTCTTTTACGTCAAACATGGTGAGGCAGGAGGATTGCGAAGTCTAACTGAGACGCTTTTTCAGCGTCGTGAAATCTTTCTTGGTTGCCTCGATGATGGTCGGCACTTTGCTCTCATCGTCGTGGCCGAGGTACTCGACGTGCAGCGAAATCGGGCCTTCGAATTTAGTGCGCTTGAGCTCTTTGAAAAAATTGTCGGAAACGATGCCGTCACCACCGGGGCCCCAACTTAGTTCGTTGGCGTTCCAGACGGGTTCCTTGATGTAGACGGTATCGATCCAGGGGCGGAGCAGATTAAAATCGATTACCCAGGAGTTGGCGCCTTCGACACTGGCATGTCCAATGTCATAGGCGACGCCGACGTGGGCGGGATCAATTTCCTTGAACAATTGGTACATGTCCCACATCGGTGCTCCGAAATAGTTGCTACCGGAGTGATTCTGATAGATCGGCTTAATGCCGAGCGGTTCACAAAATTGGACCAAGGCGTCGAGATCATCCTGAAACCCTTCCAACTGCGGCATGATGGGCTTTTTCAGATCATATTTGTAGTAGGACATGCGGAAGCGTTTGATGCCGAGGTCGGCCGCGGTTTTCAGTACGGCTTCGGTGCGTTGCTCTTCGTTGACGGCATTAATACCGGAGGTGAGCACCATCAGGTCGAGGTTCTGCTTTTTCAGGGCGGCGACCAGCTTGGGCAACTCGGCTTCGACGTTCTCGGGTTCCACGTGGCCCTTGGGTCGCACGGGAACTTCAGCGCCGTCGAAGCCCATGTCGGCGATGATACCGGCCATCTCGTCGAAGCTTTTCATCTGCAGCCATTTGGTAAAAGTGCAGAAGCGATGGGGAAAGGCGGCGTCATTTGACGCGGCGGCTGCGACGGCGTGGTTAGAGATGCCGAGGCCCATACCACCGCCAACGATCGCGCTGGCGATCGCGGCACTTCCACCGCGCAGGATGTCTCGACGTTGGGGATGAGAACCGTTATTGGAAATGCTTGCCATGCTTGAAGGGTATCGGCACTTGTGGTGACGAGCAAGAGTTGAGATGGTCCCGGCAGAAACGATGAAGACGCTATTTGTAATATCGCTTTTGGCGATGGCGCTCGGTCTCGGCGAGGTCCGCGGCCAAACCGCTTATGCAGAAGGGAGCTGGCAAATGGTGCCGGCAGAGGACCGTATCGACCTGATGCACAATGGCCTATTGATCACGTCTTACCATGTAAGTAAAAAAGTGGCGCGGCCGTACTTTTATCCGATCATTGGCCCTACTGGGATCGGGGTGACGCGCAGCTATCCGATGGACGATGGGGTGGCTGCGGAGGAGCATGATCATGTGCAGCATCGATCGCTATGGTTCGGCCATCGGCGGGTCAATGGGATTGATTTCTGGAGCGAAAATGCGGGCGACGGTCGGCAGGTGCACACGGGGATCAAGTCGGTGCAGATCAAATCGAAATCGATCGTCCTGAAAATGAGTAATGACTGGGTAACGGCCGGTGGACGCAAGGTGCTGCAGGATGCGCGCGAGTATCGGCTGGCACGGACTCAGGACGGTTCGCTGGTGATCGATTTTCAGATCACTCTGCAGGCGACGGAGGGGCCGGTAGTTTTCGGCGACACCGAGGAGGCGGCGCTCGGATTGCGCATGGCGCACTGGATGCGCTTGGTGAAAAAGGACCGCAAGACGCCGCAGAAGTCGGCCGCAGTCATCAACAGCGAGGATGTGTGGGGACGTGCGGTGTGGGGCAAACGGGCGAAATGGATCGATTATTTTGCCACGGATCCGAATGGTCTCACGGTTGGCATCGCGGTGATGGATCATCCGTCAAATCTACGGCACCCGACCTGGTGGCACGCGCGCGAGTACGGTCTGGTGGCGGCGAATGCCTTCGGTCAGAGCCAATTTGAAAAAGATGCGACGCCGGGTGCGGGTGATTATTCGTTGGAGAAAAACGGTGAGCTGACTATGCGCTGGCGGGTGATGGTGCATCCGGGGACGCCGAGGGATGCAGACGTGGACGGTGCGTATCGGGATTACATTGCGGAGTGAGTGAGTGAGTGGCGTACGGAAAAACGCCGTGCCTCGCTTGCGCGGAAGACACGGCGTCTGTTTTCGAGAGTTTAAACTGAATCCGACCTAGCGGCAGTAACCGCCTCCGCCATAGGAACGGTATCCGCTGTAGCCATGGTGATGATGGCCTCCATACGAGCGATAACCGCTGCGGTAGCCACTGTAGTAACTCGGCGTGCCAAGATTGACGCTGAAGCCGACGCTCGGCACAGTGCGCGTGTAAGTCTGCCGACTGCTGCGGTAATTGTTGCGGCAGGCGGTGTGATGACTGGTCACCCAGTTGTAACTGGAGCGGCCGTAGTTGTCGTAACCGATCGGTCGGTAGTAGGAGTAAACGGCTTTGTTGCAATAGCCACAGGTGCCTTCGACGCGACTGCGATAAGAGCCGGCTTCAGCAGTGGTCAGGGGGATGGTGAAGCCGAGCAGGGCGGCGGTCACGGTCAGTGCGATGAGGAGTTTTTTCGGGTTCATGGTAGGGATTCAGCCAGGGTTCAGAGCGTGGCGCACCCGCATGGCGCGCCGAGCCGCCATCCGTTTTGACGACGGAGGGGCAAAAACTATTCAACAATTTTTGCCATGGGTCGGTCAAGTGTGACCGAAAGAGAATTTCAGCCTACGCTTTGATGCGTTGATAATGCCGATCGACGCGCGAGACAAACCAGTTCCAGGTGTCGCCCGGGCGACCGTTCTCGAGCAGAAAATGCGGGCAGTTTTTGTTCGCCGGAGTGTAGCCTTTACGCGGCCAGTGGTAGTGCGGCACAATATGACGAATGGGAATCTTGTGATAATACATCAGCGAAGCGGCCAGCTTGGCAGTGCGCTCCATCGTCTGCAGCAGGTCGTTGCCGCGGTGTTCGCACATCTCAATGCCGATGCTCTGGCGATTGCCCTGGCCGTCGAAGTCAGCGTGTTCGCCCTCTTCGTTGGTCGGTAGATGCTGGATGGCAACATCTTCCTGGACGGTGAAGTGCCAGCAAAGGTAGCCCGTGCGGCCACCACGCAATGCGCCTTTGTGCAGTGCCTTGGAGTGCGCCCAGGCGTCGCCGGTGTAGTTCTGCGTGCTGTGAATGGTGATGTAGCGGGCGGTCATCGGCCGGTGATATTTTCGGCCGACCCGGCCTTTGGAAAGAATGCTGGTTTTGACGTTGGCCTGCCGATAGATGTCAGTCGGACTGACTTTGTCTTTCGGGATCGCGCCGAGCTTCGCTTCCCAGGAGCGCGCGTTGCTGCTGCTACCGCCTCCGCCGGAGGATTTGCAGGCGGGCAAAATCGCTGCGGCAGCGAGTGGCGCTGCGGCAGCGGCGGAGGACAAAAAGAAATTTCGGCGGTTCACGGTAATTGAGAATACTTCGCTAAAGTTAATCATTTTTATGAAAAATGTAAATACTCAGTTCTGCGATGACGCGTATACGCTCCCGTCGAAATCGCATTGGGCATCGCGCCGGTCGACTGAAATGGCTAGTTTGCCTGCTGATCTCTGCCGTTTTCTACCGATGAAATTTTCCGCCCTTTCCTCCGTCGCACTGGCTGGCCTGTTGCTCGCCGCATCCCTTCCCTCTGCACTGCTCGCCGATACCGCCGGGCCGCGTGTTTTACCAAAGGGTCAGCGCCCCGACGACAGCCGACTCGGCGAAATGATCACGCTGCACGACTACCATCCGCTGCGCCCGGTCGAAACCGCCGAGCAGTGGAAAGTGCGTTCTCAGGAAATCCGACGACGCATTCTGGTCGGTTCGGGACTCTGGCCAATGCCCGAAAAAACGCCCCTCAATACAGTCATCCACAGCCGCAAAGACATGGGTGACTACACGGTCGAGAACGTGTTCTTTGAATCGCTGCCGGGACACTTCGTCTGCGGCAATCTTTATCGCCCCGCTGGGCCTTCGCTGAAAATCGGCCTCAACAAAGACGGCAAACGTCCCGCCGCTCTGTGTCCGCACGGTCACTGGCAAGACGCGCGTTTCTATGATCTCGGCGAAGCTCAGCGCAAGCAACTGATCGCCATCGGCGGCGAGCGTTTCGAGAGCGCGGCCCGTAACCACTACCAAGCGCGCTGCGTTCAATTGGCGCGAATGGGCATCGTCGTTTTTCAATACGACATGCTCGCCAGCGCCGACTCCTATCAGTTCCCCGAACACCGTCAGGGCCCGCGCGATCACATGAACAACCCGGAACTCGGCAATTGGGGCTTCGTCAGCCCGCAGGCGACCAACTACCTGCAGACCAATTTCGGTCTGCAGACATGGAACAGTGTCAGGGCACTGGATTTTGTCACCGCACTTGAGGAAGTCGACGGATCGAGAGTTCTCGTTACCGGTGCAAGCGGTGGCGCAACCCAGACGATGATGATTTCCGCGATCGATGATCGGGTCGGTGCGGCATTTCCAGCGGTGATGGTTTCGACTGCCATGCAGGGCGGCTGCACCTGCGAGAACACGCACTACCTACGGGTCGGTCAGGGAAATATCGACATCGCCGCCGCCGTAGCACCGCGTCCTCAGGAGATCACCGCCGCCGACGACTGGACCATCGATCTCGAGGAAAAGGGCGATCCTCAGCTGAGGAGTGTTTATGAATTGATCGGGGCTGGCAAAAATTATAAAGCGCACTTCGACGTGCATTTTAAACACAACTACAACCACGTTTCGCGCACGCACATGTATGACTTCGTCAATCGGCACTTCAAGCTCGGCCTGACGGCGCCCGTTTTGGAACGCGACTTCGAGGTGTTGCTAAAGGAAGATCTGACGGTCTACAACGACGAACACCCCTCGCCAACCGGCGATCAGGTCGGCGAACCTCACGAGCGGGCAGTTTGCCGCTGGTGGACGGAAGATGCCACGCGGCAGATCGCTCCGTTGGTTGCAGCGATAGATGCGGCGGCTTTGCAAAAAGCTCACGAGGTACTCGGCGGTGCCGTGGCGGTGATGATCGATCGCGAACTGCCATCGGCCAGCGAAGTGAACTTCGGGCTTGAGGGCAAGGAGGCGCGCACCGGCTATCTCGAGTTGACCGGACTGATCGGCAACGACACTCACGGCGAAGAAATACCAGCAACATTTTTGCATCCCGGCGAGTGGAATGGCCGCACCGTCATCTGGTTGAGCGGCGATGGCAAAGCCGGACTCTACGACCCGAGCGGCAAGCCTCGCGCCGACGTAATGAAGTTGGTAAACGCCGGTAACTCGGTGGTCGGGATCGACCTTTTCAAACAGGGAGAATTTCTCAACGAAGGCGAAATTATTACCGAAAATCCACGCGTTGCCTACCCCGGTGAAAAAGCTTCGAGCGATACCGAGTGGCGTCAGTCATCGGTCTATCTCTACGGCTACAATCACTCGATGTTTGCCCGACGCGTCCATGACGTGCTCACCGCCACGACCTTCGTGCGCAATCACGAGACCTGGAAAGTCAAAGATCTGGCCGTCGTCGGACTCGGTGATATGGGGCCCATCGCCAGTGCCGCCCGCGCTATTGCAGGCGACGCTATCGATCGTCTGTTCGTCGAAACCGAAGGCTTTCGCTTCGCCGATCTCAACTCGCAGTGGGACCAGCATTTCGTTCCCGGTGCCGCGAAGTATGGCGACGTCGCCGGCTTTCTCAGTTTGTCCGCTCCGCGCGCCACTTGGGTAGCGGACAGCGATGCCACACTGCAATCGGCGCTGAACACGACTTGGAAGGCGGCCGGTGATGCAGGGTCGCTGAAGTTTAGCAAAGGCGATGGCACCGCGATCGACGCGGTCGTAGCCGAGCTTCTCAAGTAGGCGGAGCGGTACTCATGCACAGCTAAATTGACGTATCGGGACGTCCCGTAGGGACCGGTCTGGTTAGACGGGAGATTCATCCCCCGCTACCTGCTCAGCTGGTGAAGCTTCGCGTAGCGACCGCTCTGATTCTGAAAGCATCGCGGCATCTTCCCTGTCAGAGCGGTCGCGACGCGACGCCGGATTTAACCCACCGAAACCGTGGGTTAAAAACCCACGGCTACCGAGACTGGTCGCTCCGCGACAGGCTGAAATTAGTCGAACACTCGGTACGCTTCACGCCCGCAGGTCGGCCACTCGGGGCCAACGCTGCGGGCGCATACGGGGGATTGTTCTTGTGGGAATGTCAGGGCCATTCAACGCTTAGCGACAAGTCGAACCGCCGCGACCGAAGCTGACGCTGAATCCGCCGCGGCTGCCGCCGAAGCTGAAACTCGGACGACGGCTGTGTGAGCTGTGCTGGCTGCTGTAGCCGTGGCTGGAGCTCGACGAGCGCGGACGATAGCTGGAGTTCGAGTGGCTCGAACTGTGCCCATGACTGGAGTGGCTCGAACCACGGTTGTGGCTGGCGTGCGAGTTGTGGCTTCGGCTCGAGTGCGAACTGGAGCCCTGTTGATGACTGTTGCTGTGACTTGAGCGCGAGCGTTGATCACGATCACCAGCTTCCGAGTTCGTCGGAGCTGCGAGAAGTGCCAGGGCGGCAAGCGTAAGGCCGACAATGGGGGTGAGTAGGGTGGTTTTTTTCATGGGATGTTTTTAGGTTTGGGATTTTACCCGCGAGGCCTTATTCCTTTGTGGCATCCAGCGATCACACGCGGTCTGGTTAATCGGACGGCGAGCTGAATCGCTTTATTCAAAGATTCGTCATATTTTTATTTCTGAAGGATTTTCGACCCTGCCAAAATCACCAAAAACTATGCAAGCCCAAGCCGCCGTACTCTACGAAGCGAAAACCCCGCTCAGCATCGAAACCGTCGAAGTTCTCGATCCGGGCCCGGGCGAAGTACGTGTGCGCATGCATGCTGCGGGAGTCTGCCACAGTGACCTGCACGTCATGACCGGCGACCTGCCGATGGTGACACCGATCATCCTCGGCCACGAAGGCGCCGGAGTGATCGAGTCAGTTGGTGACGGTGTGAAGTCGGTCGAACCCGGCGATCACGTCATTCCCATCTGGCGCATGTCGTGCGGCACCTGCGAGTACTGCCTGGGCGGTCGCCCCGCTCTGTGCGACATCGGCACCGCGATGCGATTCACTGGACTCATGCCCGACGGCGGCACACGTTTCCGCAACAGCAAAGGCGATGCTATCCGCCACTACGCCGGCGTGTCGACCTTTTCGCAAATGTCGACCATGCCCGAAGGTGCCGTCGTGAAGATCCCCAAAGATTTTTCCCTCGAAAACGCCGCCTTGATCGGCTGCGGCGTAATCACTGGCGTCGGCGCTGTTTGGAATACCGCTAAAGTGAAGCCGGGATCGAGCGTCGCCGTGTTCGGCTGCGGCGGCATCGGACTGAACATCGTTCAGGGCGCTAAGATGGCATCCGCCACCAAAATCATCGCCGTCGACACCGTCGCCTCTAAACTCGAATTCGCGAAAACGCTCGGCGCCACCGACGTCATCGACCTCAGTGAGCCCGGCACCGATCCCGTCTCGGCGATCAAAGACCTGACCGGTGGAAAGGGTGTCGACTACGCCTTCGAAGCCATCGGCCGTGCCACGCCGATTGAGCAGGCTTACGACTCGACTCGCAAAGGTGGCACCTGCGTCGTCGCCGGGATCGCCCCGCCAGATGAGCGCGCCAAGATCAACGTCAACCAACTCGTTTACGGCGAAAAGACACTCGCCGGTTCCCTCTACGGATCCGCCCGCCCGCGCATCGATCTACTGACCCTCATCGATCTCTACCGCTGCGGAAAGCTGATGCTCGACGAACTGCTGACCCGGACCTACCCACTTTCGAAAATTAACGAAGCTTACGCCGCACTCGCCAACGGTGAAGTTGCGCGTAGTCTGATCCTTCCGCAGATGGACGACGAAGAGTAGTTTGATCTGCTGGCAAAACCCCCTCCTCTCCCCGATGCGTGCCATTTTTAAAAAGGTAAGTACTGCCGCCGTCTGGCGCTGTGCTCTGCCAGTCGCCTGGTGGTGGGTGTCGCGCCATCGGCGTCAGATTCTGGCACACGGCCGTCCTCTCAGTGCCGACGAACAAAGCATCGCAGAAGCGCTCGGCATCAAACGGTCGGACGACATCCGTATCTGGTCCGTCGACAAGGTACCCAGCCCCGGCGGGGCGCTGCTGAGCGGACTCGGCCGAGTCGCCGGTGTCAGCACCCACAGCGCCAAAGGCATGGCCCTCGGTCACGGCATTTACCTCGAATCCGCTCAGGCCAGCCGTCGCTCGCTGATTGCCCACGAGTTGGTCCACGTGCTCCAGTACGAACGCCTCGGCGGCACCTGGCCGTTTTTGCGCGAATACCTCCGCCAATGCCTCCGCCAGGGCTACTGGAGCGCCGAATTGGAAATCGAAGCCCGGCAGAAGGCCGCCGATTTCGAAGGCAGCATTGACTGATTCCCCGAGCTTGCACCCCGCCAAAACCCGAAGTAGTTTCCCGCCGTTCGCGGCAAACCCATGGCGTCCGGAAAATCCCAGATTTTCTCGACCCCATCCGGAAGCCCCCGTTAACGCCGGCTTAGCTCAGTTGGTAGAGCAACTGATTTGTAATCAGTAGGTCGTCGGTTCAAATCCGACAGCCGGCTCCATGTTACTGTTAGGCAGTTACGGATCTCCGATACACGCTGTCAAAGAGGGACGCTGCCCTTCTGCTGCCTCATTTCCAGCGAACAAGTTCCAAAACTTCAATGCCTCTTCCCTTTTCACTGCTCTCCAGTAGTGGGCATCCATCATTTGTTGGCTAGAAT
>JBBKXR010000018.1:0-34468 GCA_037969585.1 Verrucomicrobiales bacterium
ACTGGGGCTACGACGGCGTCAATTTATTCGCTCCCGCCCACCCCTATGGTCACCCCGACGACTTCAAGGCGCTGGTCGACGCCTGCCATCAGCGCGGACTCGCGGTGATCCTCGACGTGGTCTACAACCACCTCGGACCGGAGGGCAACTACCTTGCCGACTTCGGGCCTTACCATTCACGCAAGCATCACACTCCGTGGGGTCCGGGCCTTAACTTCGATAGCAGGCAGTCGGCTCCGGTGCGCGAGTTCGTGCTCGGCAACATGCGCTACTGGATGGAAAATTTTCATCTCGACGGCCTGCGCGTCGACGCCATCCGCTCGATGCGCGACGAAACCATGTGTCCGATCATCGACGATATGGGATCTGTGATCATTGACCTGCAATCGCAAACCGATCGCCCACTGCACCTGATCGCAGAGTCAAACATCCATTATCCCGAAGCCATCGCCGCCGGCTTTACCACTAACTGGAACGACGAGATTCCACACGCCATGCTATCGCTTCTGCTCGATCAGAACGACATCGCCAATCGAGATTATCACGGTGCCAGCGATGTCGAACTCTGCCTGCACGCCGGTTACGTATTTCGTCACCGTGGGGACGATCACGCAGAGGTCCGCGACGAGAGCGGTCCGCCTGCGGATTTTTCCGAAATGGTTCAGGGGCTGCAAACGCACGATCAGGTCGGCAATCACCCGCTCGGTCACCGCCTCACCACTGCGGTCAGTGCCGACGCACAGCGCGCTGCGGCAGCGTTGATTTTGCTCCACCCGGCGACACCGTTTCTGTTTATGGGCGAAGAGTTCGCCGAATCACCGTTCTGCTTTTTCGTCGACTACGGCGACGCGCATTTGCAACGCGCCGTGGTCGCTGGACGCAAGCGCGATTATGCGCATCACGATTGGGCCGAATTCATTTCACCGATGTCGGAAGAGGCTTTCAACCGCTCGAAGTTACCGGCGCAAGTCGACGGTGACGCCCGCATGCTGGAGTGGTATCGCGACTTGCTGCGCATCCGCCGCGATTGGCTCGATGCCGGCATTTTATCTCAGCAGAATCTCAGCGTTCGCCGCGATGTAGAGCGCAACGAATTCACCCTCGATTACGGCACAGCAAAGGTCGTTGCCGTTCTCAGCAAAAATTCCAGCGACGTCTCTATCTGCCACGATGATTCTGTCATCCTAACGCTCTCCTGAAAAACTATGAATCCCAGGCACCTACTCATCGGCCTGACGACACTACTCGTCAGCAACGCAGCCTACTCTCAGGAGCCAACTTCGCCTCCCGGCTGGAATGATATCCGCAGTGTAAAAATGTCCGGCGACTTGCGCGCCTTTTGGAATGTCGTCGGCGCTCCGCCCCACGATACTCCCGCCCTCGACCGTGGCTTCGAACCAGTCCACCTGCTCAACGATTTCAGCGACTACCCCGGCAAGCAAGCACGCAACATTCACACCTACGTCCAGCGCAATCGCCCGGCCACCAATCCGTGGGATCGCCCCGATTTTTTCGAGGAGATCATTCGTCAAAACGTCGAAATCATCGCCGAAAAGCCCGATCTTGTCGCCGATGCCTCCAGCCTCTTCGTTCACGACATCGAGTTCGAATTCGAACAGGACATCGACAAAGCCTGGGCCGATCCCGAAGCCCGCACCGCCAGCGGATCCGAGACCCGCGAAGCCTTTCAGGAAGCCTACCTCGCCGAGTGGGCCAAGTGGTTTTCCCTGCCTTGCCAATGGGGAAAAGAAAAACTCCCAGACCTGCCCGCCGGGCTCTACGGACCGCAACCTTTCCGTCGCGATTACTGGGGCATCGCCGGTAAAGACGCCGCGCAGATCGACGGCACCCACCTACTCGACGCCGCCCTGTGGAAACACATCGATCCGCACGTCGATTTCTACATCGCCAGTATCTACGTCTTCTACGACGACCCCGGCTCGGTGTTTTACATCGCCTCCAACGTCGAAGAAAATTTCCAGCGCACCCGCCAGTACGGCGACAAGCCCGTCTACTCGTATTCCTGGCTGCGCTATCACAACAGCAACGCCAGCCTCGGCAATAGCGAACTTCCGCCGTGGCTCGCGGATGCCACCGCCGTCGTACCGTATTTTTTCGGCGCTAAAGGTAACGTCCTCTGGGGCTGGGAACCCAAGTCGCGCGAGACGAAACTCTACGGCAACCTCCCCGTCTACACCGACAGCTTAGCGCGTGTCGCCGAACTATCGGCAAAGATCAGCCAAGCCACTCCCGCCGACGACGATCCGCCCGCGAACCTGCAATGGAAGAACAAAACACCTCTCCTTAAGCGCCTCAAAGTCACCGGCAGCGACGGCGAATGGATCGTGCTCGCCGCCAATCCCTGGCAGGCCGAGGACAAAAATTCCTCCCTCGAAATCACCTGCGGCAGCCGCACCTTCACGCTCGAACTCCAGGGCCGCCACAGCGACATTTTTCACATCGTCGGTGACCAGGTGACCCGCCTGCAAGTCGACTACACCCGCGCCACCGAGGCAATGAACGACAGCGCATTGTAAGGCGACCGTCCTGCGCGCCTTCCGTGGTCAGCAAAGCCGTGGACGAAAAGGTGACACTGGCATGCCGCCAGTCCAGCTGGACGATCCCGCCAATTCCCGTCATCCTGCTTACCTTCCCTACGATGCTTATCCGTCGACTCACCACCCTCCTCGTCCTGCTATTCTCCCTCAGCGTAGGAGCCGCGGAGCAACCGCTCAACGTGCTCATCATTCAGACCGACGAGCACAATTTTCGTACCCTCGGCTGTTACCGGAAACTGATGACCGACGAACAGGCCCACGTATGGGGTCCCGGCATAGAAGTCACCACGCCGAATATTGACTGGATCGCTGAGAACGGCGCGATCTGTGATTCCTTTTACGCCACCTCGCCGGTTTGCACCCCGTCGCGCGCCTCGTTGATCTCCGGACGCTATCCGCACCACACCGGGTCCCCACGCAACGATCTGCCGCTCAACGACGATATCGTCACCTTCGCGGATGTCTTGAAACGCAAAGGTTACGCCACCGGCTACGCGGGCAAATGGCATCTCGATGGCACCGCTAAACCGGGCTGGGCACCGGCGCGCAAATTCGGCTTCGACGACAACCGCTACATGTTCAACCGTGGCCATTGGAAGAAGCTCGGCGAAGACGAAAACGGTCCCAAGGTGGCCGCATTGGATAAAAAAGGTCAACCGAGCTACGGCCTCGACGGCGCCGATCCGCAATCGTTCACTACCGATTTTCTCGCCGACCGAACCATCGATTTCATCCGCGCCAACAAGGATCGAGCGTTTTGCTTCATGACTGCGATCCCCGACCCGCACGGACCGAACACGGTGCGGGCCCCCTACGACACGATGTTCGACGCCAGCAAAATTCAACCGCCGCCAAGCGCCAGCGCCAAGGGAAAAGATCTACCTTCATTTTCCGACGTGGTCAAAGCGCGCTTCAACGCCCAGCAGATGGCGCTCTATTTCGGCATGGTCAAATGTATCGACGACAACATCGGCAAGATCCTCGACGAGTTGCGCCAGCTCGATCTGATCGACAACACCCTGATCGTCTTCACATCCGACCATGGTGACATGTGCGGCGAACTCGGTCGTCACAACAAAGGCATCCCCTGCGAAGGTTCGGCGCGAATCCCTTTCGTGATTCGTGCACCCGGAATCATTCCGCCGGGCCAGGTCGTGCATCAGGCGCTGGGAACCGTTGACTTTAAACCCACGCTGCTCGGCCTGCTCGGTGTCGAGATCGACGCTCCCGCCGAGGGTCGTGACGCTTCACAAATCCTCCGCACCGGCGCGCCGCCGAGCGACTGGCGGGACATCACCTTTGTGCGCATCGACAGCAACCAGAAGCCCTGGCTCGGCGCTTTCACTCCACGTTACAAACTGGTCGTATCAGCGAAAGACAAGCTGGCATTTTTCGACCTCGAGCTGGACCCAAACGAACTCAGCAACGCCCTGACCAATCCACAATACAGGCAAGAAGTTCGTCGTATCGCTGCCGCACTGAAAGATTACTGCACCACCTTTGACGAACCACAATGGCAGTCGTCCGTTGTCCAGGCCGACATCGAATGGGCAATCAACGGAACTGCCGACTACAAGTCGCCACAGTGAGGCAAGAGCCGAGTTCGAACATCAGCGCTCGAAGCGCAGAGGCCCACCACTGCGTTCACCGGTCAGTTCACCATGACGAATGACGGCCTCACCGTTGACGATCACATCCTCGAAACCCTGCGAGTATTGGTGCGGCTCTGCGAAAGTAGCAGGATCCTTGACGTCTTTCAGATCGAAAACAACGATATCCGCAAACGCACCGACTTCGATCAAGCCACGGTTCTTGAGCCGAAACGTCTCAGCCGGCAGCCCGCTCAGCCGACGAATCCCTTCCTCCAGCGACATGAGCTTTTGGTCGCGCACATAGCGAGCTAGAAATCGCGCAGCATTTCCGTAGCTGCGTGGGTGCGGCAGGTCGACACCGAAATCGCGCGGTCCACCATCGCTGGCGATCATTGTCGACGGATGTTTAAGGAAGGTGGTCAAGTCCTCTTCGTTCATGCTGTGATAAATCCCGCTGCCGCCACCGCGCGCCTCGATATCGAGGATCAACTCGATCTGATCTTCGAGACTGTCTGAGCCGCGCACCTTCTTTGCCGCTTCAGCGATATTCAATCCGTTGAGCGATCGGTCAGCCTTGAACTGTGCGATCACCGCGTAGCTGTAATCATCCGAACCGCGCTGTTTTCTCATGCCATGCATCTGCTCGACGATGGTCGCCTTGGTTTTCGGGTCGGCAATCCGCTTACAGTACTCGTCGCGACCGCCCGCGCGTGCCGCATCGGGAATGAGCTGACGCAGCCCGGTACTTGAAGCGATATACGAATAACAATCATGAGTCACTTCGACACCGTCGGCACGCGCTTGGTTAAGAACCGCGAGAATCGTCCTCGATTGTCCCCAGGCTGATGGACCCGAGCATTTTAAATGCGACACTTCGGCCCGGATGTTGGCCTCGCGAGCGATGCGGAAAACCTCGTCGAGAGCCGTCAGTATCCCGACACCTTCCGAGCGCATGTGGCTGGCATAAATACCGCCGTGACCGGACGCAGCTTTCGCTAGATCTATGATTTCCCCGGTCTTGGAAAATGACCCGGGATCGTAGATCAATCCGGTACTCAACCCGACGGCGCCATCCCGCATCGCCTGATCGACCATAGTCGTCATCGCCAGCAACTGCTTCCGGCTCGGCGGACGAATAAAGCTGCCACCCATCGCTTCTTTGCGAACCGAATTGTGACCGATCAAAGTCGCTACGTTGACGGTCACACCGACCTTGTCGATCTCTTCAAAAAATTTTGCCACATCGGTCCGCGATGCACCGCAGTTGCCGGTAACGATCGTAGTAACGCCCATGCGGATGAAATTTTCTGCCTCAGGAAATTCAGCAATCTTCTCCGAGTGCGTGTGCACATCGATGAATCCCGGAGCGATCGTTCTGCCTTTGGCATCGATGATTTCGTCCGCGGATCCGAGAACCCTGCCCACGGCAACGATCCGGCCTCCTTTTATCGCTACGTCGCCGACTTTCGCAGCCCCGCCGCTGCCGTCGATGATCAAGCCGTTACGAATAATCAGGTCGTAGTCGGCAGCGAACCCATTCGCCGCCGACGCCAGCACGATCAGCAGAAGCAAAACCGGCAATTTCAAACCGCTCACACTTTCAAGAGGCGTCTTTTTATGGATTTCGCCAATGTCGACCGTTCTTTGCATGAACGATCGGTAGCACAGACTGCCCAAGCGAACATCTGTAAAGCACCGAGCTGCACATTAATATTGCCATGCCCATCCGTCGGGATAGACTGATTCACAAGCACTAACCCCACCACCTCACCCATGAAAGTCCTCAATTATTCATTCAAGACTGGCACGCTCGCAAGTCTGAGTGTGCTGTTCATCACTCTCACACTCACCAGTATATCGGTCACCAGTATATCGGCGCGAGAGTTTACCAATTCGACCGGAGCCGTAATTAATGCGGAACTGATCGGCGTAGAAGGCGCCGGTGCGGACATGATCGCGAAACTGAAACTCGACACGGGTAAGGTCGCCGCGGTTCCCATCCGAAGCCTCAGCGAAGATGATCAGACATACGTCGCGAAGTATGCGGATCAGGCGAATGGCAACGCAGACAGCGCCAGCAGCTCAGCGAAGGAAGCTTCCCCGAGCAGTGGACCGTCCGTCTTTACCGACGTTCTCGAGGGCAAACTTGTCGCCGTCGATGGCAAGCGCGTAAGCAAGTTCGAACCGGAAGGTGAGCCGGAAATGTATGCGTTCTATTTTTCCGCCCACTGGTGCCCACCGTGCCGCACCTTCACTCCGAAACTCGTTGAATTTTACAATGCTCACGAGGAATTCGCCGGCAAAAAATTCCAGATCGTTTTCGTCAGCAGCGACAACGACGAAGATGCCTTCGACGAGTACATGACAGGTGACGAAATGCCCTGGCCGGCGATCAAGTATCGCTACGCCAAAAAAATCGATGAGATCCGCAAATACGCAGGCAACGGCATTCCCTGTCTAGTGCTGGTCGATAAGGAAGGCAAAGTTCTCTCCGACAGCTATGTCGACGGCAAATACGTCGGCCCGACCAAAGTCATGGGCGACCTTGGCGATCGCCTGAAGTAGAACCGGGCTTGCCTGCGAAATTTCAGCGCCTCAATACAACCTGCTCTGCTCTGCACAGATCAATGCAGGAAGTGGCGATGGCCGGTAAACACCATCGCCACGTCGCGTTCGTCGGCGGCGGCGATAACTTCCTCGTCACGAATCGATCCGCCCGGCTGAATGGCCGCTGTTGCACCCGCATCGAGAGCGGCCAGTAGCCCGTCGGGGAACGGGAACATCGCGTCGCTGGCAACCACGCTGTTTTTCAGCGAAAGGCCTGCCTGTTCAGCTTTCCAAACGGCGAGACGACAAGCATCGACGCGAGACATTTGACCCGCACCAATTCCGAGCGTGCGATCGCTTCCGGCGAACACGATCGAGTTCGATTTGACGTGTTTGGCAACGCGCCACGCAAAACGCATGGCTTCGATTTCGTCGGCGGTCGGAGGGCGCTTAGTGACGACCTTTTCCTCTATCGAATCGAGTCCCAGCGCCACAGGATCCGCGTCCATGACCAGTAAGCCACCAGGCGTGGAGCGAATCACCGGATCGTTGGCACGATCCTTGAGATTTTCCGACATCTGAATCAGCCGCAGGTTCTTCTTTTTCTGCAAGACTGCGCGAGCTTCGGTCTCAAAATCCGGAGCAATGATGACATCGGTAAAAATCTCCGAAATCACCCGCGCCAGATTTAAAGTCAGCGGACGGTTACAGACGATCACACCACCAAATGGCGCTTGCCGGTCGGTCTCAAAAGCTTTCTCCCAAGCCAACCGCAAATCTTCCGAATCCGCTCCGACACCACAGGGATTGGTGTGCTTAAGAATCGCCACCGCAGGGCGACGGAATTCCTGGATCAGTTCGCCGGCCGCCGCGATGTCGATGACGTTGGTGTAAGAAAGGCCTTTGCCCTGGAGCTGCTTAAAATAATCACTGAAGTTGCCGTAGACCGCTGCTTCCTGATGCGGGTTTTCGCCGTAGCGAAGCTTCGAGTCGAGCGTCAGACAGACCGAGAACGAACTTTCGGTCTCCTGGCAGTCATTCAGAAAAGATGAGATCGCCCGGTCGTAGGCAGCCGTGCGTTGAAAAACTTTGATCGCCAGTCGCTCGCGCAGCTTGAGAGTGGTCGTGCCTCTGCCCTCATCATCCTGCAATTCGGCAAGCACCGCTGCGTAATCCTCGGGATCGATAACTACCGTCACCGACTGATAATTCTTCGCCGCCGAGCGCAGCATCGAAGGACCACCGATATCGATCTGTTCGATCGCTTCTTCGCGAGTCACGCCTTCACGCGACACCGTTTCCTCAAACGGATAAAGGTTCACGACCACCAGATCGATCGGCAGGATGTCGTTCTCTGCCGCCTGTTTGACGTGGTCGTCTTTATCGCGACGATACAACAAGCCTCCGTGAACCTTCGGATGCAGCGTTTTCACCCGGCCTTCGAAAAGCTCGGGAGCATCGGTGAAGTCGGAAACGTCGGTGACCGGAACGCCGAGTTTCTCGATGAATTTGGCGGTGCCTCCAGTCGACAGGATTTCAACCCCGAGTTTGTGGAGTCCTTTGACGAGGGGTTCCAGGCCGGTTTTGTCGGACACGGAAATCAGAGCGCGTTGCAAGCTCATAAGGGATAGCGGTATCGGTCTCGAATCAGGTTTATGGCAACGATCAAAAGCTGGTTCTAATCGGTTGATCCAGCCATTTCAGCTCGGATTCATGCCGGGGTATTCGAAGATCGGCAGCATTACCACGACGCCCGGTCCACGCAAGATCAAACTCGATTGCTTCGCGGCGATATTTCTGCTTAAATAGCACGCGTCACCGATACGCGAGAAAGGGCGTCCAAAACGTTTGACAAGTGGTCCTTGCCTCCTAAGTTTGGCCACTCTCCGCCCTCGGAGAGCCTTTTTACGTACCGACACAGGGATGAAGCGCCCCAAGCGCCTAACTTCGCGGTCCGAACAGACAAGACCAGCCTTTAGAATTTCATGAAAACGTTCTCCGCAAAAGCCGAAGAAATCGACCGCAAATGGTGGATCATCGACGCCAAGGACAAAATCCTCGGTGACGTCGCCGTTGAAGCTGCACGCCTGCTTCGCGGAAAACATAAGCCGATCTTCACCTCGCATGTCGACTGTGGTGACTTCGTCGTTGTTATTAATTCCGAAAAAGTTCGCCTCAGCGGCAACAAGGAAGACCAAAAGCTCTACACCCGCTATTCCGGTTGGGTCGGCGGTCAGAAAATCGAGACTCCGCGCAACGTCCGCGCCTCGCACCCTGAGCGGCTGGTCGAACGCGCCGTCAACGGCATGATTCCCCACAATCGCCTCGGTCGAGTGATCATCAAAAAGCTGAAAGTCTACGTCGGCGACCAGCACCCGCACGAAGCGCAGAACCCAGAAGCGTGCACTACTGTTTGAATCTAGCTGATCAGACCGATCCCACTTTTCATTAACATGAGCGAAGAAATCATCACCGCCACCGGCCGCCGCAAAAGAGCAGTCGCACGAGTCCAGCTGAAGCCCGGCTCCGGCATTATTACCGTCAACGACCGCCCTTTCGAGGAATACTTCCCGACCGTGTCGCTGCAGAACCAGATTATTTTCCCCTATCAGATCGCTCAGGCGACGAAGAAATACGACACGGCCGTCAACGCCGCTGGCGGTGGCATCACCGGACAGATCGGAGCCATCCGTCTTGCGGTTGCCCGAGCGTTCATCCAAATCGACGCTGAACTTCGCCCGGTCCTCAAGGAAGAAGGCCTACTGACCCGCGACAGTCGCGAAAAGGAACGCAAAAAGCCCGGCCAACCCGGTGCTCGCAAGCGCTTCCAGTTCTCGAAGCGTTAAGCCACATACCTGGCTTGCTATATTTTGGGCGTCACTGATACGCCCCGCACGACGGCCCGGCTTTTTGCCCGGGCCGTTTTTCGTTCAGGATTATATCAACCGGATGAATCAGTTGGCAAAAAGCGGCCAACTTGAATGGTAAATGCGCACAGCGCCAAATCCAAATCCTGCTCGCTTCTCTGGAAAAAGCCATACAATCAGGAAATCCAAAGCAATGGCATTAGACGAACCTCCGCTCCCAAGGCTACCGCTGTCCGTCACACTCCACCGCCAGGCAGCAAAACCCACTGACCGACAACTGTAGAATACGGACGAATCGCGCCTGAGCATTGACGCCGACCACTAAAAGCGATTACTTGAATACTTGTTCAAGCGTCTGAGATACTCGCCGACACTCTTGATCCGCGACGATTCACCTCCCAAAAATTTTCCTAATCATGAACCTGCCATCATCCGCCCGACGCCTCTTGATCCCGATGCTCGCTCTCGTCCCTGCGATCGCTGCCAACGCTCAGGACGCCATCAAGCCCAACCCTGCGCCGACCACCAGCGAAGCCGACGTCGGCCTGCCCGACAGCGAAGTGCTGCAACGTATTGATTCCGAGCTGAACTATACCGTCGGCCCCGGTTGGATGATCAACTACCGCGCCGCTCGTGAAAAGGCCAGTACGGAAAACAAAGACCTCCTGCTGTTGTTCACCGGTTCCGATTGGATCGACATCTGCAAAACATTTGATGCCGATATTTGTAACCGGGAAGATTTTTTTACCGCAGTCTCAGAAAACTTCGTCCCCGTCCGCCTTGATTTTCCCAGGGAGAAGAAGCAACCAGACGCCCTCAAGGCACAGAACCAGGTAGTCATGAGCAACTACCGCATCCAGGGATTCCCCACCGTGATGCTCACCGACAACACCGGACGCCCTTATGCCGTCAACGGCTATCAAGCTGTCTCCGCCACAGAATACGCGACAGTACTCAAAGCAATGACCGCCGTCCGGGTTCGCCGCGATGAAAAATTTGAAGCTGCGAAAACCGCTACAGGTCTGGAACGAGCCCAATTGCTCGCCGACGGCATTCCGCCCCTCCCCGGCAACCTCGCCGCGTGGTTCTACCTACCGCAATTGCAAGAATTGATCAGCAACGACCTGCAGAACAAAACCGGCAAGGCGGTTCATTACCAACGCCTTATTAACGACGTAGAATACAGTCGCGCCATGATGCAACTGGAGCGCAACGTCGAGTGGGCGCGCATGCTCATCCTGACCGACGACTACATTCGCGGCAACCAGCTGAAGGGCGAAGAACTGCAACACGCCATGCTGAACAAAATCGGCGTACTCAAGAACCAGGGGAAGGTGCGACAAATGGCGCAAACTCTGTTGGAGATTGTCGCCATCGACCCCAAGACCTCCACCGGCGCAAAAGCACAGGGGATTCTCGACCAACTGCGCGTAAATAATCTACAGATCGACCCGCCGCAAACCCCTTCGACCGAAGAGGTAAAACCGTAGCCCCGCCTACTCCGCAACGTTAGTTAAGACAAGTTAAGGAAAATTGCGCACAGCTGCGAAAAACGCGCTATCTTGTCACGGAACAATGACCGCACCCTCAGAGCTCGCCACCGCTTCGCCCGTTCGCTCCTACTCGAACGCGGTTCGCTGCGCACTGCGAATCGCCTTCTGCGCAGCCATTCTTCCCTGCCTCAGCCAGTGCGCTGGTAAAGGCTATAAAGCGGCAAACTATACCGATAGCAAGCTGGCGACCCCTGCGCACAATCTCAGCCAACGAGACTACCCCTTCGATGCCAGCGGCAACTATCGCAAGGACTGGGTGAAAAACGGCAGCCGCACCTCCAGCGGCAACGAAGTCAACCGCCCGAAGACGACAAAGTCGAGTAGTTCATCGTCGGAGCGAATCGCATCGACGCCACCCGCGCCAACGCGCACCGAGACACCGACACGAAGTAGCAGCAGCAGTTCCCCGCCTGCCCGGATCGCCACCAACACGGCACGCACCACCCCTCCTGCAGCGGCGACCCGAACTTATACACCACCTCCGGCCCCGAAGCCGAAGCCCGCACCGGCACCCAAGCCCGCCGCTCGCTACCACACCGTGCAGCCCAAGCAAACGCTGTGGGCGATCAGTCAGAAATACGGCATCACCGTCGCGGCCCTCAAGAAAGCCAACGGACTCACCTCGGATAACATTCGTATCGGTCAAAGCCTGCGTGTTCCGTAAGCTGAGGCTCTCTCGACTGCCACGCAGTTACGTCGACCAGCGATTCCTCGCTTAAAAATTTGGACTGTGTTCAGCCCGCTGCCGCTATCTGTGTCAGCAACCTGCGGCGGTTTGTGCGCGTCACACCGTCAACCGGTTCCGATACTGAAAGCATCCAGCAAACTCGGCCAGAATTAAAATTCGAGGCTGATCTGCATGATGCTTTTGGCACCTTTCCGCTCTCCGCGTTTTGCTGAAATACTTCAGTAATGCTCAGCTACCTGCTGCAGTCCCAGCACCTCATTCCGGGCTCACTTTTTCGCAGACTTCTTCCGCTTCTTGCGAGCCTTCTTGGCCTTCTTAATCAGTTTCTTCAACTCCGGCCAGTACTCCTCGCCAGCGATGAAACCCACGCAACGATCCGTGCCACAGAGACAGGGATGTCCCTCGAAGTTCTCAAGGTCGAAGCCATAGTTGAAGAACAACTCCTCGCCCTTTTTAAGTTTGCGCAGCGCCGTGATCCAGATCTGATCACCGTCGATCAAGGCCTCGCAATTCGGATCGCAGGAGTGATTGATCAATCGTGCTGAGTTCCATTCGACATCACCGTCGATGTCGAACTCATCATTCAAAGTAAACAGATAGACCGCCGCACCACCCGTTTCCTGCGCCTCTTCGAACAGGTCCCAACCGCGGCGATCCGATTCCTCCTTGTCGATTTTTTCCCCGACATACTCGATGATATCCGTGCCCTTGGGGATCTTGCGAATCGCAAACAAGCCGCGCCCGTGAATCTCCGAGCCGCGCACCTCGATCCACTCTGAGTCGTCAGCCGTGTCTTTTGGCTTCGATTCAGCTCCGCGCTTCCGCTCGGTTTTCTTCCGCTCCTTCGTCATCGACATGGCAATTCATCGTTCAATCCCCGAAAAAAGAAAGTCCCGCTTATATCACCCGGACGGATTACCACTTCGCCTCGACCAACATCCAAGGGTGCGCATTCTTGCCCCAACCTTGCTCGCGATACAGCACCCCGGACAGCGCCTGCGGATTCTCTGGAGCGTACTGCGATTTTTTCATCCGTAAGGTGACGCTACCATCCCTGTTGGCTCGCACGATCTGCGGCGTGTCTGAGTCAACCTGATCATCGATCGAGAAAAAATACACGTCGCCCCACTCCGACAGCGACGAGATGTCGGCCACCCCGAACGATCTCGGCTCATCAACTTCATCGGATTCATCGACCGGTCGCGCCGTCAGTTCCATCCACTTGCCGGCGACATCCGGCTCCCCAGCCTCAGTGACGCGCAGAGCCTCATACTTCCAGCCGGCAATTGCCTCCGGAAATCGCTCGCGCTCGGCTTCGATCAATCGGTGCGCATCATCATTCCATACCACCTCGGAGTTCCCTTCAGCCACCACCGGCAGCGTCAACTCAAAATCCGACCAGCCCGGATGACACGACGTCGCGCAGGCCATCCAGCCCAATTTGGTTTTTAAAGTCACCGACTGCTGATCCGCCGGCAACTCATCCGGAGCGGTGATATCGACCAGAAGAACGCAGTCACCTTCGTAGCCATACGCCGTCAACGTCGCCATTTTGGTCCGCTGCGGAGCTGGCCACTGCACCGGTCCTGCAGAAAACCCCTGCGGCAGATCCCAGATGAACGTCGTTGCAACCCCCACCACGCCTGGGTTTGACCAATAGGTGTGCCAACCAGGCGCATGCCGTATCCACAATCCCAGGGTAAAGGTCTGCCCCGGTTTGATGCTTTTCACTTCACTCATCAACTGCATCGAAATCTGCCCGCCCCGAAAGTCTTTGGTCGGTGCCTGCGCCGCCCCCGCCACCAGTTCAGCATCAGAAAAAGTGACTCCAGCCCCAGCCGCCGTCCCCAAATCGGCTGCAACCACATCCGGTAAACAGAGCCCCGCGATCACAAACGCGATCGTCAGCAGAACCCCTTCCCGTAGGCAACTCCGGCGTCCGGCAACATGTGGATAGGCAGCATCAGTCATCGAGCATCAATGTGAACGCCTGCCGCTACGGTGCAAACGACAAATTCTAGCTGCCATTTAACGCCATAGCGGCCCTCTCAGAAGGCGTCTCCAGCCATCGATAGCGTTATTTATCAAATCAACCATAGATTTCGTAAATTCCGCTTGCAAGTTTTGTTAAGATATCCTAATTTTCCAGAATCCTTTAACAAGATCCCTTCTACTCATGAAACGCATTAGCTCCATCCTTCTGACTGCCGGCCTCGCGATCGGCGGTGTCTCCTGCAAATCCACCACGGACAGCCTGACCAGTAATCCCTACGAGGACAATCCCTACTACGGTCCGACCGGCGGCACGACCACCGAACCAGCCAGCACGGGCGACTACGCCGCCGTTGCGCCTGCCGCACCGGTCGACAACTACACACCACCGGCTCCAGCGGCTCCCGCTTACACACCACCCGCAGCCCCGGCCTACACTCCTCCGGCAGCTCCGGCGACGAACTACGGTGGCACGAGCAGTCACGTCGTTTCCAAAGGCGACACGCTCTACAACCTGAGCAAACGCTACGGCACTTCCGTTGCTGCCATCCAGAGCGCCAATGGCCTGAACGACAGCACGATCATTCTCGGCACCTCGCTCAACATCCCGCGCGGCTAAACCTGCCAACGACGCTGCGTCGGTTGATTTAAGCGACTGACCACTTTAAAGCCCCCGCTACGACGAACTAGTCGTGGCGGGGGTTTTTTGCGTACCCGCGTCACTCGCTTTCGCCAAAACCTGGGCGCGCGTCCTCAGCTTCGCCACGGCATCAAGCACAGCGGCCTCGTCCATGCTGTGAACTTCCAACTTGCGCCCGATTTCGGGGACCAGAGTGATGGTCAGCTCTCCGCCGAGATGTTCGCGAAATTCTTCGAGCCCCTGCAGGATAACCGGCTGTGTAGTCTCATCGTGCGCATCGAGAAAATCTGACCAGAGCACAAACCCAATCCGCTCCATCAGCGACAGGATTCGTTCGCAGGTCTTCGCGTCGAGCATATCGATGTTCGCCGAGTAAAGTAAATCGATCGCCATACCGATGGCGACCGCCTCACCATGATTGATGGCGAAACCGGACAACGGCTCAAGTTTGTGCGCCGCCCAGTGACCAAAGTCGAGCGGCCGCGCCGAGCCGAGTTCGAACGGATCTCCGCCGCTGGCGATATGCTCGACGTGCAACTCAGCACTGCGCCGGATGACTTTTTCCAAAACCTCGGGCTCAAGTTCAGCGAGCGCATCCGCATTCGAACTGATGTAGTGGAAAAATGCTCCGTCGCGAATCAATGCCACCTTGATAGCCTCGACGATACCTGCCCGCCGATCGCGCTCCGGCAGGCGATGAATGAAATCCAAATCGTTCACCACAGCGAACGGCACGGCGAACGTTCCGATCCAGTTTTTCTTGCCGAAATAGTTCACCCCGTTCTTCACTCCGACCCCGCCATCGCCTTGGCTGAGCGTTGTCGTCGGCATACGAATAAGACGAATGCCTCGATGCGCCGTCGCCGCCCCGAAGCCGACCAAATCCTGAAACGCTCCGCCACCAACGGCGACCACGTACGAGTGTCGGCAGATTTTGTGATAATTGATCGCCTGCCAGATTTTGTCGACCATCGCCCACTCATTCTTGCACGCCTCCCCGCCGGTCAGCACCACCGGTGCCGATACGAGTTCCGCGACCGCCCCGTGATGCGCAAAATAGCGCTCGATCCGCGCCGTCAGTTCGGGATCGCCAGCCAGCAAGCCTGCATCAACAAACACCACAACTTTGCTCGGCCCGCGCAGCTCCGCCGCATGGGCGACCAGATCGCGCAGGGTTGCATTCGAGGTCTGGAACGCCCCGTGCGTGAACACCACTCGGTGATCGTAGCTGAGATGGATGGGTTTTTGGATCATGTCTAACGTAGGGGGAATTCCAGCCCCAGTTTCAGTGGACGAACCCGGTTCCAGTGGACGAGAATGTGATACTGGCGTCTCGCCAGTCCCAGTGGACGAGCACGTTGCCAACTATTTACAAACATCGCCCGCCAGTCGCCAAGTTTCAAGGCAGCCCACGACGCAATCACGTCGCAGGAATGTGCCGTTGCAAAAGCCGAACGATGGGTAGAAACGCGAGACAGATCAAGCTCAGCTTCCAGTCGACCAGCGAAAGATACAAGGCGTCGACGACACAGATGCCGGCCAAAAGGGTGGTAACACCGTGACCGATGTTGTTAGAGAGTCGGCGCCGCCCGAGTCGAATGCACCAGACCGCGAAGACAACTCCGCAGCCGACGATAACCAAGGGAAAAACCGGCGCTTGAAACGTTAATTTTTCGCGTAATGCGAAATCCAACACAACCAAAAGCAAGGGCGTAAGCAGCAACAGGAAGGGCAGAATTCCCGTGCTCTGGCGCTCTACCTTTTTTCGTTCCCCCTTAGCCAGCAAGGTGATCGCCGCCACGTAAAAGCCAAGACCTACCCCCATCGTGCCAACTGCGGCAAGCGTCGGCGCTTCACTTGTCGAGGAACTCCCTGCGACCAGATACACCAACGTCCGGCACGCGCCCATCACCCACATCGCGCCCGGCCATTTTTTGTGACTCCAATCGTAGAGCAATATCGCCGCCACCAGTCCTGCAAGCCATCCCAGCCCGGCATGGGTGAAAGCGACAACAACGGCGACTCCGCCAACCATCCAGACAATTGCCAATATCCAAACGCCACGTTCCGAGATCGCTCCACTCGGCACCGGCCGCTCCGGCGCGTGTTTGCGATCCCAGTTCACGTCGAAGGCATCGTTGAGCGTCATGCCACCGAAGTACAGAGCGCTGACACCCAGGATCAGCCAACCGATCTGCCAGTCCCAACTGCCGCCCGCTAAAAACCAACCGGCGAGAACATTGGTCCATACCGTCGGTAGATTCGACGTCCGCCCGAGCACCAGAACCGTGCGCAGCACGCCGGGCTTTACGCTGGTCGTTGGAGTGCTCACGATCGTTGAAATCCTTTTTCAGCAAATTCCGCCAGGCAGCATTGGTATTCTTTTTCCAACTGATCAACGACGTCAGGCGAGCGCATCGCCTCCGGCAACACTTCCCAAGTATAGGTTTCCATTTCGAAGTGCGAACACAGATCGGGATGATCCGCCAACGTCGCCAGCGTTCCGGAGATGTGATCACGCGTGTCACCGAACAGTGCCTCTGGCTGCGCATGGATTGGCACGTGAAAATGCACCCGCCACTCCTCACCGAGCGCCTCCCCCTTTTCGGTGCGTGCCGTCGCGTCATCGAGCGCATCCGGCAAATCGCGAAAACGGCGGACCACCTCACCGCCTTCGCTAACCACGACCTGATGAAGATAAACTTCGTCCTCGAAAGCGCGCAGACGTTTCAGGGCCTCCGCCTCTGGCTTTAAGCGCAGAGCCGAACTGAGGTGAATTTTGCTGACCCGAATGCCCGCTTCGCGAAGTCGCTGTAAAGCCTCGCCAGGCTCCTCGAACTCGATCGCCAGATGACAGGTGTCGTAGTTGACGCCGATGGTACGCTTCAAGTCCGCCGCAGCGATCCCTTCACGCTCAGCGGCAGCGCACAGGGCTTCGAAAAATTCCACCGTCTCTGGCGTCGTCTCGAACTGGCCGAGCGGCTCCGGTTCCAACCCGAGATGCAGATCGCGCCCACTGCGCTCCGCCAAGTCGGCGATGTGCCGATGACAGTCGATGAGATTTTGGTGAATCGCTGCGACTTGCTTCGCTCGCTCTGTCGGGTCGGCTGAGATAAATTCCTTAAACGACCCGGGCAAGGTGCTGACGCTACCCGCCATTCCCCGCGGTGCGATCTCATCGAGCAAATCGAACAACCGATTGGTGTATACGAGTCGATCACTCGACGTCCAGTCCGGTCGGTAGACCTGCTCCTTGACCCGCGTGCCGTGAAATTTCCCGTAGGGAAATCCATTGATGGTGAACACGTAGCATCCGTTGTCGTCGAGCCATCGACAAAACTCCTCGCGCTTCACCTTATCCGCCGTCAACTCCGCAGCGGCATCGGCACCGAGTCGCAAGCCGATCCCATAGGGCGCATCGGGCGACACCCGTTGCTTGACGCGCAACGTGTAGTCGCGGAGCCCGGCGAAGGTCTCCGCCCAGGTTTCGCCACGATGAATGTTGGTACAATAACCGAGATGAATGTCGTCTCCGATTCGCATGGTCGGCCACGGTGCCACAGCCACGACAAGCGGCCAATGGAAAATCCTCCGCTGCCAATGGTCGGGCAGACCAAAAACAACAGCGAATCGCAATCTGCCGCCAGCCTCAACTACGCAACTGCTGCCGCCGCCTTTTGCGCATCGAGCAAACGCACAAACTCAGTCGAGTATTGTCGGATTTGCGTCAGCGCTGCGGCGAGTTGTTGATCAAGCCCCGGCTCCATCAGGATCAGCTCAGCAAAACCCGTCACTGCTCCAATCATGTTGCGAAAGTCGTGGCGTAGATCTTTATCGTAGAGCGCGTGGTCGCACGCTTCGGGACCGCGTGCCTCGATGGCGTTCATCTCGTTGGTGATCTGTTTTTCACCCTCCGTGATATATCCGAAAAGTTCCGGCCCCTCCGATCCAAGCGAGAGCACGTTCGGACGCAGGAAATCAATCAACTCAGCAATGCCGCGTGCGACACCACGCACACGTTCGAAAGAACAATCATCATCGACATGAGTCGGTGACACGGAAGCAGTCGGCGCCTGCGCAACCGCATTCGGCGATGGCTCGTGCATTGGCGTCACAGCACCAGACAAGCCGACGCCTGCTGCGGGACCGCCATTCATCACCTCATCAACGCACCGCAACATGAATTCCATTTCCATAGGCTTCGAAACCAGACGCTGAAAACCGATACTCTGCGCCTGCTGCTCCTCGATTGCCGACGCATGGGACGAAAGCGCAATGGCCGGAATCGCCTTAGTGGAATCATCCGCCCGCAAACCGTGTACAGCCGCCCAGCCATTCACCACCGGCAAGTCGACATCAACGATGACCAGATCCGGCTGGTGCTGTTGACAGAATCCTAAAAACTGCCCTCCATCTTCAAGACGCGCCGTGCGGTGGCCCTGCAACTCCAATGCCTGCTGAAGCCGTGTGGCATCGTCAGTGCTGCTATCTGCAATCAAAATTCGTTTCATCACTAAGAAAGATCAATATTTCCTAAATAATACCATAATTATAAGAAAATAGAAGTATTTTTCACAACATTTGTCAATTTTTATAGAAAAAGTTTTTAAAACTTTTATAAACTTGTCCGGAATGTTAACGCTTAACTGTTCAAAGATACTGCTTTTGTTGGCCTTGTCCTCAGATTTCACACATTTAATATGCCGTTGCAGGCTCATGGGATGCGTGGTTAAATCCACCCCCTACTCATCTCAATCACTATGACTATCCGAAATCTCTCGATATTGCTTGCCGCCACCGTCGCGACCTCAGCAACTTTCATCACCGCCAGCACCTCCAGTTTCGCCGACGACAAGGCCGACATTGCCGAGATCAAGCTGACCGCCGACAAAATTCAGTTCATTTACGATATAAAGGAATTCACGGTCAAACCCGGCCAAAAAGTCAAACTGACCTTGGTCAACCCTGCTGAGAGTGTTACTCGCCAACCGCACAACATCATCATCGTCAAACCAGGCAAGAAAGACGTGGTCGGCATGGCGGCCAACGCCGGCCTCACCGATCCTGATTTCCTGACCAAAAAGCAGGCCGTCCCCGAATCGGAAGAAATTCTGTTCCACTCAGGTCTGGTCCAGCCTGGTGCCGAGGAAACCATCGAGTTTACCGCTCCTGCAGAAGCTGGCGACTACCCTTACATCTGCACCTACCCCGGCCACTGGGCACTGATGAACGGTGTCATGAAAGTCGCCGAATAAGCGGCCACCACATCATTTAACTTTTCAAGACGTCGCGTTCGATTTTTCGAACGCGGCGTTTTTTTGTGCCGTCCGCAAAAACATCTCTCCATTTCTCATTCACCCGCCCGCAAATCGTAACAGATCACCCGCGGCGCCTTTTGGGTATCATAAGCGTCCTCGTGCTGCGCAAGGTAGAGCAGACCTTTGCACACCACCGGCAGCGACCAAGTCGACCGCGCAGTAAACGGTTGAGCTCTCGATGTCACTTCGGCACCGGCCGGATTCATCGCCAGCACCGCGAAACTTCCCAGTTCGCCCAGCGTATAAAAACGCCCGTCCGCCTGCAGAATACTGCCACGGAAAAAGCTCATTCGATAGTCGCGCCCATTGGCATCGATGGTCCACTGCAAATCTTCGCGCCACTGCTCCTTGCCGCTCTCCGCATGATAACATGCCAGCCAGGCGTCCGGCTCGTTGCGGCCGCGAAAGCCATAGAGATAGCCGTCTTTCAACTGCGGCGTATTCCAGTGCAGGCCAAAGTCGGGGGCTGTCCAGACCGAGTGCCACTTTAGATCTTCATCAAGCTCAAGCATCACTCCTCCCTCGGAGTAAACATCGGAAACATAAACGCGATTCTCGCTAACAACGAGCGGCGTGGAGCCGTTTACGGACTCGTATTTATCCGAACGCCACGGAAAAGCGTCGAGCAGTTTACCCGTCGTCGGATCGATGCACAGCAGGCCACCGACCGGCGGCTTGGAGTCTCCGCCAGCGAATACCAAAAGTCGATCTTCACCCCGCAGCGGTTTGATGATCGGCGAGGCGTAACTCGAACGCCATTCGTGTCGCGTTCCCCACACCAGTCTGCCGTTATGCTGGTCAAACGCAGCCACACAAAGCTGATCACTCCCGCCTAGATTGATGATGATTTTTCCGTCGTAGACGATCGGGCAAGCACCGTGGCCAAAGAAATACGGCTCTACAGCAAACTCCGAGTTGAGGTTTCGCTGCCACAACAAAGTGCCGGTTTTCAGATCGAGGCAGGTTAGAATACTGGTCACGCCGAGCGTGTAAACTTTCCCGGAATCGATCACTGCACTGGCCCGCGGGCCACTGTTAAAACCGTAGCGGTCACGGTACTCTACCGGGTAGTCGCGCTGCCAGTAGCGCTCACCGGTCTCGGGATGCAGCGCCATGATCGTCTCGCGATCTTCCAGCCGGGTGAAGTAGACCAAGTGATCACCGACAATCACCGGCGATGTGTAGCCGATGCCCTTCTCCATCTCCCAAACTACTGGCGGACCTTCGTCGCCGAATTTAGCCAGCAGATGGGTCTCCGGCGTCGTGCCATCGTCGTTGGGTCCCAGAAATCGATGCCAGTCGGCATTCACTGCTGACTCCGAACGCGGCTTCGGGGCGGCGTGAAAGGTCAACTCGGCAAATGGCATTGCCTCGGGCATGGCCGCACCTTCCTGCACCCCGCTAACCTCGGGTGGTGCTGGATCCGTGTAGACCGAAGCCGGCTCCTGAGCAGTGCCGATCAGCGCCGAAAGCAGCGGGACCCATAGCGATAACAAAGCGGAGAACGATTTCACCCGGCCATTCTACACCAGCCTCCGAGCCTCTCACCGGGAAAAATCCTTAGTTTCGCGCCTGCAATCTTTCGGTTATAGGTCTGCCCACTGGAATCAAAATTCCGAACTCCCTTCTCGATCATGCTTAAAGGACTCGAACTGGCCAAAACCGCCGCCCGCTACGCCGACGACATTCAGGCGGAGGACATCGTCATTCTCGATCTGCGCGGACTCTCCCAGCTGACCGATTTTTTCGTCGTCTGTTCGGCGAATTCACAGCCACACCTGAAAGCGGTGAGCCGTGAGATCTCTCAGCACCTCGCTGAAAACGACAAAACCCAAGCCAATCGCAGCGACGGAAAACCGGAAAGCCAATGGCTGATCCTCGACTTCATCGACGTCATTGTTCACGTATTTCACCGCGATAAACGCGGAGTTTACGCCATCGAAGACCTGTGGTCGGACGCACCGCGTATCGAATTCGAAACCAGCCATCCCTCCACGGTTATCAAGGAAGTCGAGAGCTGATGATGCCGATTGGACGAGCCTCCTAACTCCCAGCTCCTACCTCCGAACTCCTCAGCAGGTGCGCATCGAAGTCATTAACACCGGCACCGAGCTTCTGCTCGGCAAGGTAATCAATTCGCATCTCGCTTTTTTTGGTGAAGAATTGTTCAAACTAGGCCTGAACATCGAGCGTCAGGTCTGTATTCCCGACGGCGACGCGATCCGAAGTTCCTTACTCGAATCCTTTGAGAAAGCCGATGTGGTGCTGGTCACCGGTGGGCTCGGACCAACATCGGACGACGTCACCCGCGAGATCACCGCCGAGCTTCTCGGTCGTGAACTGCATCTCGATTCGAGTATTCTCAACGCCATCCGCGAACTGTTCGAAAGCCGTGGCTACACCATGGCCGCCACCAATGACCGCCAGGCGATGGTGCCCGAAGGCGCCGAGGTTTTGCACAATCCAAACGGCACCGCGCCGGGCCTCTACCTCCCGGCCGTGACCGAAGGCGACAATCAATCGCCGCATCTGTTCCTCCTGCCCGGCCCGCCACGGGAACTCCGCCCGATGTTTATCGATCAGGTGATGCCCAAACTGCGCGACCTGCTCGGCCCCGAACACAAGGCCAGCCAGTTGCGAAATTTCAAACTGTTCGGCATCGGCGAGTCATCCATCGCCGCCAAAATCGAAGGTGCGCTGGCTGCCATCGGCGGTCTCGAACTCGGCTACTGCGCCCGACTTGGCGAAGTCGACGTGCGTTGCATTGCCGTTGATGCGGGTGCTCTCGACCTTGCCGAAGCAATCGTCCGCGAAGCCTTTCCCCGCCAGCTGGTCAACGTCGGCGAGCAAACGATCGAAGAAGTGCTCGTCACAAAACTCAGTGCACTCGGGCAGACCGTCGCCACCGCCGAATCCTGCACAGGCGGCCTTATCGCCAGCACAATCACCGACGTTTCCGGATCATCCAGCGTCTTTCATCGCGGCTACATCACCTACGCCAACGCAGCCAAAGCCGAGATCCTCGGAGTGTCGACCGCCCTGCTAGACCAGCACGGTGCCGTCTCCGAAGAAGTGGTCCGCGCCATGGTCGAAGGTTGCCTGCGCGTCAGCGGCGCCGATCACGCCCTCGCAGTTTCTGGCATCGCCGGCCCCACCGGTGGCAGCGATGAAAAACCGGTCGGTACCGTTTTTGTCGGCCTCGCCAGCCGCGCCGACGATCAGCCAACATACACCGCCAAGCATTTTTTCCCGGTCGAGCGCAGCGCTTTTAAAATGCGCACTACGCGACTCGCGCTCGATCTGCTGAGGCAGCGACTGGATGGTTTGGTGTGACATAGTAGCCATCACCTCAGTTGATTTTAACCTCTCGACTGAAGATACGACCAACACGTCGCAGCTAGCATGACGGCAATGGCCCAAAATGTCATATGATGAAGTTGGGCAATATTTCCATCGGCCGATATGAAGCAAACAGCCCCCTTGGCAATCGAAAAACTAGCTCCAACAACGAGCAAAACGGAACAAGTTAGAGGTATCAATCGACACCCCCAAACATGGATCGGACCACAGTGCACTGACATCGCCGCCGCAACACCAGCGAATGCCACAGAGATTGCCTTACGCTCCGGATACTCCAGCACACTAAAAACTCCTTTTCCTACTCCCCAGCGAATGAGATCAACGAAGCCAAAAACCACATAGCACATGGCTCCCAACCAAATCAGAATCGATAGAATCTGAGTGATGTTCTTCAGCATCCGTATCATTCCTCACATCCCAAACGGACGTGCACCAGAATTCCCCTGGATCATCTTCCAGTTCTGGTAGCCCAGAAAGCCGAAAAGGATAGCGATGTAGATCTGTCCGCTAGTGAGAGCCAGTACAGCCACGATCGCAGCAGTCACAAGACCGATTTTTGGAGCTAAGCCCGCACGCCCTCCGGAAACGATCGCTGCGCACACTCGCCCCCCGTCCAATGGCAGCACTGGCAACAGATTCACCGCTGACCAAAAAATGTTTACGAACAACATCGCCTTAACGAAACTGGCCATGAACGGCTTGCCTATCGCTATTTGCGGATAAGCACGAATCACAAGCCAGACCAGAAAGCCGAGGAAAAAACCGAATGCCGGTCCAGCGAGACTGACGATGATGTCCTGCTTTCGCGTCAATTGCCCGGAAGCCTGAGCGTAGCCACCCATCCCATGCAGGACGATCTGCGGACTTTTTCCATAGCGGCGAAAGGCGAATGCATGGCCAAGTTCATGCCAGAGAATTGAAATGAAAACCACGATCATCCAGATCGCGACTGCCTTGAACTCGTTTGACCCACTGGCATTCAGCGCACCACCAAACATCGCGCTGATCAACCAAAACATCCAATGGATGGTGACCGGGAATCCAAATAAAGAAAAGCGCAGCATGGCGGGACTGACGTCCTACCAGCTGCGCTAGTCAAGTCGTGCCGCGGCGACTGGCGCCACGCGCCATTAAATGAACTCGTTGATCAGATTCTCGAGCATTTCCTGACGACCGCTGCCGATTTTCGGCTCACCATTTTCGAGGACATATTTTTCAAGTTCCTCAAAACCGACTTCGCGTTTCTCAATCTTCGCGCCGATACCCGAATCGTAGGAGCTGTAGCGGTTCTTTTTGAAATCTTGCCAACGACCGTCTTCAAGTATCGCGTGGGCCGTCTTTAGGCCACGGGCAAAAGCGTCCATGCCACCGATGTGAGCGTGGAACAAATCGACCGGCTCGAAGCTCTCGCGACGCGGCTTGGAGTCAAAGTTCAAACCACCCGTGGTGAAACCGCCATCGCGCAAGATGCAGAGCATCATCTCGGTGCAGAGATAGATGTCCGTGGGAAACTGATCCGTGTCCCAACCGATCAACTCGTCACCCGTGTTAGCATCGACGGAACCGAGAACACCGGCCGCCATCGATACCTCCATCTCGTGCATCATCGTGTGGCCCGCGAGCGTCGCGTGATTGGTCTCAAGATTCAGCTTCAAGTGATCGATCAGGTCGTGCTCTCGCAGAAAGTTCAAACACGCCGCCGCGTCCGAATCGTACTGATGAGTTGTCGGTTCACGAGGCTTGGGTTCGATGTAGAACTGACCGGTAAAGCCGATCTTTTTCTTGTGATCGACCGCCATGTGCAGCAGCGATGCAAGATTGTTGAGCTCGCGCTTGATGTCCGTGTTGAGCAAGGTCGAGTAGCCTTCGCGACCGCCCCAGAACGTGTAGCCATCACCGCCTAGGCGATGCGTCACTTCGAGTGCTTTCTTCACTTGAGCCCCCGCATAGGCGAACACATCGGCATACGGCGAAGTCGCCGCGCCCTGACAATAGCGCTTGTTGGCGAACAGACAGGCCGTGCCCCAAAGTAGTTTGATACCGGTCTCGTTCTGAGCTTTTTCCAACTCGTCGGCAACCGCATCGAGATTGTCGTTCGACTCCTGCAGTGTCGCGCCCTCGGGGGCCACATCACGGTCGTGAAAGCAGTAGTATTCGACACCGAGCTTCTGCATGAACTCGAACGCCGCCCAAACGCGTCGCTGGGCATTCTCCACCGAGTCCGTGCCATCATCCCAGGGACGCTCAGCCGTACCAGGTCCGAACGGGTCGGCCAGCGGATTGCGCATCGCGTGCCAGTAGGCGACGGAAAACTTCAAGTGATCCTTCATCGCCTTGCCGCCAACCTGCTCGTTGGCGTCGTAATGCTTGAAAGAAAGTGGATTTTTCGAGTCCGGTCCCTCGAACTCGATCTTACCGATACCGGGAAATGCTTCTTCGCTATTGCTCATGGCGCGAATCATTCAATTCGACAGCCACAGGGTCAAGGCGAAATGCTTTGCTGCGCGAAAAGTTCACATTGCAGCCAGCACACCTTATAGCCTCCGGCCCAGCAGCCAAGCGTCGTTCAACCAATCACATCCCGACGCAAATCGCGTAGCACCCGCAAATCACCCCAATCCGCACCGCGCATCCGCCGAGCTCCCGTTTTTCGCTTTCCGCCGTAGCGCCACCGATTTTCGTCGAACACATCCTCGACAAACTCCAGCCCCCCGAACACCGCACCGTCACAAAAATACCGGACCTTTCCACGAAGCACGTCGGCGACCTGCAGCACCCCTCCCCTCGCTTCTTCCGCCTCAACCTCAGCCCGCGACAAACCACGTCGCCCCATAGAGCCACTAAGCGCGTCCGGCGCCCGTTCTTCACCGTGTCCATACAACAGCAGCCGATACTTGGGTCCGATATCCGCCCAAGTGATCCGTCGATTCATCGCATACCGGGTACGGTTCAGCATGCAACACAAGCCCTTCCGAGCCACTCCATTTCCCGCCACCGCTTCCCCATAGCCGGACCAGCGAAAGTCTTTCGGATCATCGACCAGACCAGCCCGGACTGGATTCAAATCAATGTAGGCCGCAATCGTCAGCAAAGCCTGTTCGCCATTTTCCACCAGCACACTCTTGAACCTCCCCTCCCACAAGGTCCCCTCGCGCTCATGTCGATGGTTGTACCACTGAGTAAACCACTGCTTGAGATCCTTGAGGAACGATGACAAATCGTGACGCCGCGCCTCGTAGCGACCGAGAATTTCATTCATCCAGCTGGCGTCTCCACGCTCCAGCGTCAGCCTCGCTCGATCCAACTCCTGGAGGACGTCGAGTCGCTGCCGTTTACGATAAATCAAATTTACCAACCCGCGCAACGTGTCTTCCGTCAAGGCAGGCATAGCTCCCTTTTCCGGCACCCTCACCAAGATGTGAAAGTGATTCGACATCAGACAATAGGTCAGCACCTGCACCCCACAGAACTTCTCCAGTCTGCGCATGATAGAATGAAATTTGCACCGCTCGGGCTCACCAAAAGCATAGCGCTTCTCCACAACACGAGAAACGCAATGATAGACCGCCTCAGCATGGCGGCGAACGAGTCGAGCTTGGCGCATAACAAAAGATAGAGCCGTCATCCGCGCGTCGGAGACAGCACACCCATCATTACACATACGCCGTCAGAGTGCAACTACTTTGGGACTGTCCCCTTATTTACTAGACTACATATTTGAGCGCATTGCTTTAAGCTCGGCCAAACTTGCTGGACGGTCCGCTCGATACCACTCGTCGGCCTTTCGTCGCTACCTCTTGAGGATCACCTTGTCAGCGATCTGCTCGACCGATGGGTCGGTTCGGCTCAGTTCGCTACATGAACGTACGCTCAGAGCCTTCAGCATCCGGCCAGTCGGTTTGAGGGTGGTCAGATTTTGCAGGCGTAGCAGACTCAAGCCTCGCAGGGAGGGCAAGGCAGCGGTGTCGAGTGTTTCCATTTTTTGCTCGAGTGTCGACAATTGATCCTCAATCGTGAGCCACGACAGGGATGGGAGGGTGGCCAGCGCATCGATGTCGGCGATCGATGGAAAGGTCAGAGTAAGCGACTGAACTCCAAGGCCAGCGCCGATCTCTCCCAGCGCGGCCAAGTCGTCAAGATTGGGGTTACGCACGCGAAGGTGGGTCACGTTCTTCGGTAATTTCAGCGTGCCGAGATCGACGCCTTCGTCCTCGTTGCCTTTGACATGCAAGTCGCGGAGCTGCGGGAAGCTGGCAAACGACAACCCCTGATAGTCGCGCAGAGTGCGCAGCTTGTCGAAGTGCCCCTGGGTGATCAGCGGCTGAAGATCGGCAGGCCGATAGTTCCGCTTCATTAGCAGCGTGGTAAGATTTTCCATCGTTGCCAGAGCTTGAGTTTCGGGATCACCACACTCATTTCCGAGATCCAGAGCCGTCACTTCCGGGCAGGATACGAGTCCACCAAGATGCAGCGGATGGTCATCGGGTAGCGTCAGGCTGTTGAGCTCGACCAGTTGAGCGGTGAAATCTCTGAAGCTGTCTGGATCATCGATTCCGGCCTCCACCAGCGAGAGATGTTTTAAAGCAGAAAACGCTCCATCCTTGATCGATGAGCTCAGGGTGACATCGCCGTCGACGATCAAGGTCGTCAACGCCTCGAGTGATGCACACTCGGCGAGCGGCCAGCCTCCAGAACAGCGTACGTCGAGCAATTCTAGTTCATCCCATCCACTGAGGCCGGTCGACTCACGCATCACGTCGTCCATGCGCAGCGCCCGCAGTTTGGCATCGCTGGCCTCTTTGAAACTTTTGATCTCACCAACCACTGCGGAGATAGCCTTTCCACCCAAGGCCGAGAAATCTTCCGACGACAGGAACTCACTCGTCAGCGCGATGCCCTGCTCCGTCACATCGCCTTTGATCGCTTTGAGCGCCGCCGAATCGTCCTTGCTGCCAACGAACAAACCCACCAACTCCACCCTGCCCTGCGGCTCATTGGAGCGAGACAAGCGGTTGTTTTCATAACTCAAAAACCACTCGCGCTGACCGTCATACGGCAGGAGAAACGCCGGTGAAAACTTTTCGTCGTCCTGCCTATAAATCGACACCAAAATCCACGCTCCTTCAGGCAGTTCAGCCTCCCACGTGTGCACATCGACACGTCGAAATGCAGCTGGAATCCCTGGAGCTTCGACCTCGTCAGCAAACATCGGCACATGAATGCGAACCGTCTTCCAGCCCAGCGGATGTGCTGAAGCCTCGCGCGCATTCAGCCAGGCCTTCATGAATTCGACATCAGCGGGTGCCAGTCGGTTCGCAGGCAACTCGAATTGTTGCCGATCAGTCACCCGCCGAATCACCACATTACCGTCGACAAAATCGAGCACTTCGGCCTCCAGCTTCAGGCCGTTCGGGCCGGAAAATGTATGCACGTCACTTGCCTCAGCAATCATGGAAAACAACCCCATGAGCACGCAGCTAAGCGCGATAGTGTGTCGCCATATTGTCACAAGCTTAGCCTTCGGGGAAACCGTCATCATCGAAGAGCATATCCGATTTCGAGCATTTTCCGACTCGAAAACGATAGCCTAATCACCCCATGCCTTCAGACTCACCACGGTCGCTCCCCAACCACCGCTCGATTCATTTCCCAGCCTGAAAGACTCGACCTCAGGCAGGCGCTCGAGCAATCGATGCACGCCCTCACGTAAGGTGCCGCTGCCTTTCCCATGAATCACGCGAACGCTCAACAGGCCTTTCATCCGACATTCGCGGAAATACTCAGGCAACAACGATCCAATTTCGTTGGGGCGAAAAGTGTGCAGGTCGAGTTCGCTCGTGATCGGAACCTCGACCGGCTCACCCTCGCCTTCTTCGTTATTACTATTCGCCATCGGCAAACCTTCGCACGGTTGCGAGGTAGTCGTCCAGCGCCGGACGCGACTTCAGTTTCAGCGACTCATCGATCAACCGCAGGCCATCCTTATAGCGACGATCCTCGACCAGCAGCTTGCCATGGCGAAACAATGCGTCGGCTCGCGTTGATTCTACTTTCGCCGCCTGCTCCAGCAGCATCATCGCACGTTCGCGGTCAGCATTTTTCTCATAATGTCCGGCCAGCAATAGCAAAGCATCGCCATCGAGAGGATTGCGTTTTAACAATGCCTCAACACGCTGCACACCAGCTTCGACATCACCCGTTTCACCCTCGATATCGATTAACGCCTTCGCGCGCTCAAGCCGTGTCCACCGATCGGAGCCCTCATCATAAACATGCGCTTTGTCAAAGCTCGTCTTCAGTTGCATCGCGAGGTCGAAATGCCGGTAAGCGCACAGGTATTCGAGCCCGTCGAGCACGGCGTCAGCGCCTTCTTCGATCGCACCGAAATAGCACCGCAGCGCCTGCTCCGGCAATCGCTGATCGAGATACAAATGCCCAAGCGAAGCCAGATCCCCTGCTGCGAGCGGTTTCAACCGGTTGGCAAATTCAAGGTTGGCGATCGCTTTTCCCGGTTCTGTCGAACGGATCCAGACATCCGCCTGACGAAGCCACAATCCGACATCATCCGGCCGCTTCTCGAGAAGGTCCGCAAACAACGATTGGGCTTTGACCGTATCACCTAACTCGATCAGAGCTTGAGCCTCGCCGTACTGCCATTGCAACTCGTCCGGCATGGTCAATTGCGCCATCCGATAGGCCTGCAGTGCCGCCTGATGACGCTTCGCGCTGGCGTGACAATAACCGAGCAAACCGAAAGTGAGACCATCCGAGGCTCCGAGTTCGATCGCACGGCGAAGGTGCGGTTCGGCTTCATCGAACCTACCAGACTGAACCTGAGCAACGGCGAGATTTCGATGCGCATCGCGGAAATTGGGATACAGCTCGATAGCATTTTCAAAATTCTCAATCGAGTCGTCGATCTCGCCCTCTTCAAAGTACAGATTGCCTAAGTTAAAGATTAAGGCAGCACTCTCACCAATCAACGTCGAGCCGGTCAACTTGCCGATCGCTCCGGTGCGATCTTTATCAGTCATCGCACTGGCCACAGCGTCGAGCACCGCTTTTTCATCGGTCGTCAAACGCGGTTCGATGCGGGCGTCGACTCCGTAGCTCGCCGTGAACGCTTTGCGAAAGGTCGGACTTTGCCACAGCGGATCGATGGGCAACAGCTCGCCCGCGAACCCGAGCTTCACACTCGCGACGAACAAACACAGAACTAATAGAAGAATTTTCACGGTCGCAATATGAGTGGCCATCGATATATCGCCGTCACCGCCCTGCCATTTTTCTTGGGAACAGAGAAGCGTGCGCTCGATGCAAACTGCCGCGCCATGGCAGAAAAGTCATCGTGAGTGCTGGAGATCACCCGGCTCACCGACACTCGACCACTGGTGTTGATCGACACTTCGAGCAGCACCCGGCCCTCGTCCACTCCGGCACGCTGCTGACTGCGAGGATAGCTGGCACTTGGCCGATTGACCAAATGGGGACGCGCATCGAGTTCACCCGCATCATAAGTACTGCGAATCGCCGGTGCCGGTTTTGCCTGCGGCTTGGGCGCGGGCGTGCGACTCGAAGTCTCGGACTGGGAAACCGAGGTTTGCGAGACCTGCCGAGTCGGTCTGGGCGCCGGAGACGCCACAGGATCGATCTCGACATCAAAGATAACATCCTGCATCGACAGATCGATTTGCGGGTCGAGCCGAGCCGCCAGAGCGGGCGCCATTGCTTCGATCTGCAATTCCAAATGCGGCAACTTCACCTGAGGCGGAGGCGGAGGCGCATTATCCTGCGGCTCAGTCTCCTGTTCCGGAGGCGGCGGCGGAGCGGGCATGGCGACGGGCGGTGACAACTCCACCATCCGAATAGTTTGGTCTGGCGTACGCTGCGCATCGAGCCAACGGGCGAAGACCAGGAACAGCAGCAAAAACACCGTCAAGCCTGTCGCCATCGCCCCATGGCCGACACGTTTCCATAACGCCTTAGGCGTCATTTGTGTCTTCGTCCACGCACTCATAAATCGGAAACGGTTGATACAAAAACCTGCTCAGCACCCGCCAGCTTGGCTTCATCGAGCACGGAAACCGTCAACTCCGTCGGTGTGTTTTTGTCCGCCTGAATGATCACCGGCATAACTTCCTGCTTGAGCAAACGCGACACCACCGCCCTGACTCCTTCGACACCGATATTTCGACCACCATAAAAAACATCACCCGCCGACGTGATACCGATCAGTACACTGTTCTGCTCCATATCCTGCTGCGCCGCCGCGCGCGGCTTGTCGATCTTGATCCCGGTCTCCTCAACGAAAACCGTAGTGACGATGAAGAAAATCAACAGGATGAATACAACATCGATCAGAGGAGAAATGTTGATCTCCCCCTCGGTCGAGGCTGCCTCGTCAGCGCCCCATGACTGTCGAAATCGCCGCATCCAGGTCAATAGTTCGTCGCCGGCACAAGATTCGTTCTGCGCACGGCACTTTCGAGTTTTTGAAAAGCGAATCGCAATTGCTTAAAATGATTATTCAACACCGTCGCCACGATGAAAGTCGGCACGGCGATTACCAGCCCGGTTTGAGTCGTAATCAACGCCTCGGAAACACCGCCAGAAATGACATCCATCGGCGATCCCGAGACCTTACTCGCCATGCCGTGAAACGTCGCCAGCATGCCGCTAACGGTGCCTAACAATCCCACCAACGGAGCTGCGGAGATAAGCACAAAGGCAAAGCGAATACGTCGCTCCAATTGACTGAACAGCTGTTGCTCGATCAACGGCAATTCCCCTGCGACCGGCACCAGACGTGCCACCGCCTCGTCGTCTGTGCCTTCGTGACCGAGTATTTTCAACCAATCCCCGGCAGGCAGTCGCGGAGCATTGGGAAAACGCAAAAAGTGGACGATCGAGATCAATGCAAACGCGATGCCGAACGCCAAGGCAATTAGCGCCCAGAAAATCCAGCCACCCTCGCGTGAAAGCTGCATCATTTGCTCGCCGAAATAGTTCACGACGCTTCAACCTCCTTTTTCATCGAAGGTTTATCAGTCTTAACATCGCCCGGTTTGGCCAGTCCATTGACGAACGCGAGGCTGGTCATTTCCATCGCTGAACGAATGCCCTGCACGCGACGCGACAGCAGCGCGTGAATGATCACCGCCGGAATCGCCACCGCCAGACCACACTCGGTCGTCACCAACGCTTCCGAAATACCACCGGCGATGACGTTGGTGTCGCTGGTGCCGAAAATTCGGATACGCTGAAAGGTGGCGATCATCCCAGTAACGGTACCCAGCAGTCCGAGAAGCGGCGCGGTCGCGGACGCGATCGCAATCAGCGGCAAGCCGCGCTGGAGTGGTGGTTGGGCGGCGACGTATTCCTCGTAGAGCGACTCTTCGACAAACTCGCGTGACTGATCCGCCACTGCGATGCCACGACGCAAAAGCTTGGCGGCGGGATGGTTAAGTTCGCTCACTGCCGCTTCAGCACCGATAGAATCTCCAGCGTTGACTGCGTCGATCACACGGCGCACTACCATCGGCGAGACGTCTCGAATGCGAGAAATTTGCAGCCATTTCATCACCGCCGCGACGATCGCGATCACGGCCAGCAACAGAATCGGATAGATCCACAATCCGCCCTGACGAATGTGGTCGATAAATCCTGTATCGGCCTCGCTAAGCGCCAGCGCCGCCCCCAAAGTTGGGTCGAAAACCGGCGACACTTCGGCACCCGCTGCCAGGGCACGCAGCTCGTCGGCGTTGCCAGTCCTCGCGATCACCTGCGGACGCAGATCGCGGCCTTCGGTGACCAGGCCGGCGAGTGAATCTTTTTCGGCAGCGAACCACGACAGCGGACCGACTTCGACGAAGATTCCATTGATCGCTTGACCAGCATCGTCGACCGCTTGACCGGACACGACGCGCCCGCCTTGGAGCTGAATGCTCGCCAGTTCAGATAAACGCTGAGCCGCCAGCTTCAACGGCGTCGCACTCATAGCACTGAGCTCTTGATAGCCGGCAGCACCCGCTTGTGATTCGTACTGCTTGCGAAAGTCGATGAGTAAACTGTCGATGTATTTTCCCTCGTCGCGCCAGAGCCGGATTCGCTGATCGACGGTCGCCAACTCGTGCTCCAACGTGTCGCTCTTCTGGCGCGCGATTTCAGCGAGATGGCGTTTGTCGCGCAGCTCATCGGCAACGTCACTGGTGGCCTTGGCAGCGGCGGGTTTTTCGCTCGCGATTCGCTCGCGAAGCACCGCCAACTTAGCCAGTTCTTCGGCCAGATCGGCATCGATGGATTCCGCCGCCGCTCGGTAAGCTACCGCCGGATCAACTTCGGTCGGCTCGTCTTGCCCACGTAACGCGACTGCAGGCAGGGCCAACAACAAGCTGGCTAGGGTCAGTCGAAATTTCATTTTTCGAGACGCAGCTGCAGCGGAAGTTTGACCATATTCGGAGTGGCCTGTTTCTGGAAAATGTCGACCGCATTACGAATCGACGCAGCCAGCTTCGGTCGTTCCGTCCAGGTCCAACCCACGTCACCCGGCTGCCCAGTGCCGCCGTATTTTCCCGATCGATCCGTGTAGTAGGCACTCGCCAAGCCCAGATAGAGCACATCGACTTCGATGCTCTTGCCATCGACATCACGTAGATCGACATCGTGAGTGAGACGCGAGTTGAACGCACTGGCTTCCACCAAAACAGCGAGCACATCTCGATAGCGATTCTGCAATGGATGGCTCTCGCGGTCTTTCGCTTCAAGCCGCTCGGAGGCATCCTTGATTTTTTCTCGCAGCGGCGGGGGAAACCCCGGCAACAAACTTAATGCGGAACGTTCCAGAGTGACGATTTCTTTTTCCAACTCAGCGCGTCGGTCACGCAGCGAGTCCTCTTCAGCGATCAGTTCCGCGCGACGCGACTCGGCATCAGTGAGCCGGGAGCCAGCGGCTTCGATGACCTCATCGAGTTGACCGATTTCGCGTTCACGAATTTTGCTGAGGTCAGCGAGCGCCTGTTTTTGCGCCTGCCAATCGCTCGCCTCCTCCGAGATCAACTGCTGCGAGTGCACCCATTGGCGAACCTTTTCCTGCACTTCAGCAGCGGTCGGCGATACTGCGGTGTCGGCTTTTTCCTGGGAAAGTCCGTGCGGCACCAATCCAACCAGTCCGATTGCCACCCCCATGACGGAGGCAAAAATCGGTCCAACAGGGTAACCAAGCGGTTGGAGTGCGTAATTCAAACTATTGGACGGTTCAATACCTCTCAATAACGTTATTGAGAATGGATCTCAATTAGAATGAAAACCGAGTAAAGTCAATGGATTTTCCCGCATTAAAATCACAGAAACAAGG